>NZ_JBHSMS010000053.1:0-106514 GCF_042656795.1 Massilia jejuensis | reverse complement strand
CCCCAGGCGCCTTTCCTTCCACGGCAGATTCAGTCCCGGCAGCCCGAAAGCCTGTCCGCCCAGCGCCACGCTCAGCAGCAGCGCATGCGCCAGCAGCGACATCGCGAGCGCCGCGTTCAGGCGCCATGGCGCGCGCTGCGCAAAGAACGGCGCCGGCGCGCCGAATGCCGCGTGCACAGGCGCAGCCGGTTCCTGCGGAACCGCTGCGTGAACTACCTGTACGGCATGGATCGGTGTGGACATGGTGACGAGACGCGCAGATGCCAATGAAGCAAGGAACTCAGCGATGCTATCACAGGCGCCCCGGCCGACGCGTCATGCCGGCACGCGCGCGTGCCCGTGTCCCTCAATACGTGCCCGGCAGCAGGATCCTGCTGTCGACGTCGCGCACGTCGCGCAAACCGCAGAAGGCCATTGTCAGGTCGAGCTCGTTGCGGATGATCTCCAGGCAGCGCGCCACGCCCGCCTCGCCCATCGCGCCCAGCCCGTACAGGAAAGGCCGTCCGATGTGCACACCCTGCGCGCCCAGCGCCAGCGCGCGGATCACATCCTGGCCGGAGCGGATGCCGCCGTCCATGTGCACTTCGATCTCGCTGCCCACTTCGGCGACGATCGCCGGCAAGGCCCCGATGCTCGACTGCGCGCCGTCGAGCTGGCGCCCGCCGTGGTTCGACACGATCAGCGCGTCGGCGCCGCTCTTGACCGCAAGGCGCGCATCCTCGGGGTCCATGATGCCCTTGATGATCAGCTTGCCGCCCCAGCGCTCCTTGACCCAGGCCACGTCGTCCCAGGACAGCGTCGGGTCGAACTGCTGCGAGGCCCAGGACGAGAGCGAACTCATGTCCGACACGCTGCTCGCATGGCCGACGATGTTGCCGAACTGGCGGCGCGGCGTGCGCAGGATGTTCCAGCACCAGCGCGGCTTGGTCGCCAGGTTGATCAGGTTCGGAAGGGTCAGCTTGGGCGGCGCCGTCATCCCGTTGCGCAGGTCCTTGTGGCGCTGGCCGAGCACCTGCAGGTCGAGCGTGAGCACCAGCGCCGAGCACCTGGCCGCCTTGGCGCGGTCGATCAGGCGGTTGATGAAGTCGCGGTCCCGCATCACGTACAGCTGGAACCAGAACGGTGTCGTGGTGTGCCTGGCCACGTCTTCGATCGAGCAGATGCTCATCGTCGAGAGCGTGAACGGCACGCCGATCTTCTCTGCCGCGCGCGCGGCCAGGATCTCGCCGTCGGCATGCTGCATGCCGGTCAGACCCGTGGGCGCAAGCGCCACCGGCATCGCCACTTCCTGGCCGACCATGGTGCTCTTCAGGCTGCGGTCGACCAGGTTGACCGCGACGCGCTGGCGGAACTTGATCTTCGCGAAGTCCTCCTCGTTGGCGCGGTAGGTCGATTCGGTCCACGAGCCGGCGTCGGCGTAGTCGTAGAACATGCGCGGGACGCGCTTCTTGGCCAGGACCCGCAAGTCCTCGATCGTCGTGATGATGCTCATGCGTGGATTTTCCTCTCCTCAGGGGGTATGGTGGAACGCGCCTCGGCCGCTCTCAGCGGCAACTCGAGTACGAATACGGTGCCGCTGCCGGGCGTGCTCTCGACGCGAATCGAGCCGCCCAGCAGCGTAGTGGCGATGGTATGGGCGATGTTCAGGCCGAGGCCCGTGCCGCCCTGCCCCATGCGCGTGGTGAAGAAGGGGTCGAACACGCGCGCCAGGTGGGCGGCCGGGATGCCGCGGCCGTCGTCGCCGAAGACGATGCGCACCCAGTGCCGGTCGAGCAGTTCGGCCGACAGGCGCATGGCGCCGCCGGGACCGTCGAAAGCATGCAGCAGCGCGTTGTTGACGAAATTGATCAGGACCTGGCCCAGCGGGCCCGGGTAGCTGTCCATCGCGATCCCCTCGGGTACCGCGAGTTCGAGCGTGTGGCCGGCCATGCGGACCTTGTTCATCAGCGTGGCCACGATTTCATGGCAGGCGCGCGCAAGGTCGAAGCGGCGGCGCTGGGCGCTGGCCTGGTCGACCGAGACCTGGCGGAAGCTGTCGACCAGGTCGGCCGCCTGGTTCAGGCTGCGCATGATCAGTTCCGACGCTTCGCCGGCCGCGCCGACATAGGCTTGCAGGGCCGAGCGACGCAACGCGTCCGTCTCGAGCGCATGGGCGATGCCGAGCGTCTTCTCATGCAGCGTGCTGGCCATCAGGAGACTGTTGCCGATCGGGGTGTTCAGTTCGTGCGCCACGCCGGCCACGAGCGAACCGAGCGAAGCCAGTTTCTCCTGCGCCGCGAGCTGGCCCTGGACGTCCTTGAGCTGGCGGTAGGCCTGGGCATTGTCGAGCGCGACGCCGACATAGGCGGCCAGCGTGCGCAGCATGTCGAGGTGCACGCGCTGGTAGGCGCGCGGGGCGAAGCTTTGCACCGTCAGGGCGCCCAGTACGCGCTGGCCGACCGCGACCGGCATGTACAGCAGGGAACGCGGCAAGGCGGTAACCGACGCATCGGGCACGCAGGGCAGCACGCGGGCCGCTACCTGCCCGGGGTCGGCGCCCGGCAGGTAGCGCGCGGCGTCGAGCGCGAGATCGTCGATGAAGACCTCGCGCCCTTGTTCGACGCACCAGGCGACCAGCTGGCGCGGGTCGCGCCGCTCGACGCTGCTCGGCGCGCGCCGGCTGCCCTCCACCACCGCGTACGCGTAGTCGAGCAGCGCGCCGTCGGGACGGACGACGGCCACCGCGAACACGGGCGCTTCCATCAGCACCCGCACGTGCTCGTGGAGCGTGGCCATGATCGCCTCGGTGTCGAGGTTCGCCGTCAGGCGGCGGCCGATGTCGGACAGCAGCGCGATGCTGCGGCGCGCGCTGTCGGCGGCCTCGCCCTGCTCCTCGGCTTCGCGCTTGCGCTGTTCGGCCGCGTCCTTCTGCAGCACCAGTTCGGCCGTGCGCGCGTTGATCTCGCGCGCCAGCACGTCCTTTTGCTGCATCAGCGCGCGGATGCGCAGGCGGTAGCCGGCCACCACGGCGGCGGCCACCAGCGCCAGCACCAGCAGGCGGAACCACCAGCTCTTCCACCAGGGCGGCATCACCGTCACCGCCAGCGCCGCCGGCGCTTCGCTCCAGACGCCGTCCTTGTTGCTGGCGCGGACCCTGAACACGTAGGTGCCGGGGTCGAGATTGGTGTAGGTGGCAAAACGCTTGTCCGCGTCGGTGGCGACCCAGCCGGCATCGAAGCCTTCGAGCCGGTAGGCATAGCGGTTGCTGCCGGGGGCGGCGTAGTGCAGGCCGGCGAATTCGAACGAAAACACCGATTCGCGGTGGCTCAGCGTGATTTCGCGGGTACGGTCGATCGGCGTGGCCAGGCGCTGCGGCTTGTTAAAGACAAGGAAATCGGTGATCCGCACCAGCGGCGGGACGCGATTGTCGCGGATCGCGTCGGGAGAAAAGGAGGTGAGCCCGTTGACGCCGCCGAAGTGCAGCCGGCCGTCCGGTCCGCGCGCGGCCGAGGCCACGAAAAAGGTGCCGTCGATCAGTCCGTCCTTGGCCGTGTAGTGCTTGTACAGTCCGCTGTCCGGATCGTAGCGGCTGATGCCGTCGGTCATGCTGGCCCACAGGCGGCCGCGCGCGTCTTCCAGCACGGCGCCGATCGGCAGCGGCTCGTCCGCATCGCGCAGCTTGACCAGGCGAAAGCCGAGCTTGCCCGCAGGTCCCCGCTCGGCCCGGTGCAGGCCGCCGGCGGTGCCGACCCAGAGTACGCCGCGCGCACCGAGCGCGAGGGAATACACGCGGTTGTGGCGCAGGCTGGCCGCGTCGAGCGGATCGTGGCGGTAATGGGTGAATGTCCCGCTGCGGCGGTCGAACCGGTCCAGGCCGTTATCGGTGCCGATCCAGAGCATGCCTTGCGCATCCTCGACCATCTCGAACAGGGTGTTGTCGCCCAGGCTGGCGGGCCGGCGCGGGTCGTGGCGCCAGTGGCGGCGCACGGCCAGGTCCTCGCCCAGCTCGTACAGGCCGGCGCGCGTGACGACCCAGAGCACGCCGTCGCGGGTACGCAACACGCCCTGCACCGCGGCCGTCCCCAGGTCGGGCAGCGCGATCTGGTGGAAGCGCCCGCCGTCCACGCCGCTCCAGGCCAGGGCCCCGGCGCTGCCGACATACAGGCGCTGGTCGACGATGGAGAGGCTGTGGACGACGTCGTTCGGCAGTGTGTCGTCGCGGCCGGGCCGGTGCCGTTGCTGCTCGGTGCGCCCGGTGTCGGGGTCGAGCAGGACCAGCCCGCCGCCGGTGGTGCCGATCCAGACCTTGCCGTCGGCGCGCACGGCGACGTCGCGCGCCTTTTCGAAGCCGATGCGGTAGCTGTCCTCGGGACGGAAGCTGAAGTTGTGGAAACCGCCGCTCGCCAGGTCGGTGCGCGAGAGACCGCGGAAACGGGTGCCGACCCAGAGCGTCCCGCTGCGGTCGATGCGGATCGAGGTGACATGGTTGTCGGACAGGGTGTGCGCGTCGAGCGGCCGGTTGCCGTAGGAGACGAAGCGCCCGCTGGCCGGGTCGCGCCAGCGCACGCCGTCGATGTCGGTGCCGACCCAAAGCGTGCCGCCGGCATCGTGGTAGAGGGCCATGACGCGCGCCCCGCCTTCGCCTTCGCCGTCGCCGACGGCGCGCCGGCGCGGCACGGCATCGCTCAGGTCCCAGGCTTCCAGGCCGGCGTCGGTGCCGATCCAGAGCGTGTCGCGCGGCCCCATCGACAGGGCATTGACGCGGGCGCGGCGCGGGTCCTGCCCCGTGAGCGCGAAATATTCGAGCTGCCCGGCGCCGGGCAGCAGGCGCCCCACTCCGCGCGCGGTGCCGGCCCACAGCACGCCCCGGCCGTCGAAGGCCAGGGCGCTGACGGCGTCGCCGCCCGGGTCCGGGTGGCGGATCGTGGTGAAGGCGCCGCTGGCCGGATCGAAGCGCTTGATGCCGTCGGTCGTGCCCAGCCAGAGGATGCCCTGGCCGTCGGCGACGATCGCGTTGACGCTGCGGTTGATGCTGGCGCCCGTGCCGCCGTCGGCCAGCGGGTAGCGCACGAACTTGGCGGCGGCCGCGTCGAAGCGCGCCAGGCCACCCTTGGTGCCGAACCACAGGCGGCCCTCGGCGTCCTCGAAGGAAACGTTGACGAAGCTGTCCGGAAGCGAGTCCGGATTGCGGGGGTCGGCCCGGTAAACCGTCATCTTGTAGCCGTCGTAGCGGTTCAGGCCGGCCTGGGTGCCGAACCACATGAAGCCCTGGCGGTCCTGCAGGATCGTGAGCACCGACTCCTGCGACAGGCCATGTTCGATCGATACCTGTTCGAAGCGCAGGTGGCGCGGCGCGGCCGCTGCGGCCATGTCGCCCGGCGCCAGCAGGCCGCACAGCGCCGCCAGCAAGGTAAGCACCGCGTTTACGCCCCGGTGCAAGGTGTTGCCCAGCATAGTCTCTTGGAATCGGATACAGAATGCATAATCTACCAGAGGAAGCCAAACAGTTGTAATAAATTAAGACTTCCGCAACGCCGACGCCGCTGCTATAATGCGTCTCACGGGCGGCTGTAGCTCAGCTGGATAGAGTACTTGGCTACGAACCAAGGGGTCGTGGGTTCGATTCCTGCCAGCCGCACCACGCAATACGAAGGCCAGATCGCGAGATCTGGCCTTTTTCGTTCGGGCGTCCGCGCGGCGCTTTCCCGCGCATCCGGCCGGCGCGGGCAGGCCCTTCCCAAGCCGGCGATGCCCCGCTATAATGCGTGGCTTGGGCGGCTGTAGCTCAGCTGGATAGAGTACTTGGCTACGAACCAAGGGGTCGTGGGTTCGATTCCTGCCAGCCGCACCACGGATACCGAAGGCCAGATCGCGAGATCTGGCCTTTTTCGTTGGCCTGCACGCGCGGCGAAGCGAAGCCGGATGCGCCGCCGCCACGCACGCCTTCCCATTTTACCAAGGCCCCGCTATAATGCGGGGCTTGGGCGGCTGTAGCTCAGCTGGATAGAGTACTTGGCTACGAACCAAGGGGTCGTGGGTTCGATTCCTGCCAGCCGCACCACGAATACCGAAGGCCGGATCGCGAGATCCGGCCTTTTTCGTTGGCCGGCCCGGCCGGCGCCGGGACCTGGGTGCCGCCGCCATGCAAGCCCTTCCCTTTCCGAGGATGCCCCGCTATAATGCGTGCTTCGGGCGGCTGTAGCTCAGCTGGATAGAGTACTTGGCTACGAACCAAGGGGTCGTGGGTTCGATTCCTGCCAGCCGCACCATAGTTTCAAAGAAATGGCTCAGAAGAGATTCTGGGCCATTTTTCCTTTCCGCGACGCTCGCCCGTACGCGCGCTCCCAGCCCGATTCGCCGTGCGGACCCGAGCGGTTCTACCTGCAGGCGAGTCTTAGATGGGACTTAGCTCGGCAGAGGACGCGCACTTCTCTTTTCGTAGGAGGGCGCTGACGTTATTCGGGCAATCTGCCATCCTTTTCCACTCAACAATTGCCTTGAAATCTGCGCCCTATGAAACCCGGCCTATCCGGGGCCGCCGGCGCGGGCATGTACTGGAAGCATCGACTGTAGCTGCAAACGCACAGCCCTTCCAAATGACGCACATCCTCCTCCCCGTTTGCTAGCATGAAGTCCCCGATTGCCATAACCCGGCCGCAGGACGCGGCTGATTTCGCGAGAGGACGTTATGAAAAAATCGTTACTAGCTGCAGTGGTGTTGGCAAGCGCGTCATTCGGTGCCCCGTCCGCGTGGGCGCAAAACGATGTCGGCAGCCCGCCACAAGCCCTCGACCTGGTCGACAATGCCTCTTTTTTCGGTGACAGCTTCGACGCCGGCAACAGCGGCAACACCTTCGCCGACCGCTTTACCTTCACCGTGACCGGCACCATCGGCCAGAACCTCGATGCCATCGTCGCGTCGATCAGCCGCGACCGGAACATCGGCCTCGACATCACGGGCCTGTGGCTGTTCAACGGCAACGATACCCTGCTCAGCCAGGGCACATCGTTGCAAAGCGGCGCGACCGATGTGTGGTCGGTCGCCGGGGGCAACCTCAGCGCGGGCGACTATTACATCCGCGTGAACGGGACGATCGTTTCGGACGACGGCGCATCGTTCGGCGGGGCGATGATGCTCGTGCCGGTGCCCGAACCCGAGGCCTACGGCATGATGCTGGGTGGACTGGGCATCCTGGGCTTCCTGGCACGGCGCAGGAAGGCCAAATAAGGGAAACAAGCCGAACAAGCCGCATGCGCCGGACAAGCCCGTCCATTAGCACGGCTTGCTGCGCCGGGAGCGCATGCGTTCCCGCCGCAGTTTCGCTGCGCAGTGCTCCCGTCCCGCGTTCAGGTCCGCAGCTTCTTGATGAGGCTGCGGTTGCCCAGGATTTCCTCGATCTGCTCGAAGCGCACCGGCTTGACCATGTGGTGGTCGAACCCGGCCTCGAAGGCCAGCTGGCGGTCTTTTTCCTGGCCCCAGCCGGTGACCGCGATCAGCACCGTCATCGGACCGCAGGAAAGACCGCGGATGCCGCGCGCCAGGTCGTAGCCCGACATTTGCGGCAGGCCGATGTCGAGGAAGGCGTAGTCCGGACAGAAGCGCGCCGCGGCCGCCAGCGCGTCGGGACCGTTGTGGGTGATGACCACGCTGTGGCCCATCGCCGTCAGCAGCGCGCCGATGCTGTTGACGAAGTCGACATTGTCGTCGGCCAGCAGGATGCGGTAGGTCTCGGTGCTCATGAAGGCAGCCGGCGTCGGCTTGGTCGGCAGTTCCGGCTCGACCACGATCGGCAGGCGCACCGTGAAACGGCTGCCGCGCCCCAGGCCTTCGCTGGCTGCGGCGATTGTGCCGCCGTGCAGCTCGACCAGTTTGCGCGCCAGCGACAGGCCCACGCCCAGGCCGGCGTTCGTGCGTTCCAGGGTCGAGTCGACCTGCACGAACATGTCGAACACCGAGTCGAGCATCTCGGGCGCCAGGCCGATACCCGTGTCCATCACTTCCAGCACCAGGGTCTTTTCCTCGACCCGCGCGGTCAGGGTGACGCGCCCGCCGCGGTTGGTGTACTTGGCGGCGTTGTTGAGCAGGTTCGACAGGATCTGCGCCAGGCGCGTGGCGTCGCCGTGCAGGAACACCGGGCGGTCCGGCAAGTCGATCGCCAGTTCGTGGCCATGCAGCTCGATATAGGAGCGCACCACTTCCATGGCGTCGTTGACGACCGCCTTCAATTCGACGCGGCCCATCTTGATGGCGAACTTGCCGGTATTGATGCGCGAGACGTCGAGCAGATCATCGACCAGGCGTACCATCTGGCGCAGCTGGCGCTCCATGATGTCGGTCGCACGCTGGGTGGCCTGGGCGTCGCCGCTGCGAATGCGCAGGATGTCCAGGCCAGTGCGGATCGGCGCCAGCGGATTGCGCAGCTCATGCGCCAGGGTCGCCAGGAATTCATCCTTGCGGCGGTCGGCCACGATCAGCGCATCCTCGGCCTTCTGGCGCACGTCCATCTCGTGTTCGAGGGTGCGGTTGGCCGCCTGCAAGGCCTCGGCGCGCCGCCCGATCTCGGCCAGCATGTCGTTGAAGGCCTCGACCAGCACCCCGATCTCGCCGCTGTCATTGCCCGGCACGCGCAGGGTGAAGTCGCGTTGCTGCATCACCTGGCGCGCCACGTTGGTCACCGCTTCCAGCGGACGGGTGATCGCGGCCTGCAGGCGCGAAGCCACCAGGGCCGCGATCACGAGCGCGCCCAGCATCACGCCGCCGAGGATGGCGCCGTAGTTCAGCAGGCGGTCGACCAGGCCGTAGCGCGAGCGCAGGAAGACGGTTCCCACCGCTTCGCCGTTCTCGACGATGCCGTGCCAGACCTCGAGTTCGCCGCGCTCGATGCGGTAGCCGGGCGCCTGCGGGCGCGGCGGCAGCGTCTGCTCCAGGCCCGCCTGGACATAGGTGGCGAAGCGCGCGCCCGTGTTCGCATAGACGGCGCCGGCCAGGATTTGCGGCCGCGCGCGCAGTACGGACAACTGCTGCTGGGCCGTGGCGGCATCGTTGAAGGCCAGGGCCGGCGCGGTGACGCTGGCCATGATGCCGGCCTGGGTGGTCAGATCGTCGACCCAGTAGCGCTGGAAGGTGCGCAGGTCGAGCAGGAGCATGGCGACCGAGGCCGAGAAGAGCGCCGCCAGCGTCGTGAAAACGGCCATTTTGACCAGCTTGCTGCGGACCGTGCCGCCGTCATGGGAATGCCTGCGCGACTGCATCAGCTGGTTCCCTTCACCACGCGGTTGGCGACCGTAAGCAGGCGCGAACTGAGTTTCACGTTGTTCCTCTCTGCCGAGTCGAGCGAGACGTCGAAACGGACCCGCTCCTCGATAATCCTGAAATTGATGACGCTGCCAAATTGCAGGCCGTGTTCGCACTCGGTGACCGGCAGCAGGGCCGCCGGCGCCGCCCGCAGGATGCGCGCCGCGCGGGTGCTGTCGGCGCCGGCCACGAACAGCAGGTGCACCTGGACCTGCTCGCCCTCGCGCAGGGCGCGCACGACGATCGGACGGCCGCGCACCTGGCGTCCCGCCACCACGCGCGCCAGTTCGGCCGCCATCTCGTCGGAACCGACCACGCCGATCGCCACCGGCGCGGTGCTGTCGGCGAAGGCGGCGGCCGGAAAGTCGGCATAGCCAAGGAATTTATACAGGAAGGCGGCCTTCACGCGCCGCTCGAGCGCCTGGCTGGAACCGCCTTGCGCCACCGGCGGCGCCGCCGGCACGGCCGCGGCCGTGCACGGCGCCGCGCCCGCCAGCGCCCAGCCGACCAAGCAGCCGGCCATGCGCCGGCGCGCAGGCGCGGACCAGGGCAGCTGCAGGGTGCGGGAAAAGCGGTGTCGCATCATGGGCCGGGATTAAATGTGCGGTCCGCACTCAGGACCGCGGCGCGCGATCGCCCGGCGCACACCCGGTTCGCCAGGCTTTGCACGAGCGCCCGCACGGACGCATCGGACGCATCGGACGCATAATACCCGGCACGACCGGCCGGGGCAGGCCGGCCAGCCGGATCCGCCATGCCCGCGCAGGCGCAGCCCTGCACCGCCTGCCCGGCGTGCACAGGACAGCGTCGCGTCTCGAATATCCGTATTGCAGCGCGATGAATTGTTTAATGACATATGTCATGGTAAAACATTTTCCTCAATGCACCAAGCGATGCACATTCGCGTGCGCCTGTGCGCAGGCCATAAGCGACATCAATGACTGTCATCAGGATTCTAAATTGGAATTTTGCATTGCGTTGCAGCATAATTCTTCTTGTCTCCTCTATCTCCTTTCCGGAAATAGATTCAGCCCGCTCTCCTGAGCGGGTTTTTTTTTACGCCAGTCCCGTCCGATTGCTGTCATGATTGCCGGCGCCGCCCTGGCGTTCTCCGGGAGACCAAGTTGACCCTGCCTGCCGCCCCGCATCAGCCGATCGAATTCTGGTTCGAATTCGGCAGCAACTACAGCTATCTGGCGGCGATGCGCATCGCCGCCCTGGCCGGCGCCGCCGGCGTGACCGTGCTGTGGCGTCCTTTCCTGCTCGCCCCGATCTTCCGCGAACTGGGCTGGAACAACTCGCCGTTCGTCCTGCAGGGCGCCAAAGGCCGCTACATGTGGCGCGACATGGAGCGCCAGACGGCCAAGTACGGCTTGCCATGGCGCCGCCCGAGCGCCTTTCCGCGCGCCGCCGTGCTGCCGATGCGCGTGGCCGCGCTGGGCATGGACGAACCCTGGATCGGCGACTTCTGCCGCCGCGTGATGCAGCAAAACTGGGTGCGCGACCGCGAGATCGACGACCCGGCCGCCGTGGCCGAAGCGCTGGCCGGCCTGGTATCCGATCCGCAGGCCGTCCTCGACGCCGCCGTGGCGCCAAACAACAAGCTGCGCTTGCGCACCAATACCGAGAGCGCGTCGGCGCGCGGCATTTTTGGAGCGCCGACTTTTTTCGTGGGCAACGAAATGTTCTGGGGTAACGACCGGCTGGAGGACGCCATTGCGCTGGCCGCCGCCCCACCCTGAAGACCGCGGGCGCATCCGAATCGCCGCCCGCCACGGGGCGCGCTTCAACGCGCCGACACAGGGTAGGCAATTAGTGTACGATTCGGCCATGTTTTCGAATACACAACAGGCCGCTTCTCATGCTCGCTTCCGGTAACGCCGTCCGCACCGTTTCATCCTACGACTGGAGCGCCAGCGCGCTGGGCGAGCCTGCGCTCTGGCCGCAGCCGCTGCGCCTGGCCGCCGACCTGATGTTCAACACGCCGCTGCCGATGCTGCTGGCCTGGGGCGAGCAGCCGATCGTGCTGTGCAACGAAGCCTATGGCGCACTCGCCGGCCCCGGCTTGAGCCGCGTGCCGGGCGGCTCGGTGCCGGCCGTGCTGCCGCCGCCGTTCGCGGCGGCCGGCGCGGCGCTGGCGGCCGCGCGCCGCGGCGAACCGGTGCTGGTGAGCGGGGCGACCGTCAATTTCGGTGCCGGCCAGGCCCGCTTCGACCTGCATTTCACCCCGGTCGGCGCCGACGGCGTGCTGTGCGCGCTGGCCGTGGCCGAGCCGGAGCAGGCCGCGCCGGGCGAACCGGCCGGCACCCTCAGCATCCTGGTGGTCGAGGACAATCTCGATTCGCAATACCTGGTCTGCGAGATGCTCAAGGCCTTCGGCTACGACGCCGACGGCGTGGCCCATCCGGACGACGCGCTGGCGCATCTGGCGGCGCGCCGCTACCACGTGCTGTTTACGGACGTCAGCCTGCCTGGGATGTCGGGCGTGGACCTGGCGCGCCTGTCGCTGGAACGCTATCCGCACCTGAAAGTGATCTTCGCATCGGGCTACGGCGACATGCTGCTGCGCCATCTCGACTTTCCCTACCAGTCGCTGCAAAAGCCGTATGAGCTCGACCAGCTGCAGGACGCGCTTGGCCAGGTCACCAGCGCGCTGCGGGCGGGCAGCTGAGTGGCGTCGACGCGTGTGCCGCCAACCCCGACCCCCAGGCTCGCAGGGCCGGGTGCCGCGTCCACGCGCGCGGCCAGGCGCCAGCGCCAGGTCCCGTGCATCGGCCCCGCCTTGGCGTGCGCCCGGCTTTCCATGACGGTGTCTGCATCGATCCGCCTGCCGCTCCCCCGCTGCGCCCTGCCCGCCGGAGGCGCTGCGTGAGCGACAACCGCCCCGAGCCCGAAGCGATGTCCACGGCCGGCAACCACACGGCCTCGACCGTGCTGGCTGCGCGCCAGCAGGCCGAAGCCGAGCTGATGGCCGCCAAGGAAGCGCTGCGCCAGGCCAACGAACGCATGGAAAACATGCTCGAAAGCCTGACCGATGCCTTCTGCGCGGTCGACTTCGACTGGCGCATCACCTATGTCAACGGACGCGCCCTGCAGTTGCTGGCGCCGCTCAACAAGTCGCGCGAAGGCTTGCTCGGCAGGCGCCTGTGGGACGAATTCGAAGAGCTCGCGGGCACCAACCTGGCCAGCGAACTCGAGCGTGCGATGAGCACGCGCCAGACCGGCAGCCGCGAATTCTTCTATCCGCGCCTGGCGATCTGGATCGAGGCGCGGATGTACCCGTCGCCCGATGGCCTGACCCTGTATTTCCACGACATCACACGGCGCCGCGCCGACCAGCAAGCCCTGGTCGAGGGCAATAGCCGACTGCAGGTGGCGCTTGCCGCCGGGCGCCTGGGCGACTGGCGCTGGGACGCCGGCAGCGACCGCGTCAACCTGGGCGAGCGCGCCGCCGAGATCCTCGGCCTGGCCCCGGAAACCCCGATCGCCTGGCCCGAACTGCGGGCGCGCCTGGACGTGCCGGACCGCGCGGCCGTGCGCCGCGCAGTGCTGCAGGCGTTCGCGTCGCACAGCGACCTGAACATCGAATGCCGCCTGCTGCCGGACGGCGGCCAGGTGCGCTGGATTGCCCTGGTCGGACGCGCCGACTACGCCGATGCGAGCCGGCGCGACAGCGTTACCGGCATGGCCGGCGTGATGCAGGACATTTCCTTGCGCAAGAATGCCGAAGACAGCCTGCGCCAGAGCGAAGAAGTGCTGCGCGCGCTGGCCAACACCATCCCGCAGCTGGCCTGGATGGCCCAGGCCGACGGCGCCATCGTCTGGTTCAACGAGCGCTGGTACGAGTATACCGGCACCACCCCCGAACTGGCCAGCGGCTGGGGCTGGCAAGACACGGTCGAGCCGGACGCCCTGCCCGCCATGCTCGAGCACTGGCGCGCCTCGATCCACAGCGGCGAGCCCTTCGAGATGGAATTTCCGATCCGTGGCGCCGACGGCCAGTACCGCTGGTACCTGACGCGGGTGAACGCCGTGCGCGACCGCAACGGCAAGGTCGTGCGCTGGTTCGGCACGAATACCGACGTCGACCAGGTCAAGCGTGTCGAGCAGGCCTTGCGCGAGGAATCGAAAGTGCTCGAGCTGCTCAACAACACCGGCAGTGCGCTGGCCTCGACGCGCGACCTGCGCTCGCTGCTGCAGGTGGCGACCGACGCCGCCAGCGGCATCGCCGGCGCGCGCTTCGGCGCCTTCTTCTATCACGGCAAGGAAAGCGAAGGACCGCGCTTCTCGCTGTACACGCTCTCGGGCGGCACCTCCAACGAATTCCGCAGTTTCGGCGAGCCTCAGGCCAGCGCCCTGTTCGGTCCCGCCTTCCGCGGCGCCGGGGTGATCCGCTCGAGCGACATCATGGACGACCCGCGCTACGGCCGCAGTCCCACGCAGTTCAGCCTGCTCTCGGGCCAGCCGACGGTGCGCAGCTATCTCGCCGTGCCGGTCACGGCCGGTTCCGGCGAAGTGCTGGGCACGATGTTCTTCGGCCACCCCGAGCCGGGCATCTTTACCGAACGTACCGAGCGCATCGTGCGCGGCATCGCCGCCCAGGCCGCGGTCGCGCTCGACAATACGCGCCTGTACGAAGCGGCCCAGCAGGCGGCCGAGGAACGCAAGGTCTTGCTCGAGAGCGAGCGCGAGGCGCGCGCCGAGGCCGAGCGCTCGAGCCAGATGAAGGACGAATTCCTGGCCACCCTGTCGCATGAACTGCGTACCCCGCTCTCGGCCATCCTCGGCTGGGCCCAGGTATTGCGCCGCGGCGGCAAGGACGAGGCCGACCTGCAGCGCGGCCTGCAGACGATCGAACGCAACGCCCGCGCCCAGGCCCAGCTGATCGAAGACCTGCTCGACATGAGCCGGATCACCTCGGGCAAGGTACTGCTCGACATGCAGAGCCTCAATCCGCAGGGCTTCCTGGACGCGGCCATCGAAACCGTGCGCCCGGCGGCCGATGCCAAGAACATCCGCATCGAGAAGCGCTTCGCGCTGAACCCGGGCATGATCGCGGGCGATCCGGCGCGCCTGCAGCAAGTCGTGTGGAACCTGCTTTCGAATGCGATCAAGTTCACGCCGCGCGACGGCCTCGTCACGGTCGAGCTCAGCCCGGGCGAAGGCTCGGTGGTGGTGACGGTGCGCGATACCGGCGCCGGCATCCGCCCCGAGTTCATCACCCACGTGTTCGAGCGCTTCCGCCAGGCCGATGCCTCGATGACACGCCGCCATGGCGGGCTCGGGCTGGGACTGGCGATCGTCAAGCACCTGATCGAGCAGCACGGCGGCACGGTGCGCGCCGAGAGCGCGGGTGAAGGACAGGGAGCGAGCTTCGCGTTCGAGCTGCCGCTGGCCAAGGCGCCGACCCGCGCCGAGCGCCGCGCCGCCATGATCCTCGGCGCCACGCCGCCGGCCGCGCCCGACCTTACCCTGCGCGACCTGGCCGGGGTGTCGGTACTGGTGGTCGACGACGACCGCGACGCGCGCGAACTGATCGCGCGCATCCTTACCGACTGCCATGCGAAGGTGCGCATCGCGGCCAGCGCGCGCGAGGCCTTCGCGGCCTTGCAGGCGGACATGCCGAACCTGCTCATCAGCGATCTCGGCATGCCCGAAGTCGATGGTTTTGAGTTATTGTCTTGGGTAAGGAAATTGCCGCGCAACAATGGTGGACTGTTGCCGGCGGTCGCCCTGACGGCGTTCGCGCGGTCGGAAGACCGCCTGCGCGCCCTGGAAGCGGGTTTTTCCTCGCATATCTCGAAGCCCGTCGAGCCGAGTGAATTGATCGATGTAGTAGGCTCGCTGGTGCGCCCGCGCACGGGGCGCCAGCGTTAATGAAGTTCCTACTATTCCACGCGGCGCTGTCCTACAAGAAATTCTTTGGGCTTTGTTAGACTAATTGAAGTGGGAAAGTTGGATCCTGTAGAAACAAAGTAGTTTCCTTCCAGTACCTATTTCGACGAGAAAAAGCATGCCGAGTAGACAAGAAATTTTGAACGCCAAGATCCTGGTCGTGGACGACTCTCCAGACAATATCGAATTGATGGAAGAGATATTGCGCGAAGAGGGTTATGCGAACGTCAGCTCGACCATGGAGCCGGAGCAGGTCTGCCCGCTGCACCGCGAGCACAACTACGATCTCATCCTGCTCGACTTGCAGATGCCGGGTCTGAACGGTTTCCAGGTCATGAAGAGCTTGAAGGAAATCGAAAAAGGCGGCTACCTCCCGGTGCTGGCCCTCACCGCCCAGCCGAGTTTCAAGATCGCGGCCCTGGAAGCGGGTGCGCGCGACTTCATCAGCAAACCCTTCGACTTGCTGGAAGTGCACAAGCGCATCCACAACATGCTCGAAGTACGCCTGCTCTACAAGGAACTGGCCCAGTACAGCCGTGCGCAGCAGGAACTGGCGCTGCACGACGCCCTCACCGGCCTGCCGAACCGGCGCCTGCTGGAAGACCGCATCGAAACGGCCCTGCAGCATGCCAACCGCAGCCATGCCAAGGCAGCGATCATGTATCTCGACCTGGACGGCTTCAAGGCGATCAACGACACCTACGGCCACGCCTACGGCGACGAGATCCTGAAAATGGTGTCGCAACGCCTGCTGGCCTCGTCGCGCAAGGAAGACACGGTCGCACGCCTCGGCGGCGACGAGTTCATGGTCGTCCTGGGCGACATCCACAGCCTGGCCGACGCCCAGGGGCCGGCCGCGAAGCTGGTCGATGCCCTGGTCGAGCCTTTCTTCATCAACGACCTGACGCTGCGCCTGTCGACCTCGATCGGCATCAGCATCTACCCGGACGACGCAGAATCGGTCGACGCCCTGATCAGCATTGCCGACTACGCCCTGTACGAAGCCAAGCGCGCCGGCAAGAACCGGTACTGCTCGACGGGCACCGCGCCGACGGGCGCCGCAGTCAAGACGCCGGCCAAGCAAGGCGTGCCGGAGCTGGTGCCGCACCGCTAAGCGTCGTTCGAGGTGTCGCACAAGGCCCGGTTCCAGTACATGGACCGGGCCTTTTGCCTATGCACGGTGCAAGCCGACCGGGCGTCCAATGCCGACCGGCCGCTGTCGTGCCGCCTGCGATCGAGAACCCGTCCTGACGACAACGGCGCCCGTCCCGCATTCCTGCGGGTACGGGCGCCGTCTTCTTGGGCACGCCTGCCGGCGCCACCCGGTCAGGCCATCAAGCCGAGCCGATATCTTTCGATCCGATGCGCGGGTTGCCGACGTTGGTCTGTCCGCAGGCTTGCTCGTTGTGCGCAGCGATCGCCGCTGCGTTCTGGTGGTCGCGCGCCGCCTCCACCTTGTCCGGGGCGACCTCGATGCGGGTGATGCCGGAATCGACCGAAATCGGATCGCTGGCCGGGAAGGTCATCTCGACCGCTTCGTCGAGCAGGGTTTCGCTGGCCGTGTCGGCGCTGGACGGCCGCTCGGCGCTGGCCATCATTTCAATGGCGACCGCGTAGCTGATGACCTTGAGCTGGGCCAGCTGGCCGATCGTCTTGATGTTGAAGGCTTCCTGCAAGGCCTTGGCCTGGCTCTCATCGATGCCGCACAGAGCCGTCAGCGGACAATCCACCAGTTCGCGCAGCGATTTGCCATGAAACTGCTCGTTAACAATTTTACTGATATTCATTTTTTTGTCCTCGTAAGTAAGCCGCCTGCCCCACTTCGACATAGTTGTACTGGGCACGGTTCCACTATCGCATGGCACGCTGGTCAAGTATGTGCGCTGGCGAACGCGCAACACTGCGCACGATTGCCCTTAGACACTGGAAATTGCCGTGATATCATTCTCCAGCTCCGGAGGGCCGTTAGTTTATGTCTTTACTTTGGAAAACAAAGGCTCTCTGCTATCCTTTCAGTCCCGCAGAATTTTGGCTCCTTACGACGAACGCAGCAGGAACGACGTGCCAACTACCGACAAACCAAAAATTCTGGTCGTCAATGACGATGCTGCAAGCCTGCTCGCGCTGAGCAGCCTGCTCGACCAATGGGCCGACGAGACCGGCTACAAGGTCATGTCCGCGCGTTCCGGCCAGGAAGCGCTGCGCCAGGTGCTGCTGCACGATTTCGCCGTGATCATCCTCGACGTCAACATGCCCGGCATGGACGGCTTCGAGACCGCCGAGGCGATCCACCAGCGCGCCCGCTCTGCCGACATCCCGATCATCTTCGTGACCGCCTTCCTGGCCGACGAGATCGACCGCCTCAAGGCCTACCAGCGCGGTGCCGCCGACTTCCTGTTCACGCCCGTCATTCCGCAGATCCTGCACGCCAAGGTGTCGGTGTTCGTGGCCCTGGCCAACAAGAACGAGCAGCTGCGCCGCCAGACCGAAAAGCTGTCGCAGCGCACGCTCGAGCTGACCGGCACCAACGAGCGCCTGATGCGCGAGATCGAGGAGCGCCAGGCCGCCGAGGCCAAGAGCCATGCGAAGGACGAATTCCTCGCCATGCTCGGCCACGAGCTGCGCAATCCGCTGTCGGCCATTTCCAGCGCCGCCGCCCTGATCGACATGCCGGGCGCGCACGCCGAGATGGCCAGCCGCGCACGCCAGATCATCCAGCGCCAGACCCAGCACTTGTCGCGCATCGTCGACGACCTGCTCGACCTCTCGCGCGCGATGTCGGGCAAGATTCTGCTGGCAAGAAAGCCCGTCGACATGGCCAGCCTGGTGGGCGCCTGCCTCGACACCTTCCGCGCCACCGGCCGCACCGGCGGCTACCGGATCAACGTCGACCTGGCCCCGAACTGGGTCGACGGCGACCCGACGCGCCTGGAACAGATCGCCACCAACCTGATCGACAACGCGCTCAAGTACACTCCGGCCGGCGGCACGATCGACATCACGATCGCGCTCGAAGGCGAGGAAGTGCTGCTGTGCGTGCGCGATACCGGCGTCGGCATCGCGCCCGACCTGTTGCCGCACGTGTTCGACGTCTTCGTCCAGGGCTCGATCAGCCTGGACCGCGCACAAGGCGGCCTGGGCATCGGCCTGTCGCTGGTGCGCCGCCTGGTCGAGCTGCATGGCGGCAGCGTCAGCGCCACCAGTAACGGCGCCGGCGAAGGCAGCGCCTTCACGATCCGCCTGCCAAGCGCCGAAGCGATCCTGGCCGAGGCCAGGCCGCATGCGGTGGCGGCCGAAGCGGCCAGCAAGCCGGCCGTGCTCCTGATCGAAGACAACGACGATGGCCGCGAGATGATGGCGACCATGCTCGACGTGTACGGTTATCCGGTCCTGCAGTCGGCCGACGGCCTCGACGGCGTGGCGCTGGCGACGGCGCACCTGCCGAACGTGGCGCTGGTCGACATCGGCCTGCCCGGCATCGACGGCTACGAGGTGGCGCGCCGCCTGCGCGCCAATCCGGCCACCAGCGCCATGCGCCTGATCGCCCTGACCGGCTACGGGCTGGCCGAAGACCAGCGCCGCGTGCTGGAAGCGGGTTTCGACATGCACCTCGTGAAACCGGTGGATATCGCCCAGCTGTTGGGCGCGCTGGGCGAACCGGCGCCCCTGCCCGCAGCGGCGGGCTGAGCCGGCTCAGGAACACCGACGAAAACGGCGCCGCGGCGCCGTTTTCATTTGTCCCTCGCTGTCGTCTACCGACCGCCGAACCTGCGGCGGGATGACGCCGGTTTTACTGCGAGGCTTCGATTTCCTGCTGGCGCGCCTGCATTTCCCGGCCCAGGGCCACCAGGTCCAGCTTGAGTTGGCGCGTCTTCGGGAACATTTCCTTCTCCTCTTCCTCGACGTGGTGCTCGACCAGCTCGCCCAGCACCTTCACCTTGGCGTCGTACAGGTCGTCGCCCGGGTCCATCTCCAGAATCTGCGCGATCAGGTTTTTCGCCGACGCGTGTTCGACCACGGCCTCGTCGACCATGTCTTCGGTTTCCTCGCTCGCTTCGCGCGTGGCCGGGTAATAGATCTCTTCCTCGATCGTGGCATGCATGATCAGCGCGTTGCAGATCTCGTCGGCCAGCTTCTTCTTGCTCACCTTGGCGCGGTCGGTCATGTTCTCGAAGCGATCGAACATGTCCTTCACTTCGCGGTGCTGCTGCGTCAGCAGGTCGACGGCATCGATTTGTCCATTGGTTCTAGGCATGGGAACTCCCTGAAAGTTTTTGTATTGAATAAGATGTCCAGGCCTCCAGCATCGTCGCAATCGGCGCGGCCTACCGTTCGGCAGCGCACGGAGACGGGGCGGCGTGCGCGCTTCCGGTGCGAAGCTGCTGTATGATTTGGGAAACATTCAACCGAGCCCACGATGACCGCACCGGACCCGCACCACCTCGACCCGGAACTGGAACGGCAGGTTGCCGAACGCACCGCCGCACTGACCGAGCTGGTCGCCCACCTGATGAGCTGCTGGGACGACGAACGGCGCCTGCTCGCGCGCAAACTGCACGACAGTCTCGGCTCCTCGATGACGGCGCTGACCATGCACCTCGGGCTGCTGTCGAAAGGGCTGACCGATCCGAAGGCGATCGACCGTGCGGGCCAGATGAAGAGCCTGCTCAGCGGCATCATCGACACCAACCGCGCGGTCCAGCTGACGCTCTGGAACGACAAGCTGGAGTTCCTGGGCATCAAGGCGGCGCTGGCGGAACTGGTGAGCGAGTTCGGCCAGGAGCACGGCATCACGGCGCGCGTGAGCCTGCCGGACGACGACGAAGCCTATCCGCGCGCCCAGGGCGTGGCGCTGCTGCGCTGTGCCGAGGAAGGCTTGCGCAATGCGCTGGACCACGGCAAGGCGCGCACGGTGGACGTGATTCTCGACGACGACGGCGAGCAGTTGATGATGACGGTGCGTAACGACGGCGCGGGCCTGGCCTGCCCGGCGGCGCCGGAGTCGCTGCAATGCCATGGCTTGCGTTTGCTGCGCGAGCGGGCCCGGGCGCTGGGCGGAACCGTGAAGCTGGCGCCGCTCGATGAAGGCGGAACAGCCTTGACCATGATCCTGCCGCGCGCGCAAGACCAGTGACGGCTGGCGGGCGTTGCCGGGCCCCAGGGGCGCGGCAACGCCCGCCCCCTCAATGCAGTTTCACAAGCGGCGTCGTGCGGCGAATCAGGAACCGCGCCACCGCCAGCACCCCGGTGCGAATCGATCCCAGCACCGCCTGGTGATGCATCAGGTGCAGGCTGGTGTACATCAGCCGCCCCATCATGCCTTCCACGAACCAGCTGGCCCCGCTTAGCGAGCCCATCAGGCTGCCGACGCTGGTCGACTTGCCCAGCGAGACGAGCGAACCGTAGTCGCGGTAGCGGTAGGGCCTGGTGTCGAGCGGCTTGCCGGCGAAGCGGCGCAAAAATTGCTTGAGCAGGTACTCGGCTTGCTGGTGCGCCGCCTGGGCACGCGGCGGGACCGGCTTGCCGGAGGCGTCGATGCAGGCGGCGCAGTCGCCCAGCGCATACACGCCGGGCACGCCCTTGACCGCCAGGCTCCCGTCGACCTCGATCTGGCCGCCCTTGTTGACCGGCAGCCCGAGCGTGCTCAGGAATTCCGGCGCGCGGATGCCCGCGGCCCAGACGCACATGCTGGCCGGATAGACGTTGCCGTCGGCGTCGATCACGCGCTCGGCGTCGATCTTCATGACCCGGCAATTGCTGACGACGCGGATGCCGCGCTCGTCGAGCAGCTTGAGCGCGGCGTTGGCGACCCGCTCCGGCAGCGGTGCCAGGATGCGCGGCGCGCCTTCGAGCAGGGTGATGCGCACGTCGCGCTTGACCTGCAGGCGCGAGAAACCGTAGGTGGCGTACACGCCCGAGGCTTCGCGCAGTTCGGCCGCCAGTTCGACGCCGGTCGCCCCGCCGCCGATGATGACGACGTCGAGCGCCGCATCGGCGTCCCTGCGCTCCTCGCGTGCCTGTTCGGCCATGGCCATCAGGCGCAGGAGGCGCAGGCGGAAGCGCTCGGCGTCCTCGGTGGCGTTCAGGGAGATGGTGTGTTCGCGCGCGCCGGGCACGCCGAAATAATTGGAGGTGCTGCCGACTGCGATGACGAGCGAGCCGAAATCGATGCGCCGCTCGTGCAGGACCTCTTCGCCGTCGGGGGCGTTTACGGCGCCCACCGTCAGGCGGCGCGCGCCATGGTCGAGCCCCGTCATGGGGCCGTAGACGAAGGTGAAACCGTTATCGTGGGCCAGCATCTGGTAGGACAGGCCCTCCTGGTGGATGTCGAGCGTGCCGGCGGCCACCTC
Source organism: Massilia jejuensis (assembly GCF_042656795.1). Classification (NCBI taxonomy): domain Bacteria; kingdom Pseudomonadati; phylum Pseudomonadota; class Betaproteobacteria; order Burkholderiales; family Oxalobacteraceae; genus Massilia; species Massilia jejuensis. Next base: position 84,995 of record NZ_JBHSMS010000053.1, on the reverse strand, counting down.
GTGCAGAGAGGGTTTCCAGATATGGTAGAGCCGCGAGTCGACCAGCAATACTTTCGACGGACCGAGCTTGCGTCCAAGTTTGCAGGCCAGTTCCAATCCGCCCGCCCCGCCACCCACGATCACTATTTCGCTTTGCAAACCACCCTCCGTTCGTTGCGCCGCCGGCCGCCCCGGCTATTGGCTACATGACAAGTGTACACCCAGCAGGAATTATCTGTGTGAAACGGACCCGCCCCGACGCTCAGTCGTCGCGGCCGTGGCCCTTGCCGTGGCCCTTGCCATGCTTGTCGTGCTTGTCGTGCCTGTCGTGCCTGTCGTGCCTGTCGTGCTTGTCGTGCTTGTCGTGCTTGTCGTGCCTGTCGTGACGCTCGCGGCGCTCGCGCCGGTCATCGTAATCGACATGGTGCACCACGTGGCGCACCTCGCGCACTTCGCGCACGACCGGGCGCGGCGCGTAGTGGCGCTCGCGGTAGCGCGGCGCATAGGTGTCGGTGTACCAGTCGTCGCGCACGAACATCACGGGACGGCCGCAGGCGTCGTAGCGGTCGCAATAGCGCGACCAGTTCTTGCGGTGCTTCGTCGGCACCCGCAGGTAGACCGGCTCGCTGTACACATGGCGCACTTCGCGCACGATCACCGGCTGCTGGACGTACACCACGGGCGGCGGAGCGAAGTCGCCCAGCTCGACGCGGCCGTAGAAGCCGGGCTGGCCGATGTTGATGCTGACATTCGTCTGGGCCAGTGCGGGCACGGCCGCGGCGCCGAGCGCGGCGCCGAACAACAGGGTAAGGAGGGGGGATTTCATGATGGGTCCTCTGATTGTAGTCTTGTACCGACTGTAGCAGCTTCTGCGCAGAAACTTTGTTCGCTGCAACACATATTTACAATATGCCTCGCCCGGTCCGATGGCGGCAGACGGGCGCGCGCCGGCACCAAACCCCGCTATCATGGACCCGAAGGAGGAATCGCCATGAACACACGTGTCCTGCGCTACGGCGCCATGGTCCTTGCCTGCCTGCTCGCCAGCGCCTGCAAGGACCGCCCGGAACCCGTCAAGCCGATCGCGGCGACGCCGCTGGTCTGCTGCATCGATTTCTAGGGCCGTCCGCAGCCTGCCCTGGCCGTGGGCGGCATGCGCTCGCCCATGCCCGCCCCGCTGCATGAAATCTGCACCCGCACGCCGTGCAGGGTAAACTGTCGGCTGTTCATTTCGCTCCAAGGCTGCCATGTCGTTTTCCTCGCTAGGCCTGATCGACCCGATCACGCGCACCCTCGCCACCCTCGCCTATACCGAACCGACCCCGGTCCAGACCCAGGCGATCCCCGCCGTGCTGGCCGGGCGCGACGTCATGGCGGCGGCCCAGACCGGCACCGGCAAGACGGCCGGCTTCGCGCTGCCGGTCCTGCAGCGCCTGACCATGGAAGCGACCCGCGTGGCCAGCAATTCGACCCGCGCGCTGGTGCTCGTGCCCACGCGCGAACTGGCCGAACAGGTGCATGCCAGTTTCAAGGCCTACGGCGCCGGCCTGCCGCTGCGCACGATGGTCGCTTATGGCGGGGTGAGCATCAATCCGCAGATGATGCGGCTGCGTAAGGGCCTCGACCTGCTGGTGGCCACCCCCGGCCGCCTGCTCGACCTGCAGCGCCAGAACGCGCTCAAGCTCAACGGCGTGCAGATGCTGGTGCTCGACGAAGCCGACCGCATGCTCGACCTGGGTTTCTCGCGCGAGCTCGACCAGGTGTTCGCCGCCCTGCCCCCATTACGCCAGACCCTGCTGTTCTCGGCCACCTTCTCGGACCCGATCCGGGCCCTGGCCGACAAGCTGCTCAAGGACCCGGTCAGCATCGAGACCGCGCCGCGCAACACGACGGTGAAAGCCATCAGGCAGTGGGCGGTCACGGTCGACAAGAAGCGCAAGCCCGAACTGTTCATGCACCTGCTGGAGCGGCACGGCTGGGGCCAGGTACTGGCGTTCGTGAAAACGCGGCGCGGGGTCGACGAACTGGTGGAACTGCTGCATTCCAGGCGCATCGGCGCCGATTCGATCCACGGCGACAAGCCGCAGCCGGCCCGCCTGCGCGCGCTCGAACGCTTCAAGGCGGGCGAAGTGAAGATCCTGGTCGCGACCGATGTCGCCGCGCGCGGGCTCGACATCGACGACCTGCCGGTGGTGGTGAATATCGATCTGCCGATCGTGGCCGAGGACTATGTCCACCGCACCGGCCGCACCGGCCGCGCCGGGGCCTCGGGCGAAGCGGTCTCGCTGGTGTGCGCCGACGAGGTGACCCAGCTGGCGGCGATCGAGCAGCTGACCGGGCAGAGCCTGCGCCGTGTCGAGGAGCCGGGCTTCGTGCCGGAACACCGCGTGCCGGAGACGAATGCCAGTGGCCAGGTGGTGAAGAAGCCGAAGAAGCCGAAAAAGCCGAAGGGCGAGGCGAAGGTCGTCAGCGAGGACGTGCGCTTCCGGCGCGCATGAAATAATATGACAATAAGCGGCGCTTGATGAAATTTTATTTCATCGCAACACCAGCTTGAAGCTGCGTACCCCCTCTTCCCCGGCCGGCTGCACCTCGAAGCCCAGCTTTTTCACCAGCCCGATGATCCGCGTGTTCTGCGGCAGCGCCTCGCCCACGATCTCGCGCGTGCCGCGCAGGCGGCAGTAGTCGATCAGCTTCTGCATCAGGATCCGTCCCAGCCCCATCCCCTTCAGATCCGAGCGCACCGTCACCGCGAATTCGGCGCTGACATTGTCCGGATCGGCCACCACCCGTCCCACGCCGAGCGTCTCGGGCAGCCCGTCGGGCCCGCCGCGGGTGGCGATGAAGGCCATCTCGCGGTCGTAGTCGATCTGGGTGAAGCGCGCCAGCTGCGAGGGCTGCAGTTCGCGGATGCGCACGAACATGCGGTAGCGCACGTCGTCGGGCGTGAGCGCATCGAAAAAGCGCAGGTGGGCCGGACCGTCCTCGGGCCGCACCGGCCGCAGCAGCAGGGGCGCGCCGCCGAACTCGATGGTCTCTTCCAGCTCGCGCGGATAGGGCCGGATCGCGAGCCGGTCGAGGGTGCTGGCGGAATGGTCGGCCAGCGCCAGGCGCATGCGCGCATCGAGGACGATGGTGCCGCTGGCGTCGGCCAGCAGCGGGTTGATGTCGAGTTCGACGATTTCCGGAATGTCCGAGACCAGCCGCGAGACTTGCACCAGGGCCGCGACGATGGCGTCCATGTCGGCCGGCGGGCGGTTGCGGTAGCCGGCCAGCAGGCGCGCCACGCGGGTGCGGTCGATCATGTCGCGCGCCAGCACCGCGTTCAGCGGCGGCAGCGCGACGGCGTGGTCGTCCGCCACCTGCACCGCGATGCCGCCCTGGCCGAACAGGATCACCGGACCGAAGACCGGGTCGGTGGCCGCGCCCAGGATCAGCTCGTGGCCCTCGGGACGGCGCGCCATCGCCTGCACCGAAAAGCCCTCGAAGCGCGCGTCCGGGCGCAGTTCGCCCAGGCGCTTGCGCACGCGCTGGGCGGCGGCGCGCACGGCCTGCTCGGAGTCGAGGTCGAGCGCGACGCCGCCGACATCGGACTTGTGCATCACGTCCGGCGACAGGATCTTGACCGCCACCGGAAAGCCGATGGCGCGCGCCGCGACGACGGCCTCGTCGACGCTGGCGGCCGCCCGCGTTTCGACCAGGTCCATGCCGTAGGCGCGCAGGATGGCCTTGGTCTCGGGATCGGACAGCAGGTAGCGCCCGGCGGCGAGGGCCCCGCGCACCAGGGCGCGCGCGGCGCCGCGCTCGCTGGCGGGAATGCCCGAGACCGAGGGCGGCACCTGCATCAAGAGGTTCTGATTCTGGCGGTAGTGGACGATCTGCAGGAAGCCGGCGACCGCGTCTTCGGGCGTGTCGAAGGTGGGCATGCCGGCGCCGGACGCGATCTCGCGCGCGGCCGTGACCGAATCGCCCCCGAGCCAGCACGAGAGCACGTTGCGCGACGCGCCCTGCGCGATGGGCGCGATCGCGCGCGCGACGTCGGCGCTGTCGACGCTGGCGTTGGGCGCGTGCACGACCAGCACGGCGTCGAGGCCGTCGTCGCGCAGCAGGATCTCGAGCACCCGGGCGTAGCGTTCGGATGCGGCGTCGCCCTGCAGGTTGAGGGGATTGGCGCGCGTGCCGCCCGGTGCGAGCACGGCGTCGAGGCGTTCGAGCGTGGCCGGCGCCAGCACCGCCGCGCTGCCGCCGCCGCACACGAGCGCGTCGAAGGCCAGTACGCCGGGCCCGGCGCCGTTGGCGACGATGGCCAGGCGCTCGCCGTGCAGCGGGCGCGCGTGGGCCAGGGTCTCGACGGCCGCGAACAGCTGTTCGGTGGTGAACACGCGCAGCATGCCGGCGCGCCGGATGGCGGCGTCGAACACGTCGTCCAGGCCGGCCAGGGCCCCGCTTTCGCTGGCGGCGGCGCGGACGTTGGCCGGCACGCGTCCGGCTTTCAGTACCAGGGTCGGTTTGCTGCGCGCCGCCGCGCGCGCGGCCGACATGAACTTGCGCGCATAGCGCAGGTGTTCCACATACAAAAGGATCGAGGCGGTTTCGCCGTCGCTGGCCAGGTAGTCGAGCACGTCGCCGAGGTCGACGTCGGCCGAATCGCCGAGCGCGATGATGTGCGAGAAGCCGATGCCGCGCGAACGCGCCCGGTCCAGCACCGCGGTCATCAGCGCGCCCGATTGCGAGACGAAGGCGATGCGTCCGGGCAGCGCGCCGCTGTGGGCGACGCTGGCGTTCAGGCCCAGGCCGGGCGCCAGCAGGCCGGCGCTGTTCGGCCCGAGGATGCGCAGCAGGTAGGGGTGGGCCGCGTCCAGCATCGCCTGCTTGAGCGATCGGCCGCGTTCGTCGCGCGCCTGCGCCAGGCCGGCGCTGAGCACCACCGCCGCGCGCGTGCCCCGCTCGCCGAGCTGGCCGATGATGCCGGGCACCGTGGCCGGCGGCGTGCAGATGACGGCCAGGTCGGGCGCCGCCGCCAGCTCGGCCACGCTGGCGACGACCCGCAAGCCGGCCAGTTCCGTGCGCGTGGGATGGACGGGATGGATGGCGCCGCGAAAGCCGCCGCCGACCAGGTTATGCAAGACGGTCGCGCCCAGGCTGCCGGGACGGTCCGAAGCGCCGATCAGCGCAATAGAGCGCGGGGCGAACAGCTTCACGAGGTTGCGCACGCTCATCGGCCGGCCCTATGGGAATTGCGTTGCGGATGCGCTGGACGGAACGGCAATCTGACCTCCACCTTCGACGATGACGTGCACGGCGCTGCGGCAGCGGGCGCGCGCACGTGTCCCGGGCCTTGCTGCCCTTGTCGAAGGATACCGCGGGCAGGCGCCGCGGCGCGCACTGAACAGCGGCGCCCGCGCCGTGCCGGCGCCCGGGGCCAGGCTAGCTCATGCTGCCGAGCGCGCCGTCACCGGATAGCCGGCCGCGTCGATCGCCGCCGCGATGCGCTCGAGCCCGGCGCTGCTGTCGATGCGCACGTTCTTCGTCGCCAGGTCGATCTGCACCTGCGCAGCCGGGTCCAGTGCCTGCACGGTCTTGGTCACGCGCGCCACGCAGTGGCCGCAGCTCATGCCTTCCACGGTCAATTCAAGCATTTTCTCTTCTCCAGTCGATCGAGGGGCCGGCATCGCGCCGGTTGGAACGGTTGACACCGCCGGCCGCGCCGGCCGCCAGCTGCGCAGCAGCAGCGCATTGGCGACCACGCTCACGGAACTCAAGGCCATCGCCGCGCCGGCCAGCATCGGATTGAGCAGGCCGAAGGCCGCCAGCGGAATGCCGACCAGGTTGTAGACGAAGGCCCAGCCCAGGTTCTGGCGGATCTTGCGCCAGGTGCGGCGCGAGATGTCGATCGCGTCCATGACCAGGCGCGGATCGCCGCGCATCAGGGTGATGCCGGCCGTATGCATCGCCACGTCGGTGCCGCCCGCCATCGCGATGCCGACATCGGCCGCGGCCAGCGCCGGCGCGTCGTTGATGCCGTCGCCGACCATGGCCACCGTGCGTCCCTGCGCCATGGCGGCGCGCACCACGTCGGCCTTGTCGCCGGGCAGCACCTGGGCGCGGTAGTCGCGGATGCCGAGCGCCGCGGCCGCCACCCGCGCCGCCCCCCCATTATCGCCCGTCAGCAGCATCGTGAGCACGCCGGCCGCTTCCAGGCGTGCGACCGCTTCGGCGGCGCTGTCCTTGATGCGGTCGCCGAAGGCAAGCAGGCCGAGCACCTCGATGGCGCCGGGCGCGCCGCGCGCCAGCAGCGACACCGTGCGCCCGTCGGCCTCGTGGCGGGCGGCCGCGGCGCGCAGCGGCCCGGGCTCGCCATGCAATTGCTCGATCAGCGCGGCATTGCCAAGATACACCGGGACGCCGCCGACCACGGCACGCACGCCTTGCCCGGGCACGGCCTGGGCGTCGCCCGCCGCCGGCAGGACCAGGGCGTGCTCGCGCACGTACGCGGCCACGGCATGGGCCAGCGGATGGTCGCTGTGCCGCTGCACGGCGCCGGCCAGGGTCGCCACCAGCGCCGCGTCGGCGCCCTCCACCGCCACCACGCGCGGGCGCCCTTCGGTCAGGGTGCCGGTCTTGTCGAAGACGACGGTGTCGACCGCGTGCGCGCGTTCGAGCGCCTCGGCGTCGCGGATCAGGATGCCGTGGCGCGCCGCGGCGCCGGTGCCGACCATGATCGCGGTCGGCGTCGCCAGGCCGAGCGCGCAGGGACAGGCGATCACCTGTACCGCGACCGCGTTGAGCAGCGCCGCCTGCCAGTCCCCGGTCGCCAGGCCCCAGCCGAGCAGGGTCGCGAGCGAGACAAGCAGCACGACCGGTACGAACAGCGCGCTCACGCGGTCGACCAGGCGCTGGACCGGCGCCTTGACGGCTTGCGCGTCCTCGACCTGGCGGATGATCTTCGAGAGCAGCGTGGCCGCGCCGACCGCCGTCACCTCGACCAGCAGCAGGCCCTCGCCGTTGACGGCGCCGCCGGTCACGCGCGCGCCCGGTGCCTTGGCCAGCGGCAGGCTCTCACCGGTCAGCAGCGACTCGTCCACGTGGCTGCGTCCGTCGACCACGCGGCCGTCGGCGGCCAGCCGCGCACCGGGCCGCACGACCAGCAAGTCGCCCACGCGCAGCGCATCGAGCGCGACGGTCGTGTCGACGCCGCCGCGCCGCACCACCGCCTCGTCCGCGCGCAGCGCTTCGAGCGCGCGGATGGCTGCCACCGTCTGCCCCTTGGCGCGCGCTTCGAGCCACTTGCCAAGCAGGACGAGGGTGATGACGACTGCCGAGGATTCGAAGTACAGGTGCGCGGCGCCGTGCGCGCCGCCGCGCAGCAACAGATAGAGCGACAGCCCGTAGGCGGCACTGGTGCCGAGCGCCACCAGCAGGTCCATGTTGCCGCTGCCGGCGCGCAGCGCCTTCCAGCCGGCGCGGTAGAAGCGCGCCCCCAGCCAGAACTGCACCGGCGTAGCCAGCAGCCACTGCACCCAGCCCGGCAGCGACCAGTCGGCGCCGAACAGCTGGGCGGCCATGGGCGCGGCCAGCGGCGCCGTGAACAGGGCCGCCAGCGCCACCTGGTGCCAGGATGCCGCGGCGCTGCCCGCGGCCGCGGCCCCTGCCGCGGCCGTGGCGCGGGCCTCGTAGCCGGCGGCGCGCACGGCGGCCACCACCGCGCCGGGCGCCGCCGTGCCGCGCACGCTGGCCCGTTCGGTCGCCAGGTTGACGCTCGCCTCGCGCACGCCAGGCACCGCGCGCACCGCTTTCTCGACACGCGCCACGCAGGAGGCGCAGGTCATGCCGGAAATATCAAAGCTCGCCCGCGCGGGGCTGGCAAGCCGGTCGATGGTGTTGTCCATGGGGTCCTCTCATTCGTTCCATGCAGGATAGGGCTTACCATCGTGGGAAGGTCAAGCGCCTACCGTTGCGGCGCCGTGGCGGGCGGGCGGCGCATGGAGTGCCGTTCGCTATTGTAGGGCCATGTCGCCGGGCCCGCCGGCAAAGGAAGGCCGTGACCGGCGTTCAGGCTGCGCCCAGCGGCGCCATCGGCATGACGAGGTAGCGCATGTCGGCGCGGTCGGCGCCGCCGTCGGCGCCGCCGAGAAAGCTGTCGCGCCCCAGGCGTGCCAATCCGGCGCCGGGCCCGGCCAGGCAGACCGGCCGCACGTCGCGGGCGCGCAGGACCAGCTCGATTTCGAAGCCGACCGTCGGCTCGGCGAAGCTGCGCAGGATGGCGCGCATGGCGGCGCTGGCCTCGCCGCTGGGCAGAAAGCGCGCGAAGGCGCGTGCGTCGAGCGGACCGATGCGCAGGCGGGCGCGCAGGTCGGGGCGCCAGCTGCGCGCGCCCAGCAGGACGTTTTCTCCCAGTTCGGCATTGACGCCCAGCGCGCACTGCTCGCAAGGCTGCAGCCGGTCCCAATGCCCGACCGCTTCCTCGAGCATGATCGGCACCTCGAAGAAATCGGACAGGATGCGTTGCAGCGCCACGCCCGAGCACGGGCGCTGTTGCAGCAGGCCCGCGAAATGCGCGGCCAGGTTCTCCGGCAGCGCGTGCGGGGGAGCGGGACAAGCGGCCAGGGCCAGCAGCAGCGGGCGCAGCCCGGCGCCGCCGGCCGCGGGCCCGATCCGGTATTTCAGCCAGGCCCGATAGAACAGGGCCAGCATGCGGTTCGACAGCAGGTCGAGAAAGGCGCGCGGCGCCGCGTCGTCGCGCGTGCCCTGCCAGGCAGCGATGCGTTCGGTGAAATGCAGCGGGAGCGCGCCGTGGACGCCCAGCAGCCCCATGAACGCGGGCGTGATCGTGAAGCGATGCTCCGCGGCGGCGCCGCCGGCGCCTGGCGGCCTGTGCGCGATCGCTTCGATCTCGGACGCCGGAAAGCCCAGCGACAGGCTGTTTTCAAAGCGCAGGCAAGCGCGCAAGCCCTGTTCCGGGGACACGCCCTGCCCGGCCAGCCAGGCCAGCAGGAGCGAGACCGCCTGCACGAAGCTGAACTCCTGCGGCGCCGCTAGCAGCCGCTCGATGACGCTCGCAACTTCTCGGCGGTGCGTGGGGCGCATGCGAGGATCTCCTCTCCGGTCTGGCTCGATGCGATCGCGAGCCGCGTGAAGCAGTTGAGCTGGCTGTTCAGCGCAAAATAGCGGTCCATCACCTGCGCGAACACGTAGAGCGAGCTGCCGACGAAGGCGTCCTCGTCGACGGTCATGCGGATGCCCACGCCAGGCATCAGCGAGGACACCGGGCGCGTGCGCAGCCAGGCGCGCACGGTGCCGTGTTCGAGCTTGACGATGCCCGCGATCTGGCGCCGCGCGCTGGGCGAGCGCGGCAGGTCGTACAGGGCAAGCATTTTCTGCAGGTCGGGCAGCCCGGCGGTCGTCAGCCCGGCATGGTTCAGCGACAGGTGCGCGATCAGGCACCAGTGGGCGCCCTCGCCGCCGGCCAGGCGCCAGCTCGGCGTCGGCTTGCGCAGCAGGCTGAAGGGTACCGGCCCCATCGCCGATTCGGCCAGCAGGTCGCCTGCCGCCTGGCCGATGCGCAGTTGCACGGGCAGGTCGCGGTTGGAACAGGTCAGTTCCGTGGAGATCGTGGCGCTGGCCGCTTCGTCCGGCGTGAAACCGGGGTCGATCAGCGCCAGCCTGAGTTCATGGCCGGGACTGATCCGCGCCAGCGCCTCGTCGCGCCGCGCCACCCAGAACCGCCCCGCCGCGCCGGCCTGCTCGTGGCGCACCGCATACAGCGGCGCGAATTCAGTCACGGCGGTCTTGCCGCGCGCCTCGCGCACGACGCGGACCTTGTCGATGCTGTGGATGTCGAAGGAGGCGGCATGCGCGCCGTCGGCCGCGAGCGCATAGTCGGCCTGGGCATGCGTCAGCTGGATCGGGTCGCCGGCCTTGCGAAACAGGTTGACCACGGGCGTGCAGCCGGTCAGCAGGTGGCGCGCCGACAAGGGCGCGAGCAGGCGCGCGCAATCGCCGTCGGCGGCGATCCCGGCCAGCCCCACGTGCAGCGTGAAGCGCCGGCAGCCGGGCGGCAGCAGGCGTGCCGCGTGGCGCAGGTCGATGTCGATGAAGTGGAATTTTTCCGGATAGGTGAAATACTCGGTCAGCAGGCGGAATGCCGGGTGTGCGCGCGCCGGCGCGGGCAGCAGGGCTTCGTCGTCCTCGAAACCTGCCAGGCGCAGCGGTATCGCGGCAAGGGTTTGCCACGTGTCGCTGCCATCGGCCTGGACCCAGGCGGCGCGCGCGCGCATGAACAGCGCGTCGAGCAAGGCGGCGCGCAGCGCGGGCTCGCCGTCGACGAACAGCCGGATTTGCCCCAGGCCGCGTTCGCACAGGCCGCCGAGCGAACCCTTCAGTTCCACGGTGATCGCCACCGCGGCGCCGACGCCGCGCGGCAAGGCGGCGCAGCGTGGCGCATGGATGGGCAGCGAAAAGGCCGCCTGGGCGATGCGTAGCGGGCCGGCGAGCACGGGATAGACGGTGCGGAACTGGCAGACGGTCCCCGCCACCGGGGTACTGCGCAGCACCGTGCCGCGCGCGATGCCGGCGAACTCGCCCGCGTCGCGGCCGGCGTCCACGATCCGCGCCACCGAATACGAAGGCAAGGGGCGCAGGTAATGCGGGTACAGGCTCTCGAGCAAGGCCTCGGTGAACTGGGGATAATCGTCGTCGAGCCGCTTGTGAATCCGCGCGCTCAGCAGTGCCACCGACTGGATCAGCCGGGCAACGCCGGGATCGTCGTAGCTGTCGCCGGCGACGTGCAAGTCGCCGGCCGGCTTGGGAAAGCGCTGGCGAAATTCGCGCGCATAGTCGCCGAACAGTCCCAGCTCCGCTTCGAAATACCGTAAAAGCTCATCCATACGCTGTCTTTGCTGGCTGGAAACGCTTATGCTCCCATCGCCTCGCGGCTGTGGATTTGATCGGCGATAAGAACGATCCCTCGACGGCAAAACCGTTGTTGGATGGGATGGATCGTGTCGAAGAAGTGCGGTCTGGAGCTTGCATTGAGGAGCCGCAAGGATCTTCACGATACCCGGTGCACAATGGCCGAATATCCCTTGCCGGCGCATCCAATGGCTCCCCTTCCCGCTTCCGCGCCCCATACCGCCGCCGCCGCCCTGCGCCGCGCGCGCAAGCTCCTGTTCGTCCGCATCCACCATCTCGCTTCCCTCGACGACGGCGCGTTCTGCGCCGGATTCGAAGCCGTGGTGGGCGCGATCGAAGCGGATCTGGCGCACGAGGACACGGTGATGGAAACGCTGGGATTCGACGGCCTGCACGAGCGGCTGGCCGGGAACGCGCTGCTGCTCGCTTCGCTACACCGGATCATCCCCCAGGTCGAATCGGGAGCCGCCGCGCTCGGACGCGCCGCCCTGGCAGCCGCCGCCGACCTGCTCTCGCTGCATCGGCTCACGACCGACCTGGCACTGGTGCTGGCGCGGCCGGTCGTGACGGCGCCGCATCATGCTCCCGTGCGCCAGCCGCCAAAGGTCATGCCGGGACGCCGGCGCAAAGGTTGAGGAAGGGCTCGATCAGCGGAACGCGGGGTTAACGAAAAAAAGCCACCTTGCGGTGGCTTTTTTTCTTGATCCTGGCGGAGACGGTGGGATTCGAACCCACGATACAGGTATAAGCCGTATGCATCCTTAGCAGGGATGTGCCTTCGGCCACTCGGCCACGTCTCCAATCAACACCAGCAGCATTCGCTAGCGCTGAGTGCAAGCATCTTAATGGCCGGTGCCCGATTGGTCAAGGCGGCGCGGCCAAAAATATGGAAAAAGTTAAGCTTTCTCCAAGTCAAAAGCTTTATGCAGAGCACGAACGGCCAGCTCCATATATTTCTCGTCGATCAGCACCGAAATCTTGATCTCGGAGGTCGAGATCATCATGATGTTGATGCCCTCCTCGGCCAGCGTGCGGAACATCTGCGAGGCCACGCCGACGTGGCTGCGCATGCCCACCCCGACCGCCGACACCTTCGACACCTTGGCGTCGCCGACGATGCGCACGTAACCGAGTTCTTCGCGTTTATCTTCCAGCACCGCCAGCGCGCGCTGGTAGTCGCCGCGCGACACGGTGAAGGTAAAGTCGGTCTTGCCATCGACCGACTGGTTCTGGATGATCATGTCCACTTCGATATTGGCGTCCGACACCGGACCCAGGATGTGGTAAGCGACGCCCGGCTTGTCGGGCACGCCGATGACGGTAATCTTGGCTTCATCACGGGTGAATGCGATACCGGAGATGACGGCTTGTTCCATGTTGGTTTCTTCCTCGAACGAAATCAGGGTGCCGGAGTTGGCTTCTTCTGCCAGGGGCATGTGGGGATCGGTCAGCGACGACAGCACGCGTGTCGGCATCCGGTAGTTGCCGGCGAACTCGACCGAGCGCGTCTGCAGCACTTTCGAGCCGAGCGAGGCCAGTTCCAGCATTTCTTCAAATGTAATCTTTTCCAGCCGGCGGGCTTCGTCGACGACGCGCGGGTCGGTCGTATAGACGCCGTCGACGTCGGTGTAGATCAGGCACTCGTCGGCCTTCAGGGCGGCGGCGATCGCCACGGCCGAGGTGTCCGAGCCGCCGCGGCCCAGGGTCGAGATATTGCCCTGCTCATCCACGCCCTGGAAACCGGTGATGATGACGATCTTGCCCGCGTCGAGGTCGGCCCGTACGCGCGAATCGTCGATCGACTGGATGCGCGCCTTGGTGAACGAGGAATCGGTGCGGATGCCGACCTGCCAGCCGGTGTAGGACACGGCGTCCTTGCCGATCGCCAGCAGCGCCATCGCCAGCAGGCCGACCGACACCTGTTCGCCGGTCGAGGCAATCATGTCCAGCTCGCGCGGATCGGGCTGTGCCATGATTTCCTTGGCCAGGCCGATCAGGCGGTTGGTCTCGCCCGACATGGCCGACGGTACCACGACGATCTTGTAGCCGGCGTCGTGCCACTTGGCGACGCGGGCGGCGACGTTCTTGATGCGGTCCGTCGAACCCATCGACGTACCACCGTATTTGTGGACAATTAAAGCCATAACAGGAAGCTTCCCAGCGTGGAGAGGGTGAAAAGGGAACCCCAACTCTAGCATGTTGCAGTGCAAGGTCACAAGGAGGGAAATCCGAAAAGCTATACGAAAAGAAAATAAGGTAATTCGCTTTTCGCTTAAACACTATTCGAGCCGGCATTCCCAGCGCAAGGCGAGCGCCGTCGTGGCGTCCGCACTGGAATGCCGGCAATCCATGCCCAGCCCGGCCGCGAACAGCAGCTCGCCCGCGCTGCTCACGATCGGCAGGCGGGCCCGCTCCCAGGCCGGGATGCCGGCGGCCTGGTAATGCGCCTTCAAGCCCCGCGTCGGGCGGTTCGGGGCCAGCTTCAGGCGCTCGCCGCCCTTGCGGAAGTCGATGACGAGCGCTTGCGCGCGCAGCCAGGCCGGGTCGACGCCGACGCCGCCCGCGGCCGGCTCGACGTGCAGCACGCCGCCATAGGCCGGAAACGCAAGCTGCGTTTCGCCCTGCCAGCGGAAGGACTGGCCCGGCTTGTCGATGATGCCTGCGTCGTCGGGATCGCGCATGCCGGCCAGGTCAGCCAGCCTGGGCGTGATGTACAGCCGGTCGCGGTGGCGCCGGATGTGGCAGGCCGGATGGGTCACCAGCAGCTGGGCGTCGTGGCGTGCTTCGATGAGTTGCGCCACCATCTCGCTCAACCAGGCGGTCGAGGGCATCGCCAGGCCCTGGGTCGCGAACCAGTGGCGCAGCAGGTTGTAGACGCGGTCCAGGCTCATCGTGCGCAGGCGGCCCACGTCGATGGCGCCGTCGACCAGGAGCTCGGCCAGGTCGCCTTCGGCCAGCTCCGCAAGCAGGCGCTGCGCCGACTGGGCGTGCGCCGCGCTGCGCGCGAAGCGCTGCTGGAAGCCGGGAAAGGCCTGGGCCAGGGCCGGCATCACGCGCTGGCGCAAGGCGTTGCGCGCGTAGCGGGTGTCGCTGTTCGACTCGTCCTCGACCCAGTCGAGCCCGGCGTCGTGGGCATACGCGGCGAGCTCGGCGCGTGACAGCGGCAGCAGCGGCCGCGCCATGAGCAGGTCCGGATTGCCGAGCAGCCCGGGCGCGCTGTTGGCCGCGTCCATGCCCGACAGTCCGGCCGGCCCCGAGCCGCGCAGCAATTGCAGCAGCACGGTTTCGGCCTGGTCGTCGAGGTGATGGGCGGTCAGCAGCACGGTGGCGCGATGCTCGCGGCACAGGTCGCCCAGCGCCCGGTAGCGCAGCTTGCGCGCCGCCGCTTCCGTGCCCGAGCCGCCGCGATCGACCACGACGCGCCGGTGGTCGGCGCGCACGCCGAGCGCGGCCGCGCTGGCCTCCACATGGCGCTGCCAGGCGTCGGCGTTCGTGCTCAGGCCGTGATGGACGTGGAAGACGAGGAGCGTGTGTCCGTGCTCGCGGCACCAGCGCGATGCCAGCTGCAGCAGAACCATGGAATCGAGACCGCCGCTGCAGGCGATGGCGATGGTGGCGGGGGAAACCGGGTTGCGCTGCGCGAGCAGGGACGCCAGCGCGTGCGCAAAAGTCGCCGGGACGGACCCGGCTGCGGGACTGCTCACTGGGTGGGGCTCACTCTTCGCTTGGGGTGGTTTCCTTGAACTTCCCGTAAGCCATCAGTTTCTGGTGACGGGCTTCGAGCAGGTCCTTGGTCTTCATGCCCTGGAACTGGCGCAGCGTGTCGGCCAGTGCGCGCTTGAGCATCTGGGCCATGGCCTTCGGATCGCGGTGGGCGCCGCCGAGCGGCTCGGTGACGATCTTGTCGATCACGCCCATCGCTTTCAGGCGGTGCGCGGTCAGGCCGAGGGCGTCGGCGGCGTCGGCCGCGCGTTCCGAGGTTTTCCAGAGGATCGAGGCGCAGCCCTCGGGCGAAATGACCGAATAGGTCGCGTACTGCAGCATCAGGACGGCGTCGCCGACGGCGATGGCCAGCGCGCCGCCGGAACCGCCTTCGCCGATGATGGTGGCGATCAACGGCACTTTCAGCTCGGCCATGACGTACAGGTTGTGGCCGATGGCTTCCGACTGGCCGCGCTCTTCGGCATCGATACCGGGAAAGGCGCCCGGGGTGTCGACGAAGGTGAAGATCGGCAGGTTGAATTTTTCGGCGACCTTCATCAGGCGCATCGCCTTGCGGTAGCCTTCCGGCTTCGGCATGCCGAAGTTGCGCATCGCGCGCTCCTTCGTGTCGCGGCCCTTCTGGTGGCCGATCACCATGCAGGCCTGGCCATTGAAGCGCGCCAGGCCGCCGACGATCGACTGGTCGTCGGCGAAGGTGCGGTCGCCGCGCAGCTCGTGGAAGTCGGTGAAGATATCGTTCACGTAATCCATCGTGTACGGCCGCTGCGGGTGACGTGCGATCTGCGCCACTTGCCACGGCGTGAGCTTGGCGTAGATGTCCTTGGTCAGCTGCTGGCTCTTCTTGTCCAGGCGGTCGATTTCTTCCGAAATGTCGACGGCGGAATCGTCCTGGACGAAACGCAGCTCTTCGATTTTGGAATCGAGCTCGGCAATTGGCTGCTCGAAACTGAGGAAAGTTGTTTTAGTCATTGTACCTCCGGGGTTGTTCTGTGGCCGCGGCGCTGGGCGGACACACGGCGCGCCATGGCAATTTGGCGTTATTCTACCGTACCGGACGCCGCTGCGGAGGCCAGAGCCGATGCCGAACCTGGCACCGATGCGGGGTCCAGGCTGCGCCACAAATACCAGGTGGCGACCGTGCGCCAGGGTTCCCAGTTGGCCGCCACTTCGCGCGCATCGCTGCGCGAGACAGGCTCACCGGAGAAATAATTCTGGCTGATGCCCTGGATCAGGCCAGGGTCGTCGAGCGGCAGCACGTTCGGACGCAGCAGGTTAAAGACGAGGAACATCTCGGCCGTCCAGCGGCTGATGCCGCGAATCTGCACCAGCTCGGCGATCACTGCCTCGTCGTCCATCTCGGACCACAGGTTGGCGTGCACGCGCTTGGCCTTGAAATGGTCGGCCAGGTCGAGGATGTATTCGGTCTTGCGCTTCGATAAGCCGCAGGCGGACAACTGCTCGGCGCCGAGTTTCAGGATCTGGGCCGGCGTGAGTTTCGGGCAGCACTGGCCAAGCTTGGTCCAGGCGGCGTCGGCGGCCTTGGGCGTGACCTGCTGGCCGACGATCGAGCGCGCCAGCGTCGTGAACGGGTCCGGGTGGCCCTTCAGGTGCATGTCGCCGAATTGCGGGATGAGGCGCTTCATGATGCGGTCGCGCTTCATCAGCTCCGCTTTCGCCTCGGCCCAGTACGCGGGCACCTCGAGTTCCGGCACGCCGGCGGCGCCGTTGTCCTTTTCCGCTGCCATCATGCGCGACGCCAGTTCGTCGTCCCGTCCGGCTTGTCTTCCAGGATGATCCCGGCGGCAACCAGCTCGGCGCGGATGCCGTCGGCCTGGGCGAAATTACGCGCTTTCTTGGCGGCGGCGCGGGCCGCGATCAGGTCGGCAATGTCGGCCTCGCCGAGCCCGCCCTGCCCCTCCTGCCCGCCTCCGGCGCGCAGGAATTCGCGCGGCGCCCGCTGCAGCAAGCCGAGCACGCCGGCCAGCGCTTTCAACTGGCGCGCCGTCCCGGCCGACTTGGTACGGTTGACCTCGCTTGCCAGGTCGAACAGCGCGGCCATCGCCAGCGGCGTATTGAAGTCGTCGTCCATCGCTTCGCGAAACCGCAGTGCGTGCGCCTCTTCCCAGTCGACCGCCGCTGCCTCGTCGCCCAGCTCGACGTCGGCAAGCGCCGTGTACAGGCGCGTGAGCGCACCCCTGGCGTCGTCGAGGTGGACGTCGGAGTAATTCAATGGGCTGCGGTAATGGGCGCGCGCAATGAAGAAGCGGATCACTTCGGCATCGTACTTCTTCAAGACGTCGCGGATCGTGAAGAAATTGCCCAGGGACTTGGACATCTTCTCGTTATCGACCCGCACGAACCCGTTGTGGATCCAGTAGTTGACCATCGGCGCACCGAAGGCGCCTTCGCTCTGGGCGATCTCGTTTTCGTGGTGCGGGAACTGCAGGTCCTGGCCGCCGCCATGGATGTCGAAGTGTTCGCCCAGCAGCGAGCAGGCCATGGCCGAGCACTCGATGTGCCAGCCCGGGCGCCCGCGGCCCCATTTCGAATCCCATTTCGCCTCGGCCGGTTCCGATTCCTTGGCCGCCTTCCAGAGCACGAAGTCGAGCGGATCGCGCTTTCCCGTGTTGACGTCGACGCGCTCGCCGGCGCGCAGGTCGTCGAGCGACTTGCCCGAGAGCTTGCCGTAGTCCGGGAAGCTGCGCACCGCATAATTGACATCGCCGTCCGCGCTTCGATAGGCAAGGCCCTTGCTTTCGAGCTGCTCGATGATCGACAGCATGCCCGGCACGTGTTCGGTGGCGCGCGGCACGAAGCTGGCCGGCAGGATGCCGAGCGCGGCCGTGTCTTCGTCCATGTACTTGGTAAAGCGCGTCACCAGCGAGGACAGGGTTTCGCCGTTCTCGACCGCGCGCTTGATGATCTTGTCGTCGATGTCCGTGATGTTGCGCACGTACTTGACCGCATACCCCGATTCCATGAGCCAGCGATAGATGAGGTCGAACGCCATCATCATGCGCGCGTGGCCGACGTGGCAGTAGTCATAGACGGTCATGCCGCAGACATACATGCCGACCTTGCCGGCCTCCCTCGGAACGAATACCTGCTTCTCGCGCGCCAGCGTGTTGTAAATCTTTAATTGGCTCATTGGGTGTGATGAATCGAGAGGGAGTGGACGCCCGGAGCAATACGAATCCCGGGCACGTTCGCCGCGTGGCGCGTGCCGGGATCGTCGTTGCGTCGAGACCGTCAAGCCCTCCGTGTTGTTCTTATTTGATAGAATGGGACGTTCTGCGCAAAGTATAGCATTGATAAAATCCCGACTGGCCGCCTACGGCTCAGGTTTATTTTTCCGCAAAAGACTTGACAGGGCTTTGCGCCACGTCCACCGAGGAGACGCTCCATGACCGTACAAAAACAAGCCCGCCGCGCCCTCTTCGCCCGCCTGGCCGGCGCCGCCCTGGCCCTGGGCCTGGCCGGCAGCGCCTGCGCCGCCGGCAATCCGCAGGTATCCATCAAGACCACGATGGGCGAGATCGTCGTCGAGCTCGACGCCGCCAACGCGCCGAAGAGTACCGCCAACTTCATGCAGTACGTTAAATCCGGTTTCTATAAAGGCACGGTCTTCCACCGCGTGATCGACGGCTTCATGATCCAGGCCGGCGGCTATACCGAGAAACTGATCGACAAGCCCGGTGTGCGCAAGCCGATCCCGAGCGAATCGAAAAACGGCCTGTCGAACAAGCCCTACACGCTCGCCATGGCGCGCACCGGCGATCCGAATTCAGCCACGTCGCAATGGTTTATCAACGTGAACGACAATAACGGCCTCGATTATCCCGGCCAGGACGGCCACGGCTATACGGTATTCGGGCGCGTGGTGCAGGGCCAGGAAACGGTGGACAAGATCAAGGCCGTGGTGGTCGACGACATGCGCGGCATGCAGAACGTGCCGGTCACGCCGGTCGTGATCCGCTCCACGACGGTGCTCGCCGGCGACAGGCTGGTCAAGTAGATCGTCGAATAAGTTGTAAAATGACGGCCTTGCACGTTTGATCAACAAATAGAACAGGATCTCCCATGACCTCCGTACTGCTGACCACCAACAAGGGCAATATCACGCTCGAGCTCGACGCCGAAAAAGCGCCGAAGACCGTTGCCAACTTCCTGGACTACGTGAACAAGGGTCACTTCACCAACACCATCTTCCACCGCGTGATCAAGGACTTCATGATCCAGGGCGGCGGTTTCGAGCCGGGCATGAAGCAGAAGGAAACCGGCGCGACCGTCGAGAACGAAGGCAAGAACGGCCTGAAGAACGACAAGTACACCGTCGCCATGGCCCGCACCTCGGCGCCGCACTCGGCATCGGCCCAGTTCTTCATCAACACCAAGAACAATGACTTCCTCAACTATCCGGGCCAGGACGGCTGGGGCTATGCGGTCTTCGGCAAGGTGACCGCCGGCACCGAGATCGTCGACGAACTCAACAACGTGAAGACCTCGCGCACCGGCATGCACTCCGATGTGCCGGTCGAGCCGATCATCATCGAAAAAGCCGAAGTCGTTCAGTAAGCGTCGTACCGTCACCCACTTGCGCGCGGGAGTCCGCATTTCCATGTCCGCTCCCGCGCGCACGCTCGCGCTTTTCATCTCCGACCTGCACCTGCAGGAATCGCATCCGCGTACGGCCGAGTCCTTCTTCCGCTTCCTGGAAGAACACGCCGCGCATGCCGGCCAGCTGTATCTGCTCGGCGATATCTTCGAATACTGGGCGGGCGACGACGACCTCGACGCGCCTTTCCACGCACGGGTCGTGCATGGCCTGCGCACGCTGGCGGACGCCGGCGTCGCATTGTTCTGGATGGCGGGCAACCGCGACTTCCTGGCCGGCGCCGGCTTCGCCGCGGCCGCCGGCCTGACCCTGCTCGACGAGCCGCATGTAACCACCATCGGCGGCCGGCGCATCGCCCTCGTGCATGGCGACGCCGAATGCACGCTCGACACCGGCTACATGGCTTTTCGCGCGATGGTGCGCGCGCCGGCCTGGCAGGCGCAATTCCTCGCCATGCCGCTGGACCGGCGCAAGGCCATCATCGCCGGATTGCGCGAAGGCAGCCGCGACGCCCATACCGCCAAATCCTGCGAGATCATGGACGTGACTCCGGCCGCGGTCGAGGCGGTATTCGCCGCCACCGGCGCCGATGTCCTGATCCATGGCCACACCCATCGCCCCGCCCTGCACGTGCACGGCAACCGGCGCCGTTACGTCCTGCCCGACTGGGAACTCGATTGCGCGCCGCCGCGCGGCGGCTGGATCGCCATCGACGCCGGCGGCGCCATCACGCGCCACGCCCTCGACGGCTGCCCCGCCTGATCGGACGCGAATAAACAGCCGCAACCGACGTGGGACTTGCGGCCGGACTGCGACAAGCAAAAAAACGCGGCAGGCACGATGGGTGTGCCTGCCGCGTCCTCCCAGCCGAGCGGCCCGGGGGCCGTCGATCACCCGGCCGCTGAGAAGCAGCCAATCGTGCCTACATTTACGGCGTGAAGTATTGTTGCACGACAGCGTAACGCGTCATGCCGATCAGCTTGCCCTTGTTGTAGGTGATCGCGCCAATCGGTGCGCTACCCCAAACAAAGTTCGGAGTGGATACCACGCCTGCCGGGCTAATCAAGCGTACATTGCCCGATCCGCTCAGGTATAGGAAACCCTTTTCGTCGACCGCCAGGTGATCGACTTCGTAGAAGCCCAGCGTGGCGACATTGACCGCGCCGTCGACATTGCCGGTTTCCTTGAATGGCGTACCGGCGAACACGGTCAGCGCGCCGCCCGGGGTCAGCTTGTACACGGCCACGGTACCGGTATCGCCGATGTAGATATTGCCGGCGGCATCGACAGCGACCGATTGCGGCACGAAGTTGGCGTTTGCGCCGACCAGGGCCTGGATCTGCGCCTTGTCGACCAGCTTCGTGGTCACGCCGGCCGGCGTGACGCGCAGCACTTCGCCCGTCCCCGCGCCGGTAACGACGATTGCATTGTGCTCGTTATCGACCGTGAGACCGATCGGGCGCACGGACGCGTTGGCGGTCGTGACCGTGCCATCCTTGATGCGGCGCAGGCCGAGGCTCTGCGCAACCCAGATGCTGCCGTCGCGGCCGGTGGCCACGCGCGTCGGTGCGGCCAGTTTTGCCGTGGCGACCGGACCGTTGTCGAGACCGGCGCTACCGACGACGCCCGCGACCGTCGTCACGACGCCGGCCGGCGTCGCCTTGCGCAGGACGTGGGTGACGGGGTCGACGAAGTACAGGTTGCCTTCGGCATCGGCGGCGAGCGAACTGAAGGAGCCGAAGCGCGCGCTGCCGGCATCGCCGTTGATCGTCTTGCGCACCGCGGGCGTCGCGGCCACGGTCGTGACGGCGCCGTCCAGGGTAATGCGGCGCAGTACCTCCTGGCCGCTGTCGACGACGAACAGGTTCGTGCCGTCGAAACCGATGGAGAGCAGGTTGCCGAATTCGGCGGCGCTGCCCACGCCATCCTTGTCGCCGCGCGTCGCGCTGCCGGCCAGGGTCGTGACGACGCCGGACGGGGTCACCTTGCGCACCGATGCGAAGTCCGAGACGTACAGGTCGCCGTTCGGGGTCGTGGTCATGCCGGTGATGGCGACGAAGCGCGCGTTGGCGCCGGTACCGTTCTGCGCGCTGCCGCCGACCAGGCTGCCGGCATGGAGAACCAGGCTGCCGTTGACATCGCGCCAGATGCGGTTGTTCGCGTCGGCGATGTACACCGTGCCATTCTCGGCCCGGGTGATCGTGCGCAGCGAGATCGTCGGCTGGCTCGGATCCGGGTTCGCATAGTCCGTTGTGACGACCACACCGGCCGAATTGACCCTGCGCACCGTCAGTCCGGCGTTGGCATCGATGACGATCACGCCGCCAGCGCCGTCGGAAGCCATCGAGGTCGGTTTTTCGAAACGGGCGGCGGCGCCGGTGCCGTCGGCTTTCACGGCGGGCGTTGCCACGTTGTAGCAGGCGGTGGTGCCGTTGCCGGCCAGGGTCGAGACGACACCGTCCGGAGTCATCTTGCGAATCGCGCCGTTGCAGCCGTCCATGATGAAGAGATTGCCCTGGCTGTCGACCGTGGCGCCGTTATTGTCATCGCCGTCGAGCCAGAAGCGGGCAGCGCTACCTTTTGCGTCAACCAAACCGGGCTGGCCGGTGCCGCCGGCGAGCATGGCGAGCGCGCCAGCCGCGTCCAGCTTCTGCACGCCATGCAGGCCGGCGTCGAGGACGTAGACGGTGCCCTTGCCGTCGCTCGTGACGGCAACCGGTTCCTGCAGCGAGCCGACCACGCCCGCCAGCACGTTCGGGGCGCAGTCGACGGCCGCGGCGACATTGGCAGTGCCGACGGCGCCGCTGGCACCGGTGGCCTTGCACGTGTAGCCGCCGGGTGGCGTGACCTTGATCTCGTAGGCGGCGCCGCTCTTGAGCGTCGTCGGGAAGACGAAGCTGCCGTTCGCGCCGACCGGCAAGGTGTCGGCGCCGTTGGCCAGGGTGACCGTCGCGCCGGCGCGCAGGCCGGTGACGGTGCCGCCGACCGTGAAATCGGTCTGGCCAGGCGTGGCGGGCGGGGTGCTGCCGGCCGGGGGTGGCGTCGTCGCCGAGCCGCCGCCACCGCCACCGCCGCCGCCGCAACCGGCTACCAATGCCAAGACTGCCACGGCGACTGCATATTCAAATTTCTTCAATTTCATTTCTTCTCTCCTGAGCGCTGACGGCGCGACCGGCGCCATTTCCGTAACAACATAATAGCAAAATATAATTTTTTTAATGGAATTCTGGCAATTGTATCGTGCGCATGTGCTCGCTTCGCAACGGCCTCCTATGACAAGCGAACTCAACAGTTACGCGGTGTAACAGTTGGTGAGTTTTCTTGCTTTCTTTTTGCACTATGATGCTTGCACGAAATGACCCGTGCAGGCCTGGCAATGCCGGCGTGCCGCCATGGGCTCGCGCCTGCGCAGCACACCGGCTTTTTGCCGCTCACGCCGTCTTTCCTGCAGTCCGTCGCATTGCCGCTGTCGCCAGGAATGTCGCTGTTATAGTTCACTACAACACCAATCGACAATGCATAGACAGGAGCCAGACATGCACGACCATGCTGCAGGACCCGGGCGCCGGGAAGGCCATCCATGAGCATCGGCTGGAACGACAACGCACCCATTTACCGCCAGCTCAAGGACCGGGTCATCGACATGATGCTCGACGGCATCCTGAAAGCCGGCGACGCCCTGCCCTCGGTTCGCCAGGTCGCGGCCGAGTACCAACTGAACCCGATCACCGTTTCCAAGGCTTACCAGGAACTGGTGGACGAAAACCTAGTAGAAAAACGAAGGGGGATTGGCATGTACGTCACTGAAGGAGCGAGCGAGAAACTGCTTGCAAGCGAACGCGAGCGCTTCCTGCGCGAGGAATGGCCGGCCATGGTCGAGCGCATCCGCCTGCTCGGCCTGACCGTCGAGCAACTGCTGGACACCGCGCAGCCGGGAGGATCGGCATGAGCGCCGTGATCTCCGCCCGTGGACTGTCCAAGCGCTACGGCAAGCAGGTGGCCGTCGACGGCATCGACTTCGACATTCCGGCCGGGCGCATCGTCGGCCTGATCGGCCCCAACGGTTCGGGCAAGACCACGACGCTCAAGGCGGCGCTTGGCCTGATTCCCTTCGAGGGCGAGCTGAGCGTGATGGGCAAGGACCCGCGTACCCATCGCGACGCCCTGATGCAGGACGTGTGCTTCATCGCCGACGTCGCCATCCTGCCGCGCTGGCTGCGGGTCATGGACGCCATCGACTTCGTGGCCGGCGTGCATCCGCGCTTCGACCGTTCCCGGGCTGAAAAATACATCGCCAACACCCGCCTGCGTCCGACCATGAAGGTCAAGGAAATGTCGAAGGGCATGATCGTCCAGCTGCACCTGGCGCTGGTGATGGCGATCGACGCCAAGCTGCTGGTGCTCGACGAGCCGACCCTGGGCCTGGACATCATCTACCGCAAGCAGTTCTACCAGAACCTGCTGGAAGACTATTTTGACGAGAACAAGACGATCATCATCACCACCCACCAGGTCGAGGAGGTCGAGCACATCCTGACCGACCTGCTCTTCATCCGCGACGGCAAGATCGTGCTGGCCGCCTCGATGGACGAAGTGGGCGAACGCTACGTGGAAGTAATGGTCGCCGCCGACAAGGTCAATGCCGCCAACGCGTTGCAGCCGCTCGACCAGCGCACCGTGTTCGGCAAGTCGGTGATGCTGTTCGACTCGGCCCGGGCCGGCGGCGTCTCGCGCGCCCAGCTCTCCGCCCTCGGCGAAACGCGCAATCCGAGCGTGGCCGACCTGTTCGTGGCAACGATGAAAGGGACCTACGCATGAATACGATGAAATGGCTGCTGCGCCGCGAGTTCTGGGAGAACAAGGGAGGCTTCGTCTGGGCGCCGCTGATCGCCGCTGCGATCATGGTGGTGCTGGTGGGCGCCGTCGTCGGCTACGGCATCGCGTCGGGCAAGCTGGCCACCGACAACATCAGCATCAGGGTCGAGGGCGAGGAAGTGCACAACACCTCCGTGGCGAAGGTGGTCTCGATCGAGTCGCGCGCGCAGATGGCCAGCGTCGCGGCGAACAACTACATCGCGGTGGGTGCGCCGATCTTCTTCGTGCTGCCGATCGTCGCCTTCTTTTACTGCCTGGCCGCGCTGTACGACGACCGGCGCGACCGCAGCATCCTGTTCTGGAAGTCGCTGCCGATCTCGGACGCCGAGACGGTGCTCTCGAAACTGGTCACCGTGCTCGTCGTGGCACCCCTGATCACGATCGGCGTGGCCACGGCGGCGGCCCTCGCGATCCTGTTCTTCGCCGGAATCGCCACCAGTTACCACGGCGTGAGCCTGTTCGGCGCGGTGCTCACCAACGTCAACTTCTACCTGGCGCCCTTCTACCTGGTGGGCATGCTGCCGGTCTATGTTCTGTGGGCGCTGCCGACCGCGGGCTGGCTGCTGCTGGTATCGAGCTGGGCCAGGTCGAAGGTCTTCCTGTGGGCCGTGGGCGTGCCGCTGATGGCCGCCGTGCTGCTCAAGTGGCTCGACTATCTGCTGGCCATGACGGGCGGCGTCACCATCCATGCCGACTGGGTCATCAACAACGTGCTGGAAGCCATCCTGCTCGGCCTGATCCCCGGCACCTGGTTCATGAACGCCGGCGGCGAGCTGCCGCTGCCGACCCGCAACGGCGTCGACATGATGACCATGCTCCAGTACTCGTGGTCGACGCTGGGCAAGCCTGCGCTGTGGGCCGGCGTCGTGGCTGGCGTGGCGATGATTGCCGGCGCCATCCGCCTGCGCCGCTGGCGCGACGAAGGCTGACTTTGCGGGCGGCCCATGGAAAAACGCGGCCGCGGGGCCGCGTTTCCTGTCGGGCGCCGCGCCGGCCTTACTGGAACTGCTGGCGAAACGCTTCGAACTGCGCCTTCAGGTCGGCGACTTCGAGACGCAGGTTCGCCACTTCCTCTTCCAGCTGGCCGATGCGGCTCGACGGCGCCGGCGTGCTGGCCGCGCCAAAGGCCGAGTCGTCGCGCGCGGTCGAGATCTCGCCGCCGAGCAGCTGGCCGTAGCGCGGCTCCTTGGTACCCGGGGCGCGATCGAGGCGCGCCACCAGCGGCGGGTATTTGTCGATCAAAAATTGCAGCGGCGCCTCGACCTCTGCCACCGTCTTGAATTCGTGCAGGCGTCCGCTGCGGGTACGGATCTCGCCGGCGGTCTGCAGGCCGCGCAGCATCAGGATCGTCAGCACCGCCACCTTGTCCTGCTCGAGCGTCCACTTGATGCGCATGCGGTGCTCGTACTTGGTGACGCGCGCGCCGGCGCCGCTGACGCCGCTCACCAGGCGCCGTTCGATCAGGCGCCGCAGCGTGTCCTGCACCGTCTCCTCGGTCAGCTGCATCACCGGATCGCGGCTCGAGAGCTGGTTGCAGCCGTTGACGATGGCGTTGAGCGACATCGGATAATTGTCGGGCGTGAGCGCTTCTTTCTCGGCCAGCACGGCCAGGACGCGGATCTCGAACGGGTCGAGCACGTCGCCGGTGCCGGCGCCAGTGGTTTCTTCAGTCATGGATTCCTCAGTCGACCAGCCGGTTCAATTCGGCCGAATCGAGTTTATCACCCTCCAGCACGTTCGGACAGGCGATCCCGGCCGCCTTGATGGTGGCCGTCAGGCGTTCGATCTGCTCGTCCTGGCGCGCCACATGGTCGATCAGGCCGCGCAGGGCTTTCGAGATCGGGTCGTCGCCGTTCGGCGCCACGCCATAGGCGGCGAACATGCGGGCACTGCGCGACTGTTCTTCCTTGCGGATGATGTGGGCCGGATTGCCGACGGCCGTGGCGCCGGCCGGCACCGGCTTGACCACCACCGCATTGGAGCCGACCTTGGCGAATTCGCCGACCGTGAACGCCCCCAGCACCTGGGCGCCGGCGCCGACGATGACGCCGCGTTCGAGCGTCGGATGGCGCTTGGTGCCGGCAACGAGCGTGGTGCCGCCGAGGGTGACGCCCTGGTAGATGGTGCAGTCGTCGCCGACGATGGCCGTCTCGCCGATCACTACGCCGAAGCCGTGGTCGATGAAGACCCGGCGGCCGATGACGGCGCCCGGATGGATTTCGATGCCGGTGATGACGCGCGCGATGTACGAGATGAAGCGGCCGAGCCACTTCAGGTTCAGCTTCCAGCAGGCGTGCGCCCAGTCGTGCATGACGATGGCGTGCAAGCCCGGGTAGCAAGTGAGCACTTCCCAGCCGTTACGGGCGGCCGGGTCGCGTTCGATGATGCTCTTGATATCTTCGCGCAACGAGGAAAACATAATAGGGACAGGAGAAAAACAGGCGGCAATGGTAGCTTATCGGCCGGGCGGCTGCTCGGGAGCAAGCAATTTTGACATCCGGACCAATACTGCCATGTTACCGCGCCTTGCTTCATGGCGTGCCGCACAAGAAAATGGGCCGTCCGGTATTGCCCGGACGGCCCATTCGCAGCGCGCCGTCGCCGGCAGGACAGGGTCCGCCGGCCCATGCACCTCAGGCTTGCACCCCGCGCTGGCGGCGTGCTTCGTACAGGCAGACGCCCGAGGCGACCGAGACGTTCAGGCTCTCGACCGAACCGAACATCGGGATGTTGACCAGCAGGTCGCAGGTTTCGCGCGTCAGGCGCCGCATGCCCTCGCCTTCGGAACCCATCACCAGCGCGGTCGGGCCGGTGAAGTCGGCTTCATACAGGCTCTTTTCGGCGTCGTCCGAGGTGCCGATCAGCCAGATGCCGCGCTCCTTCAACTCGCGCATGGTGCGGGCGAGGTTGGTCACGGTGATGTAGGGAACCGTCTCGGCCGCGCCGCTGGCCACTTTCGCGGCGGTGGCGTTCAGGCCGACCGCGCGGTCCTTCGGCACGATGACCGCGTGCGCGCCGACGCCGTCGGCCACGCGCAGGCAGGCGCCCAGGTTGTGCGGATCGGTGATGCCGTCGAGGATCAGGAGCAGCGGCGGACCTTCGATGGCGTCGAGCAGCTCGTCGAGATTGCGCGCCAGCGCCAGCTGGCTGGCAAATGCGATCACGCCCTGGTGGCGGCGGGTGCCGACGATCTTGTCGAGACGGCCCGCCTCGACCGGCATGACGCGCACGCCGGCCGCTTTCGCGTTGGCGATCAGGTCCTTCATGCGGCCGTCGTTACGTTCGGCGTCGACGAAGATTTCCTCCACCGACTGGGCTTCGTGGCGCAGCCGCGAGGTCACGGCGTGGAAGCCGAAAATCATCTTGTTCTTCATGCGTTGCTTTTCTTCTTGCTGCTCGTTTTGGAGGTGGTACTCGCTGCCTTGGCGGCAGGCTTGGCGGCGGCGCTTTTCCTGGCGGCGCTCTTTTTTGCCGCCGGTGCTGCCGCGGCCGGGGCTGCTTCGGCCGGGGCTGCTGCCGGGACTGCCGCTGCTGCTGCGGCCGGGGCTGCCTCGGCCTTGACGGCACGGGCGCGGCTTGCCGTGGCCGGGGCCTCGGCTGCCTGCACGGCTGCAACAGGCGCCGGTGCTGCCGCCTTGGCGGCGCGGGCACGCTTCGGCGCGACTACAGCCTCGGCTTGCAGCGCCGGCGCCGCGACGTCGACCGGTGCTGCGGCCCGGGTCTTGCGCGGACGCTTCACGGCGGCCGTGTCGGCGGCCTCGGCCACGATCTGCACCGCCGGCATGGCAGCTTCCTGCACCGCCGCGACCGGCTTGCGCGCGGCGCGTGGACGCCTCGTTGCGGCCGGTGCTTCGGCACCCGATGCGTCGGCAGCCGGTGCTTCGGCACCCGGTGCTTCGGCACCCGGTGCGTCGGCACCCAGTGCTTCGGCAACGTGGGCCGGCTGTTCGGTCACAGCTTGCTGCTTGCGCGGACGGCGCGCAGGCTTGGCCTCGGCCGGCGCGGCGGACGGCGGGGCCTGCACCTGCATCTGCATCTGCACCTGCGCCTGCGCCTGCTCGGGCACGGCAGGCTGCGCGCCCGCCTGTCCGGTTGCCTCGAGCGTAGCTTCCTGCTCCTTGCGCGCGCGGCGCGCACGTTTCGATTCGCCCGTCTCCTGGCCGATGTCGGCCAGTCGCAGCGGCGCCTGCTCCATCACCGGCGCCGCGTTCGCCAGTTCGCGCGCGGCTGCACGCTCCTTGCGCGAACGGCGCGAACGGTTCGATTCGCCGTTGCCGGCAGCCTCGTTCGCGTTCCCGTCGGGCCCAGGCTGCGCCGGGACTTGCGCTTGCGGCTGCTGCTGGGTCGCGACCGGCAGTTCGGCTGCCAGTTCGCGCGCCATCGCACGTTCCTTGCGGCCACGGCGCGAACGCTTCGAGCGGCTGCTCTTGCCTTCTTCGGCAGGGGCATTGCCGGCCTGGCGCGCAGCCTGGGCCGGGGCCTGCGCCTGGACCTGAAGCGCGGGCTGCGCATACGCACCGCGGTTGCGGCCCGGCTTGTTCTCGTCGCGGCGGCCGCCCGAGCGGCCCTGCACCGGTGCGGCGTCGGCGTTGCCATCCTGCGCCAGCACCAGGTCGATCTTGCGTGCTTCCAGGTCGACCTTGGCCACCTGCACGGTAACGCGGTCGGTCAGGCCGAAGGTCTTGCCGGTCCGCTCGCCGCGCAGCACGTGGCGCGCTTCGTCGTACTGGAAGTAATCCTCGCCCAGGCCGGTCACGTGGACCAGGCCCTCGACATACAGTTCGTCGAGCTGCACGAAGATGCCGAAGGTGGTCACGCCGGCGACGATGCCGGTGAAGGACTCGCCCAGCTTGTCCTGCATGAAGTAGCACTTCAGCCAGTTCTCGACGTCGCGCGAGGCTTCGTCGGCGCGGCGCTCGTTGGCCGAGCAGTGCACGCCCAGGGCGTCCCAGATCGTCAGGTCTTTTTCGTCCTTCTTCGGCTTGCCGTCGGCCTTGTCCTTGGCGGCCTGCTTGCGCGTCGCGTTCGAGACGTTCGTATTGAGCATGGACAGGTCGATGCCTTTCGGCTCGTACTTCTTGCCCAGCAAGATCGCCTTGATCGCGCGGTGGGTCAGCAGGTCGGGATAGCGGCGGATCGGGCTGGTGAAGTGGGCATAGGCCTCGTAGGCCAGGCCGAAGTGGCCGACGTTGTCCGGGCTGTAGACGGCTTGCTGCATCGAGCGCAGCAGCATGGTCTGCAGCAGGGCCGCGTCGGGACGCTCCTTGATTTCGCGCATCAGGGCGGCATAGTCGCCGGCGGACGGCTTCAGGCCGCCGCCCAGGTTCAGGCCCGTCATCTTGAGGAAGGTACGCAGCTGGTTCAGCTTTTCCTCGGTCGGCGTGGCGTGGATGCGGAAGGTGCCCGGATGCTTGTGGCGGATCAGGAGGTCGGCGGCGCAGACGTTCGCGGCCAGCATGCATTCCTCGATCAGGCGGTGCGCTTCGTTGCGGGTGCGCGGGATGATCTTCTCGATCTTGCCCATCGGGTTGCAGACGATATAGGTTTCGGTCGTCTCGAAATCGATGGCGCCGCGCAGCTGGCGCGCGCCGAGCAGCGCCTGGAACACGCCGTTCAGGTTTTGCAGGTGCGGCACGATGGCCGGACGGCGTCCAGCTTCCTCGCCTTTCGGGTCGAGCAGGATGTCGGCGACCTGGTTATAGGTCAGGCGTGCGGCCGAGTGGATCACGGCCGGGTAGAACTGGTAGGCCTGGACGACGCCTTCGCTGCTGACGACCATGTCGCACACCAGGCTCAGGCGATCGACGGCGGGGTTCAGCGAACACAGGCCGTTCGACAGCTTTTCCGGCAGCATCGGGATCACGCGGCGCGGGAAGTAGACCGAGGTGCTGCGCTCGATGGCGTCGACATCGAGGCCGTCGTTCGGCTTCACGTAATGGCTGACGTCGGCGATGGCGACCAGCAGGCGAAAGCCCGCGTCGGCGCCGATCTTGACCGGTTCGCAGTAGACGGCGTCGTCGAAGTCGCGGGCGTCTTCGCCGTCGATGGTCACCAGCGCAACGTCGCGCAGGTCGACGCGGTCGGCCAGGTCGGCATCGACCACTTCGTTCGGCAGCCTGTTCGCCTGCTTCAGGGCGGCAGGGGAAAACACGTGCGGCACGCCGAACTTGCGCACGGCGATTTCGATTTCCATGCCCGGGTCGTCGAGTTCGCCGAGCACTTCGACGATGCGGCCGGTGGGCTTCTGGAAGCGCGCCGGCTGTTCGATCAGCTCGACCGAGACGACCTGGCCGGCCTTGGCCTTGCCGGGCGAACCGGCGATCAGGATGTCCTGGTTCATGCGCTGGTCTTCGGGCGACACGATCCAGACACCGCCTTCATTGAGCAGGCGCCCGATGACGTGGGTATTGGCGCGCGCGACGACTTCGACGATCGTGCCTTCCAGGCGGCCGCGGCGGTCGGTGCCGGTGACTTTCGCCAGCACGCGGTCGCCATGGAGCACTTTCTGCATCTCTTTGTCGTTCAGGAACAGGTCATTGCCCGGCTCGTCGGGGATGACGAAGCCGAAGCCATCGCGGTGGGCGCTGACCTTGCCTGCGATAAAACCGGCCTGGTCGGCAAGCGCATAACTGCCCTCGCCTTCGCTGCGGATCTGGCCATCGCGTTCCATTGCATTCAGGCGTCGTCCCAATACTTCCTGGGCGGCGGGATTGACTTGAAGGGCACGTGCGAGCGTGGTCGCATCGAGCGACGTACCGGCATCACGGAACACACCGAGAATTTCCTCTCGGCTAGGAATAGTATGAGTAGGTTGCTTCAAATCGTCTTCTTGAATTGTTCTTAATGGGTTTCCGGAGCGACCGGCACCGTGGCTGGATTGACGCCTTGCCAGGCGTAGTGTAACGGAGGACCGGGCTATTCGCCTAACGAAGCGTGCGCCGAGGCGGCGCTGCGCCGGCGGCGAGCGGGTCTTTGACTTTTGCAAACCATCCGCTATAATCTCGGCTCTTTCGCAAGGACGGCAATGTCCAGGCAAAGAAAAGCAGAAGCAATCACGGGACATTCTGCGCCGGAAGCAGCGAAAGTTGATCTAGCGAAAAACAGGAAAGCCTGATATTGTATCAGCTTCGGTTGCAAGCAGTAACAATGCCCACGTGGCGGAATTGGTAGACGCGCACGGTTCAGGTCCGTGTGCCGCAAGGTGTGGGGGTTCGAGTCCCTCCGTGGGCACCATCTACTGGATGTATATCCGCGCAAGTTCGTTGGTTCGTTTTATCGTAGTCATGCAATACCAGTGCCCACGTGGCGGAATTGGTAGACGCGCACGGTTCAGGTCCGTGTGCCGCAAGGTGTGGGGGTTCGAGTCCCTCCGTGGGCACCATCTACTGGCAGTACTTCCGCATCATTTGCAGTCGTTTTACCGTAGTCGTAACAGCAGTGCCCACGTGGCGGAATTGGTAGACGCGCACGGTTCAGGTCCGTGTGCCGCGAGGTGTGGGGGTTCGAGTCCCTCCGTGGGCACCACGGGTTTTCCGGTGAGTTCGGCGCAAAACGCCGCAATCTTTGCAAAAGGATTGCGGCGTTTTGCGTTGTGCGTTGTGCGTTGTGCGTTGTGCGCCTCGTGCGGCCCCGTCTAGCCTGCCGCGAGGTCGTCGAGAATCGGGCAATCCGGACGCGCGCCGCCTTGGCAGGAGGCCGCCAGCCTGGCGAGCGTGCGTTTCATCGCCTCCATCTCCGCGATTTTCCGTTCGAGTTCCGCGATATGGCTGCGCGCCAGGGCCCGCACATCGGCGCTGGCGCGCTTGTCGTCCTGCCACAGGGCCAGCAGCGCGCGGATCTGTTCCAGCGAAAAGCCCAGCGCCCGCGCCCGGTGAATGAATTGCAGCACCTGTACTTCGCGCTGACCGTACAGCCGGTAGCCGGCCGCGGTGCGGCGCGCCGCGTCGATCAAGCCGATCGACTCGTAATGGCGGATCATCTTGCTCGATACGCCCGAGGCCTTGGCCGCTTCGCCGATATTCATCCCGCTCCTGTTCATGTACGCTGCGCTCATGCGAGGCAGGATACACCTTCCCATCGTGGGAAGCGCAAGACAAATTCCTTGACTGCGCGCCTGAAGGGGTTATGCTCGGCTACGACGAGAGCGTCACGCGTGCCGGTCCGTATCGGGACAGCCGTTGCGAAAAGCTCATCGTTGTTAAATAATAGGTCTGGTTAGCCCGCAGGTCGCCCATCGCTTTAATTACAGAACCGAGGAGACATTGATGTTCACGAGTCCCGAACAATTCGCATCCGCTACCAAAACCCTGTTTGACCTGCAAATGCAGACCTTTGACATGCTTGCCAATAAGACCGTCAAGGGACTGGAGCAGGTCATGGCGCTCAACATGGCCACCGCCCGCAGCACGATGGACAAGACGCTCGCGGCCAGCCGCGATCTGACCCAGGCCCAGGACGCCCGCGCCGCTTTCGACGCCCTGTCGGCACGCATGCAGCCGGACATGGCCGGCGGCGTCGAGTACCGCGACCAGATGAAGGTCATCATCGAGGAGATGCAAAGCGAATTTCGCCGCGCCGCCGACGTCCACGTGGCCGAGGCGAAGAGCACCCTGTCGGCGCTGATCTACGACGTCACGCAGAACGTCAAGCCCGGGTCGGAAAACGCGGTCGAGATCATCAAGGCCGCGATCGACAATGCCTTCAAGGGCTACGAGCAGGTCACGCAAGCCACGCGCGACGCCGTCAAGAATGTCGAGGAGCAGATCGCCAAGGCGGCCTTGCTCGTCAACCCGGGCACGGACAAGGCGGCAGCCGGGGCGCAGCCGGCCGACAAGCCGGCGCAATAACAGCAAGTCGAGTCGCCAGCCGGCTGACCCGACAGGGCGGCTCGCGCCGCCCTGAAATATTCTTTCACCGAGGACCGTCCGGTGAAAGAATATGTCGCCTTATTCCTCCTTCACGATCCCCAGTATTTCCTCCACATGGGCCAGGGAGCCCGCATCCTTCACGACCGTCTTCAGCCATACGTGCAGCGGCTGCTCGCCCCAGTTGGCCGCCTTGTCGGCCAGGTAGGCAACCGGGCTGTGCGGCTCGGTCTGGCGGAAGAAATCGGCCACCGCCCGCAATTGACCCAGCGCCTGCGCCCGGCTGGCGATGGCCCCGGCGAACACCGGCAGCGCGCGCGCGGCCGCTACCGGCGTGCCTGGCTGCGCCATGGCCGGACTCGCGGCAGCGGACAGGCCGGCCGCGCTGGCGCCGGCCGGGGTGACGAAATGCGCCAGGTTCTGCAGCGCCGAGCGCGCGGCGCTGAAGCTCGGACCGTCCGCATCCAGGCGCGTATCGACCGCCGTTTCCAGCGCGTCGAGGGCCGCCAGGCAGTCATTGCAGTCGTCGAGCAAGGCTTGCTGGAAGGCTGTCGAGGTACGGGTGCGCGCCGCTTCCACGCTGGCGATCGCTTCGCTACCGCGGGCGCGCGCCGCTTCGATTTCGCGCATCGAAATGGCCGTGCCTTCGGTGACCGGGCATTCCATCACCAGCTGCGGCACGCGCGCCGCGATCCAGCACAGGTTGCCGATGCGCTGCTCGTGGCCGCCTTCGTCGGGCTGCGGATACAGGCCGTCCCAGTAGCGTTCGCACAGGGCGCCGATGACGCGCAATGCGTCGGCCAGGCTGCGCAGTCCACCCGTTTTCGCGCTTGCCTCGGCCAGCCAGACCGCCAGCTGCAAGTCCTTGCTGCGGGTCTCGATCAGGAGCGCGCAGCGCTTCGCCACGAACTTCCAGTCGGCTTCCTTGAGCGTGGTGACCCAGGCGCCCTGCTCGATCGAGGGATCGTCGGCCTTGCGCGCCTGGGCGATGGCGTCGAGCTCGGGCGAGAACGCGAGGTCTTCGCCGCAGGGCGCGCCGGCGCCGACCGGGTTGAGTAATTGTTCTACCTTGAACATGGCAATCTCCTCAGGCCGCTTCGATCGCGTACTTGAACTTGCCGGCCTTGGTCGCCCCGACCCTGATGCGCGCGAGCGTCCCGCCCTCGGCCATCCGGGCCAGCAGGCTGTCGGCGATCTCCGGCAGCAGCGTGCCGTTGAGGATAGTGTCGACATTGCGCGCGCCGGAATCGACCTCGGTGCAGCGGCTCAAGACGGCGTCGACCAGCGCCTCGTCGTATTCGAAGCTCGCATGATGGTTGTCGCGCACGCGCTGGCCGATGCGGTCCAGTTTCAGGCGGATGATGTTGGCCAGGACCTCGTCGCCGATCGGATAGAAAGGCACCGTTGCCAGGCGGCCGAGGAAGGCCGGCTTGAACTGCTTCATCAGCTGCGGGCGTATCATCTCCAGCAGTTGCTCGGGTTTCGGCATCTCCGCCGCGGTCTTGTTCAGGCAAGCCCCCATCATCGTGGACGAGGCGGTGTTCGAGGTGAGGATGATGATCGTGTTGCGGAAGTCGATCTGGCGTCCCTCGGCGTCGTCCAGCACGCCCTTGTCGAAGACCTGGAAGAACAGCTCGAGCACGTCCGGGTGCGCCTTTTCCACTTCGTCGAGCAGCACCACGCTGTAGGGGTTGCGCCGCACGGCTTCGGTCAGCACGCCCCCCTCGCCATAGCCGACATAGCCCGGCGGCGAGCCTTTCAGGCCGGAGACGCTGTGCGCTTCCTGGTATTCGCTCATGTTGATGGTGACCAGTTTGCGCTCGCCGCCGTACAGCAGGTCGGCCAGCGCCAGCGCCGTCTCGGTCTTGCCGACGCCCGAGGTGCCGACGAACAGGAAGACGCCCTTCGGCTTGTTCGGGTCGTCCAGGTTGGCACGCGCCGTGCGCACGCGCTGGGCGACGGCGAAAGTCGCATGCGACTGGCCGAGGATGCGTTCGTCCAGCAGCGACTGCAGCTGCAGGACGGTCTTGATTTCGTCCTTCACCATGCGTCCGAGCGGAATGCCGGTCCAGCCGGCGACGATGCCGGCCACCGTGTGGCCGTCGACCTGGACCGGCACCAGCGGCGCCTCGCCCTGCACCGCGCGCAGCTCGTCGACGAGGGTGCGCAGGGCCGGACTGTCGCCGCGGCCGGCTTCCAGCTCGCCGCGCATGCGCGCGATGTCGGCGGTCAGCGCACGCTCCTGCTCCCAGCGCGCCGCGAGGCGCTCCTGCTCGGCCAGCGCCGCCAGCCGTTCGCCGCGCAGCATCACCAGGCGCGCCGTATGCTCGCCGCCGGCGCTCTGTTCGCGTTCGAGCGCGGCGATCCGCGCATCGGCGCGTTCGATGCGGCGCACGCAGGATTCGAGCAGCGCCGGCGTGGCGCTCTGGCCGAGCGCGACCTTGGCGCAGGCGGTGTCGAGCACGCTGATGGCCTTGTCCGGCAGCTGGCGGCCGCTGATGTAGCGGTGCGACAGGCGCACCGCCTCGGTAATGGCGTCGTCGTAGACGCGCACGCCGAAATGCCGCTCCATCAGCGGCGCCATCGCGCGCAGCATGGCGCAGGCGGTTTCCTCGTCGGGCTCTTCGACCTTGATCACCTGGAAGCGCCGCGCCAGCGCCGCGTCCTTCTCGAAATACTTCTTGTACTCGCCCCAGGTGGTGGCGGCGATGGTGCGCAGCTCGCCGCGCGCCAGTGCGGGCTTGAGCAGGTTGGCCGCGTCGTTCTGGCCGGCCGCGCCACCGGCGCCGATCATCGTGTGCGCCTCGTCGATGAAGAGGATGATCGCGTGCGGACTCTTCCTGACTTCGTCGATCACGTTCTTGAGGCGGTTCTCGAACTCGCCCTTGACGCTGGCGCCGGCCTGCAGCAGGCCCATGTCGAGGGTGTGGATCTCGACCCCGCGCAGTACTTCCGGCACGTCGCCCTGCACGACGCGCAGCGCAAGTCCCTCGACCACGGCGGTCTTGCCGACGCCCGCCTCGCCGGTCAGGATCGGGTTGTTCTGGCGGCGCCGCATCAGGATGTCGATTGCCTGGCGGATCTCGGCGTCGCGCCCGATCACGGGATCGACCTTGCCGTCGCGCGCGCGCTGCGTCAGGCAAGTGGTGAACTGGTCCAGCGCCGGCGTCTTGCCTGGCGCCTGCGCTTCGAGTTCGCCGACGGGGTCGCCGCCCTGCCCTGGCCGGCAATCCCGTGCGCCGCAAGGGGCGGGGCCGAGCGCTTCACCCGAGCCGCGCGTGAGCTTGTCGAAGTCGTGCTTCAGGCGTTCGAGCGGGAATTCGGCGAACAGGCGCGAGCCACGCTGGGCCAGTTGCGCCAGGTCCGGTTCGGTGAGCAGCGCCAGCAGCAGATGGCCGCTTCGGATCGCGGTCGGCGCGGCATGCGTGTCCTCCCTGCCCAGCGAAGCGATCAGCCAGGCATGTTCGAGCAGGGTCGGCAGGTGCTTCGAGAACACGGGCGTGCGCGCGCTGCCGCAGGCGAAGCGCGCGACTTCGTTGCGCAGGTCCGCTTCCAGCCTGGCCAGGCTGATGCCGCAGGCGCGCGCGGCGACGGCCAGGTCGCAATCGGGCTGCTCGAGCAGCGCCAGGAACAGGTGTTCGATGTCGACTTCATACTGGCCGAGCCCGACGCAGATGCCGGCCGCGCGCGTGGCCGCGGTACGCGTTGCGTCATTGAGCTTGCCGATCAGGGTCTTGAGGTTGATGTCCATGCGTGTCGCGTCCTTTGTGTCG
Source organism: Massilia jejuensis (assembly GCF_042656795.1). NCBI lineage: Bacteria > Pseudomonadati > Pseudomonadota > Betaproteobacteria > Burkholderiales > Oxalobacteraceae > Massilia > Massilia jejuensis. The sequence continues at coordinate 48,255 of NZ_JBHSMS010000053.1, read as the reverse complement.
GTAGGTAGAAGCTAGCGCCGGCCGGCGTCGCCGCGCGGACGGGACACTTTCCTGATCGCGTAGTGCAGCGAGGATGGCTGCAGCGCGGCGCTGAAGTTGACGGTGTCGCCTCCGGCCTCGAGTTCGAGCCTGGCGTGGATCACGAAGTCGAGCCGGTTGACGCTGCCCTCGGCCAGTTCCAGGCTGGCGCTGACGTCCTTCAGGCGCGGCTCGTGGGTCTCGATGGCGCGCGTCAGGCTGGCGCAGATGGCGGCGCGGTCTTCGTCGCTGGAAAGGCAAAAGGCCGCGAAATCGACCAGCCCGTAATTGAGGATCGAGGCGCGTGCCAGCGGGAAGCGTTCGAACGCGCTGGCCGGCAGCGCTGCGCGCGTGTTGAGCAGGGCTTCGAGATCCCGCGCGACCTGGTCCTTGACCTGGTCGATGGTGAGGCCGGGCGCCGCCGCGGGAGCGGCGCCGCCCGGCTGGCTGCGCTCGTCCATCAGGCGGTCGAGCAGGCCAGGGGCAAAGCCGTTCATGGAATCTCCCGCGAGGAAAATAAAAGCGCGCGGCCAGGCGGCCGCGCGCGCCGATGCCGGTCAGGCGATCTTGTTGGTCGCCAGATCCCAACCGCCCGAGGTATTGCCGCCGGCGCCGCCGGTCACCTTCTGCTGGGTGTACTTCCATTTGATCTTCGAGAACTTCAGGCCGACCCGCTCCTGGATGATCGCGCCTTCCTCGACCGCCGGCTTGATCGCGCCGATCAGCACATTTTCCAGTTCGATCTCGAAGTACTTGATGCGGTCGCCCTGGCCGTCCGCGCGCATGAATTCCAGCTTCGCCTTCGGAATCGTCTTGCCGGCCGAGCAGGTCTGCAGCAGGATCGGCGACGCCAGGTCGGCGAGCTTGGTGAAGGTGACCTCGTCATGCTCGCAGCGCTCGGCCGTGTGGCCGCCGCCGGTGGAAGCGGTGGCCGAACGCGGCTGCTTCACGCCCCAGTTCACCGAGGTGCATTCGATCCAGTCCTTGTGCTTGTCGTCCGTCGATTCGCCCTTGATGCCATCGATCTGCAGATATACGTCAATTGCCATGTTTGCTTGCTCCTGGTTCAGGTTATGGGTGGATCAGCTTTTGGTCGACTGCGGCAACTCCGCGACCAGTCGGAGAGAAACGGACAATTCATCGAGCTGGAAATGCGGACGCAGGAAGGACACGGCGCGGTAGCAGCCGGGGCGGCCCGGCACTTCCGACACCTGTACGCTGGCCTCGCGCAGCGGGAACTGCGCCTTCTGTTCCTGGCTGGCGTTGTCGTCGAGGAGGACATACTGGGTCAGCCAGCGGTTCAGGTAATCCTCGACGTTGGCGGCGGCGGCGAAGCTGCCGATCTTGTCGCGCATCATGGACTTCATGTAGTGGGCGATGCGCGAGACGGCAAAGATGTACTGCAGCTGCGAGGACAGCATGGCGTTCGCATTGGCCGCCTCGTTCGCGTACTTCTTCGCTTTCTGCGCCGACTGCGCCCCGAAGAAGGCGGCATACGAGGTGTTCTTGCAGTGCACCAGCGAGATGAAGCCGAGGTCCGAGAGCTCCTTTTCGCGGCGGTCGGTGATCGCCACCTCGGTCGGGCATTTCAGGGCGACTTCGCCCTCGTCGGTCTTGAAGGTATGGGCCGGCAGGTTCTCCACCAGGCCGCCGCCTTCGACGCCCCGGATCGCCGCGCACCAGCCGTAGTCCTCGAAGGCACGGGTCAGCTTCGATGCGAACGCATACGAGGCGTTACACCACAGGTATTTGCCGTGGTCCGTGCCGTCGACGTCTTCCACGAAGTTGAAGCCTTCGGTGGTCATGCCGTCCACCGGGTTATACGGCAGGCGGCCCAGGAAACACGGCAGCGTCAGGCCGACGTAGCGCGCGTCTTCCGATTCGCGGAACGCCTTCCACTTCGCGTATTCGACGGTGTCGAAGACTTTCGCCAGGTCGCGCGGTTTGCCCAGGTCGCCGAAGCTGTCGACACCGAACAGTTCCGGCGCGCTCGATGTGATGAAGGGCGCGTGGCTGGCGGCGGCCACGTGCGACATCTGCTCGAGAAAATACATGTCCTCGGGCTGGCGGCTCATCTCGAAGTCGCCCACCAGCGCGCCGTAGGGGGCGCCGCCGAAGGTGCCGAATTCCTCTTCGTAGATCTTCTTGAAGAGCGAGCTCTGGTCGAATTCGAGCGCGGCCTGGAAGTCCTTGACCAGCTCGCGCTTGCTGGCGTTGAGCATGCGGATCTGCAGGCCGGAACCGGTGGACGAGTTCTTCACCAGGTATTGCAGGCCGGTCCAGCTGCGCTCGAGTTTCTGGAACTCGGGGGCGTGCATGACGGCGGAGAGCTGGGTCGAAATCATGCGGTCGAGTTCCGCCAGGCGCGCGTCGATCATCGCCGACAGGTTGTGCGACACCACCATCGTGCCCGCCATGACCTGGGTCACGAGTTCGGAAATCAGGTCGCGCGCCCGCTCATGCTCGCTGGGAGAGGCGGCCACGCGGCTTTGCTCGACAATCTGGTCGAGCAGGGAATTGTCCAGTTCCAGTGCTTGCGCCGGTTTGACGGCTGGTCCGAGCATCGCCGCCATGTTATTTGTCCTCCGTCTTGCGCAGGCCTGCGAGCTTTTCGGTATTGCCCAGGACTTCGCTCAGGATATCGTCGAGCTTGTCGTTCCCGGCCAGCTTGTTGCGCAGGTCGGCCAGCTTGGTACGCGCTTCCAGCAATCCTTTCAGCGGCGCGACCTGCTGCACCACGGCTTCGGGGCGGAAGTCGCCCATCTCGCGGAACTGCAATTGCACGCCGAACTGCCCGCCCTCTTCCGACAAGTGATTCTCGACGCGGAACTGCACGGCGGGCGCAACGCCGCTGAGCACCTCGTCGAAATTCGAGGCGTCGACGTTGACGAACTTGCGGTCCTTCAGGCGCTTCTTCTCGGCATTCGGGTCATTGCCGAAGTCGCCCAGCACGCCGACGACAAACGGCAGCTCCTTGTTCTCGATGGCGTCGCCGATCTCGACGTCATAGGTCATCTGCACACGCGGCGCGCGCACTTTCTGCAAGCGCTTCTGCACGCTTTCATTTTTAGCCATGGCTGCTCCGAAAGAGTGAGGGGCCGGCGGACGCCGGCCCGCAAGGATTACTTGAGCGCGCCAAACGGGTCGCTGGCGCCTGACGTGGATTTGGGCACGGCCGCGGCCGTCGCCGCCGGCGGTCTCGGCTTCGGCGTGGCCAGCCGCTTGGCGCCGCCCGGCACCAGGACGTCTTCGCCCAGGCTCGTGCGCAGCAGCCTGGCCAGTTCCTCCGCCTCGGTTTTCACGTTGCCGCTCAATCTATTCTTGCGCGTGAGCTCGGCCAGCGACTTGCTCGACACGCGCAGGCCGCTGACGGCGGCAATGCTGTTAGCCATCGTGTCGTCGGGGTCGCGCTCGATCGCCTCGAGCGCGTTGACGATCGCCTCGCCGTAATCCTTGCTGTCGAAGCGCATCTGCGCCATGCGCACCCAGGGGGTCTTATCGGCCGGGAAGGCCTGGCTGGCGCTCTTGAGCAGCTTGAAAGCCTGTTCCCCCTGCCCCGCGGCCACCGCGGCGTCGGCCGCGGCGATGGTGGCTTGCATCGTCGCTCCCTTCGCCATGCTGCGCGACACTTCGCCGGTGGTACCGCAGGCGGTCAAGAGGGCGACGCACGCCAAGGCCGGCATCAGTCGTGTGAACATCATGTGTGGTCTCCAGTACGTTGAACCAGCCGCCATTATTCGGGAAGCAATTCCAAGAGAATTGCGCGTAGTCAACAACGGAACGCTTCGGCTTGACCGCGTGCGATGGCGGTTCCGTTTGCGCTAGCGCAGAGAGACTCACAGCCATTGCCGTTAAATGAGCGATGGCATTATTTACGAGAGGCAATGATCAATGCGGCTACTTCCCTTTACCTGCCTGCTTCTTTGTGTGGCGACGCTGCCGGGCTGCGCCAACGACGGCCTGGCCGCACGCGCACTCGATGCCGTCGGCCAGCGCAAGACGGACCCCGCGCACGCCTTCAAGCCGGCGCGCAGCATCGCCCTGCGCCTGCATGCGGCGCCGAAACTCAACACCGACGCCCAGGGCCGGCCACTCGCGCTGGTGGCGCGGGTGTACACGCTGCGCCGGAACGCCGCCTTCGAGGCGGCACCCTATGCCGTCTTCCTGATGCCCGGCCTCGACCGCGAAGCTTTCGGCGCCGACCTTGTCGAGGTCAGGGACGTGACCCTGGTGCCGGGCCAGCGCTACGAAGTCGTCGAGCGGCTGCCGCGCGACGCGGCCTATGTGGGCGTCGTGGCGCTGTTTCATTCGCCGGCGGCGCAGCGCTGGCGCATGTCCTTCGCCGCCGACGAGGCCGAACGCGCCGGCCTGACCATCGCCGTCCAGGCCTGCACGCTGTCGGCCGGCGCAGGGGCGAAGCCACATGCTTCCGGCACCGTGGCGCCGGCGTCTGCGCGCTGTCAATAAATGCGCGCCTGCATTCCCGCAAGCTCAACTCTTTTCTTAAAACATTCTCTCGCGAGGTAACAGTGAACATGCCATCGAAACTGCTGTGGGGAGAGGGCCTGTTTTTGCGCCCCCAGCATTTCCAGCAGCAGGACCGCTACCACGAGGCACGCCTGAACCAGACGGCGCGCACCCTGCACCCATATGCCTGGGGCGTGCGCCGCCTGGCCATCGACCACGAAGCGCTGAAGAACGACATGCTGCGCATCGACGCGCTCTCGCTCGTCTTTGCCGACGGTGAAATCGTCCGTGCGCCTGAAAGCGATGCGCTGCCGCTGCCGGTCAAGCTCGGCGCGCTTGCGCCGAGCATCCAGTCGATCACCTTGCATGCCGCGCTGCCGGCCATCAAGTCGCATGGGGAAAACTGCGCCGGGATGGATGGCGAGCGTGACGACGCCCGTTTCGTGCAGCACGAGTGCGACACCCATGACCTGTTTACGCACGCGGCCGACGCCGACATCACGTATTTGAAAAAAACCGTGCGCCTGGTGTCCGACATCGACGCCCTTGCCGCTTACGAAAGCTTTCCGCTGGTGCGCCTGCGGCGCGTGGCCACCGGCGGCTTCGAGGTCGATCCTTCATTCATTGCCCCGAGCGTCTCGATCGAAGGCGCGCCGGGCCTGCACAACGCGACCGCGCGCCTGATGGAAAAGCTGCTGGCCAAGGTCAATGCGCTGTACGGCCACATGCGCGAGCCGAGCCGCAACGTGGTCGAGATCCGCGGCGGCGACATGTCCTCGTTCTGGCTGCTGCACACGGCCAGCAGCGGCTATGCGGCGCTGTCGCATTACCTGCACCATCCCGAGCTGCATCCGGAGCGCCTGTTCGGCGACATGCTGATGCTCGCCGGCGGCCTGATGGCCTATTCGCGCAGCTACAAGCTGGAAGACTTGCCGGCCTATTCGCACCTCGATCCCGGCCCCGCCTTCGCACGCCTGGACGCCATCCTGCGCGACCTGCTCGATACCGTCGTCTCGAGCCGCTACTTCTCGATCGCACTCTCGAACGAGCGGCCTTCCTATCACCTCGGCGCACTCGACTCCGGCAAGATCACCGCGCAAACCACGCTCTACCTCGCGGTGTCGGCCGACATGCCGGCACTGCAGCTGATCGAGGTAGTGCCGCTGCGCTTCAAGCTCGGCGCCCCGCAGGACGTCGACAAGTTCGTGCTCTCGGCCCTGCCCGGCGTCAAGCTGATCCACGCGCCGCAGGTGCCGGCCGCGCTTCCGGTGCGCCCCGACACGCATTATTTCGCGCTCGAGAACAAAGGCCAGCTCTACGAGAGCATGCTCAAGGCGCAGTCGATCTCGATCTACGTGCCGAACGGGATTCGCGACCTCCAGCTCGACCTGATCGGGGTGGCGGCATGAGCGCCCATGTCGAACGCCGCACCGCACCGGCGCCGGCACGCGGCGCCGCCGGCAGCGCGCCTCATTGCCTCGTCGACCTGATGTACGAAGGCTTCTATGCCCTGTTCCTGCTCAAAAACGGCTGCGGCCCGCACGGCAAGGCCGCCTTTGCCGACCACATGACCGCCTTCCTCGGGGACGTCGACCGCAGCGCCAAGGCCATCGGCGTGGCCGCGGAAGACGTCACCGCCGCCAAGTATGCGTTCTGCTCGGCGGTCGACGAGATCATCCTGCGCTCGAACTACGAGATCCGCGACGCCTGGGAGACGCGCCCGCTGCAGCTGCGCGTGTTCGGCGACCAGCTCGCGGGCGAACACTTCTTCCACCGGCTCGAGGACCTGCGCGCGAAAGGCAGCGTGCACCTGCAAGCGCTGGAAGTGTTCCATATGTGCCTGCTGCTCGGCTTCGAAGGCCGCTACGCGCTCGACGGCCATGACAAGCTGAGTTACCTGACGGCGCGCCTGGGCGACGAAATCGCCCGCATGCGCGGCAAGAACCGCGGCTTCGCGCCCCATGCCGAGCGGCCCGACCAGATCGTCAACACCTTGCGCAGCGACCTGTCGCTATGGGTGTTGACCTCGGTGTTCGCGCTGGCCGGCCTTGCCGCCTATGTCGGCTTTCGCGCCAAGCTGTCGCACGACACCGACACGGCGCTGGCCAGCTACAACGACCTCGTCAAACTGCCGCCGCGCGCTGCGAACGTGACGATCACCCTGCCTTGACCCGCCAAAGAGAAACGCCGCCGGTAGCGATACCGGCGGCGTTCTTCTTTTCCGATGGGTTTTACTGAACGACCTTGAACTCGATCCGCCGATTGCGCGCCCGACCGTCCGGCGTGCGGTTGTCCGCCACCGGCCGGTCCGGACCCTCGCCCGACACGCTGATCGAGCCGGCGTGGATGCCGCGCGCGGCGACGTAGGTCTTCACGGCTTCGGCGCGCGCCTGGCTGAGCGACAGGTTGCCGGCACGCGAGCCGGCATTGTCGGTATGGCCGATCACCTCGACCTTGATGCCGTTGAGTTTCTTCAGGACCTCGCTCATCTGGTCTAGGATCGCCATGCCCGCCGGCGTCAGGGCCGCCTTGCCCGACTCGAACTCGATCAGGCGGTTGGCCAGCGCCGCATCGAGCACGCTCTGTTCGGAAGCTGCCACACGCAGGCCGTTGTTGACCGTGTAGGTGGGATTCAGGCTGGCGGCGATGTCGCCCGCGATCTGCTGGCGCTGGGCTTCGTTGGACACGTCGCCGCGCAGGCTGACCGTATTGCCGTCGATTTTGAGCTGGCCGCGGCTGATCATCTTCAGGTTCGGTCCGACCAGGCGTCCGACATACTCGTTCCAGTTGGCCGGCGTCGACACGGTGCCGACGGCCAGCTGGTCGACCACGCGCTCCTGCCCGTAGACCGCGCGCAGGCGCGCCAGCAGCGCCGCCTTGCTCGCTTCGTCGGCAACGGTGCCGGCGGCGACGATCGGCGCGGCGGTGGCGGCCGCCGGAGGGATGCCGGGCGCCGGCGCCGCCGCCGGGGTTTGGGCCTGCGCGGCGCCCGCCGCCAGCAAGAGGGCGGCCAGGAAAGTCGATGTGCTCACGATACGTCTCCGATGAAAGTCTTGAGGAACAGGTCGCGCGCCATCTTCAGGGGCAGCTGCGGCTGGTCGAGATAGCTGGCCAGGGCGCGCACGTCGACATCCAGGCCGAGCTGCTCGTCGATCCAGCCGGTGTCGTTCAAACGTACCTGCTGCTCCTGGCCGACGAGCGGATCGATGATGCCGCGCAACGTCTGGGCCGCGGCGCCGCAAAAGCCGATCACCAGCACCGCGTGATCCTCCTGGGTTGCCAGGAACAGGGCCAGGTCGAAAGCGGCGCGGCGCACGAAGGGCGCCACCAGTTCGAGCCAGAACGCGGCGACCGGCGCACGCAGCGCCTCGTCGTCCGGCAGCGGCAGCACCAGGCTTTTATCGAGCTGGGTCGGCTTGCTGTGCATGACCGGCTGCAGCAGCAGGCCGAGCGCGAGGATCACGCGGCTGGCATCTTCGCCGCCGAGCAGGCCGGACAAGGAGCCGACCGTGTCCGTGGCGAGGAAGGCAGTCAGCGCGTTCTCGCTTTCGCCCAGCGTGATGGCAGCGTCGCTGATGCCTTGCAGATGCAGGGTCGGATCGCAGGCATCCAGGACCTGGGGCGTGGCCGCCGCCAGAAAGGACCAGAGCGGCGCAAAGGCGAGCGGGCAGCGCGATACGAACGCACCGGGGTCGAGCACGTCGAGCGTGCGCATCATCAGAAAGGGAAAGCGCCGGCCCGGCGTGTCGCGGCTGGCGACCAGGTGGCCGGCGACGGCGTGGCGGCGCGCCGGACCGACGAAGGCGAAACTGACCGGCGCCATGGCGTCGTAGTTGATCTTCCAGCGCGCATCCGACGGCAGGCGGTGCATCACGGCCGCCAGCCAGTCGTCGAGCATGCCCATGGCCGGGGCGTCGTGCGCGAGTTTCACGAAGTCGCTGCGCGCCGGGATCTTGCCGAAGTAGCCGATGCGGTCGAGGGCGGGCGTGCGCATCACTGGTCTCCCGCGGCCAGGCTGGCGATGGCCGGCTCGGCGATCGCGCGCCCGACGATCGTCTGCGGCAGGCGCAGTCCCTGGAAGCCCTTGCCGCCACCCGCGGCCGCGGCGTTGCTGACCAGGCGCAGGTCGACCACGATGGCGAGGTTGCCGCTGACCCAGCGCAGCTCGTTGACGCCGGGACTCTTGCGCTTCTGGGTCGACGCCTCGATCATCTTGCGCATGCCGAACTGGCCCGGCTCGTTGAACAGTTCCACCGTACGTCCGTCGAAGGTAACCGCGCTGATGCGCGCGCCCGCGGTGCCCGGACCTGGATAGACCATGTTGGTCCAGACCGGCGGCGTGTTCCGGTAACGCAGCTGCTGGCCGTCGATTTCGATCGTGTATTCGGTCGTGCCGGGCGCCGGCTGGGCCTGCAACTGGAAGACCGACTGCGGCGCGCCGCCGTTCGACGCGGCCACGCCGTTGCTCGACAAGGGCGCCACCCAGCCCGGAAAGCCCGATACCGCCTGCGGCGTGAGCGTGATGCCGATGTCGGCCCAGGTGCGCGCGGTGAGCATGCTGCCGCGGTTGATCACCAGCGGACCCATCGAGGTGTTGATGAATTTCGCGACCATGCCCTCCGGCCCGAAGACCTGGCCGATTTCGTTGCTGGTCGCTTCGATCCTGCTGCCCGGCGAGAACGGATACTTGTCGGCCAGCGTATTCTGGAACGGCTCGACCACCTGTGCCTGCCACGTCTTGTTGATCTCGGATTCGGACGGCAGCACGATCATCGCGAAGGTCTGGACCAGCGGGCGCACCAGCAGCGGCCGCAGCGTCGCCTTCTGGGCGTCGCTCATCCCGGTCAGCATCTGCTCGTCGACATATTTGAGGGCGTCGGCCAGCTCCGAGCCGCTGCCTTCCAGCGTCTGCTGCATGAATTGCTTGGCGCCGGGACCCGGGTCGCCCTGGTTCTTCAACTGGTTCAGGCGCGAACGCAGGCGCGACAGGCAGTCGAGGTAGCCGGTCATCAGGGACGTTTCCTTTTCGCGCGTGCCGACCAGGCGGGCGACGCCGGCGAACTCGCGTCCGATCGGCCCCATGGCGCCGGCCGCGCCGGCAGCCAGCGGACCGACGGCATCGGCCAGCGCGCGCGCATCCGCCGGCGCGCGGCGCAGCACGACTTCCCTGAACCAGGCTGCCAGCGTGCGTTCGGTCTTGCCGGGGCTGACGCGCGCGGCGCCGGGATTGTCCCAGGAGGTTTCGTCGTAGATGGCTTTCAGCAGGCGCGCAATGGGCGAGGTCTGCGGGTCGCCGAGCCGGTTCATGGCCATCACGCTGCCTTCGAAGCCCTTCAGATCCACCACCGTCACGCCCTGCACGAACTTGCCCCACTCCTTTGCGTACTCGGTCTTGTACATGTCGGCGAGGGTCTTCTGGATCTGTTCAGGGCTGCCCTCGAGCGTCAGGTCGTCCTTGGCCACGGTCTTGAGTACCCAGTCGGTGCTCTGCAGTTCGCGGTTGGACGCGTCGCGAATAGCGCCGAGGACGTATTTTTCCCAGGCCGCGCGGGTAAAGGCGCCGCTCACCGCATGGCTGCCGGCGACCAGGCCGGCGTCGCCGTCGCCGACGATGCGCGCCACCGTTACCGCCGGGAAGCGCGTCGCGGCGCGGGTCTTGATGTCGGCGTAGACGCGCTCGCGCGCCGGCGTGCCGCGCACCACGCGGCGCAGGTTCTCGCGCGCCGAGTCGAGCAGGCCCAGTTTCAAGGTCACCTGCGGCCAGGCCTGGTCGTGGATCTGCGACAGATGGAAGGTCAGCAGCCGCTCGGCGCTGCGGATCATCTGCTCGTGCGGCATCGCGCCGCGGTTGGCGACCAGCCAGGTGCGCCAGTAGCGCGTCAGCTGGTCGTTCAGGTGGCCCGGCTCGGCATGGCTTTTATCGCCCAGCATCAGATAGGTCTTGAGGGCGTTGTAGGCATCGGCGACGTTCGTCGGCGAGACTTCCTGGTAGGGCTGGCCGGGCTTGCTGTTCGGCGCCGCCTGCGCATTCGGGTCGAGCGCATCGGCATGCGCGTTTACCTCGGCCAGCATGGCCTCGAGCGCGCCGGCCACCGGTTCGACCATCACCGCGCGCACGCCGGCGAAATACTCGTCGCGCAGCTTGCGTTCGAGCTTCTCGCCCTGGTACAGGCCGAACGACAGCGCCCAGGGCTGGTCGTCGCGGTATTTGTCCAGCTGCTCGATCCGGTCCTGCAGGATGTCGAGCGCTTCCAGGCGCGCCTGCAGGTCGATGCGTTTTTCCTGCAAGCGCATGACCTTGTCGAGATCGGCCTGCACGTTCGCCACCAGCTGCGCGTTGCCCATGTAGGCCCAGCTCCAGCCACCCAGCGCCGCGCCCAGCAGTACGGTCGCGCCGAAGAAGGCCGCATACTTCAGGCGCGTGCTGCCGGGATTGGTATAGCGCCGGACCAGGTCGCGGTCGGCGAAGATCACCTTGCGGAACAGGTCGAGCAGGAAATAACCCTCATCGGCGCTCGACTCTTCCGCCTCGTTCGCCTTGCGCCCGGTCAGTTCCAGGTCGAAACGGCTGGCCACGCGCTTGGACGACAAGTCCTGCACCTGCCCTTCCTGCAGCGCGCTGGTGAAATAAAAGCCGCGGAACACCGGCTTGAACTGATAGGTGTTTTCCTCGAACAGGGTCGACAGGAAGGCGCGCAGCGGACTGCGGATCGCTGCGAATTCGAGCGGGAAGGTAAATACCCCGGGCCGGATGCGGGCGCTGCGGTTGCCGGCCATGTTCGCCAGGCTCATCTCCTTCAGGCCGTCGTGCAGCTCGTCGAAATGGGTATCGAAAAAGGCCAGCACGTCCTGCGGCGAGCTGCGCCGGTTGTAGCGCAGCGTCGCGCCCCAGACGCGATCGCGTTCGGCGCGTTCGGCATCGTGGAAGAAATCGGTGAAGCCCGCGATCAGGTCGGCCTTGGTAAAGACCACGTACACCGGCGCGTACACGCCCAGGTGCTCGGTCAATTCCTGCACGCGCGTGCGCAGGCTTTTCGCCAGCTCCATCGACGCGCTGGCTGGACCGGCGCTCAGCTCGGCCACGCCGACGGCGATCAGGATGCCGTTGATCGGCGCGCGGCGGCGGTGTTTTTTCAGCAGTTCCAGGAAACTGAACCATTCGGCGCGGTCGCCTTCCTGCACCGAATAGCGCCCCGCGGTGTCGAGCAGGATGCCGTCGGTGGTGAAGAACCAGTCGCAGTTGCGGGTGCCGCCCACGCCGCGCACGGCCTTGCTTCCAGGAATTGGGAAAGTCAGGCCGGAGTGCGTGATGGCACTGCTCTTGCCCGCCGCCGGATTGCCGATGACCATGTACCAGGGCAGCTCGTAGAGTGCCGCCGCGCCGCGCGTCAAGCCCAGCTTCGAGGTCTTGATCGTGGCGATCGCCTCGATCATGTTCTTGCGCAGCACCGCCACTTCGCTCTTGCCGTTTTCGTCGACGCCGGCGGCACTGCTCTTGGCCAGGCTGTCGGTCAGGCGCGCGGCCTGGCGCCGGCGCACGAGCTGGCGCAGGCCCCAGTAACTACCCCACAGGGCCAGCAGCACCAGCGCCGAGATGAGGGCCCAGATCAGGCCGAGTTCGAAAGTTTCCGCGGTGAGGAACAGGATACCGAGGGAGGCGGTGATGCCGGTCACGACAAGCACGCGGCTGTCGGTGAGGAAGTTCCAGAGACGGGCCATGGCGGGAACGTGTGAAGTTGGAGGAAAGTCTGACAGGCAATGCTCGCATCTATTGCCTATCGAAAATTTGACTTTTCTCAATCCCGCTGGCGGCCGGTCAGCGCCGCATCACTCCCCGCAGGCGCAGTTCGGTGTGGCCCAGATCCATCATTTTCCAGCGGCCGCCCCAAGTCATGCCGAGCTGCTCCGCGACTTCGCCGTAAAGCTGGTAGCCACGCATGGCCCAAGGATCTTTTTCCGAGATCACCAGCTTGCCGTTGCGCCAGAATGCGCAGTCGGCTGCCAGGCCGTACTGGTGCCAGCTCTGGAAGGCGCGTGCATTGGTCACCGCACTTCCCAGCTGCGCCAGTGCGTCCTGGCGCGCCGGACTGCGGTAGCCCTCGAGCAAGGCCATGTCATAGCCATACTTTTCTTTCATGATCTTGAATGCGAGCAGCAGGCGCTGGCTGAATTCCGGATGCATCAAGCCCCAGTTGCGGCTCGCGCTCACCAGCATCGGCCGCACCTGCACCACTTCCTGGGTCGAAAACGCCAGCGGCGGCGGGTCGCTTGGCGGCACCAGCTGTTCGCCGCGCAGGAGCGCCGCGATCTGGGCGTCGGGCAGCGCCTCGACCGGCTCATAGCTGGGCAGCATGTCGGGCGTGCGCAGCGCCAGCGCCAGCAAGGAGGGTATCGCCACCGCCGGCACCAGGACCGCCAGCGCGATCCAGTGGCGGCGCATTTGCCGGAGCGCCGACTGGGCTACGGCGCGCAGGTCGCGCCGGTCCGGCAGCAGGCCCGTCGGCCAGGCCGGACGCCGGAACGCCATGCGCCCGAGCCGGCTGCGCACACCGAACATCCATCCAGTGAGCCATGTCCGTCCGCCCGGGAAACATGCCAGCCACATCAAGCTGCAGGCGACGCAAAAATACAGAAGTGCGACGAAGATCAGCATGGATTTCCCCAGATTGTTTCTAATCAGAGCAAGAACGACCATCTTAGGAGTTACGCCGTGCGCCCTACAGACGAAAATCAAGCAGCCTCGACAAGACCAAACCTGATGTCGTCGCGCCGTGGCGCTGGCGAAGAGAACATCCTCGCCATGCTCGAACGCGATTCCGCCCGACGTCCGGGCACCCGCATGTCGGGCGCGCGCCTCGCTTCCTACGGAGCGGCGGCGGCGCTGGCCGGCATCCTCGCCGGCGGCGTGGCCTGGCTGGCCTACGACAACCACAAGACGGCGCAGCAATTGCAGTTCCGGTACGATGCGATCGCCGCCGCCCCGGCGGTGATGGCGGACGCCGCCCTACCCCCGCCGGTCGCACCGGGCGCCGCACCGGCACCCGCCGCCGACGCGTCGCGCACGGCCGTCATCGTCGACGAATCGGTGCGCGCCCGCGACACCACGCCCGCCAGCGCGCCGCCGCCGCTGGTCATGTTGCCGCCAAGGGAAATCAAGAACACGAAGCCGCCCTTACCGGGACCACGCCCGGCCCAGGACAAGGCGCAGTCGACACCGACGAAGGCGCAAGTCCGGGCCGGCGTCAAATCCGATCCGCCGCGCGTGGCGGCCCGGCCCGCCCTCGATAAGAAAGCCGCGAAGACCGTCAAACCGGCCGTCCGCGCGGCCAGGGCGGCCGCCACCCGCGTCGCCGGCACGCCGAAAGCCAGGCCGGAAGCGGCTGCGCGCGCACGCAAGGGCGCGGCGCCGGCAGGCGACGCCCCGGTCGACAGCGATGTCGCCCTGATATCGGCCATCATCGCGCATTCGGAACGCCACCGCGGCGAATCCGAACCTGCCGGCGCCTGCAGCGGCGCCAGGTGCCAGCCCAAATCCACCCGCCCCTGATGTGGCAAAAAACCACGGCCGCACGCTGGAGGGCCGAAAGGGCTGGGTCTTCGCGCGGCCTGAGGCTATACTGTACATAAGCACAGTTGTCGCCTCACACAATGAATCGGGTTCTGGAAAACGAGTTTTATTACCTGGATAATTTCCAGAGTGTCCTCGATTGGATCGGCGGGCGTTACGGCGACCTGTTGACCGATGACGAACATGCCTTCATCGCCGCCTTCCCCGGGCTGCCGCAGCCGGCGCGCGCCTTGTTTGTACGCATGGTCATGCGCAAGGGGAATTTGTTCCGGGCCAGCAAAATGCGGTATGCGGAGATCGGCTGTCCGGTCGCCGCTGCCGAACACTTGCTGCCGACCGGCTGGATCGAACGCGATCCCGTGCTCTCGCTCGACGAGCTGTTCGACGTGCTGGCCAAGCCCGAAATCGCCACGGTCTTCCATCCTCATCTGCACCAGAAGAGTGCACGCAAGGCTGAGCAGCTCGACAGCTTGCGCGCGCAGTTTGCCGACAGCCGCGCCTTCTCGGGCTGGTATGCCGGCTGCACCGATGTCGCCCTGCGCATCCTAGTCAAACCGATGTGCGACCGCTTGCGCCTGATTTTCTTCGGCAACCTGCGCCAGGACTGGACCGAATTCGTGCTGGCCGACCTGGGCGTGTTCCGCTACGAGCAGGTTGAATTTTCGCCGGCCTCGCGCGCCTTTCGCAGTGGGCGCGACATCGAGCATTACCTGCGGCTGCACGCCTGCAAGGAGCGCTTCTATGCCGGCGAGGAGGCCATCGAGGACGTGGTGAACGAGCTGCCGATGCAGGCCTTCGACAACGACTGGCTGGAGGGCCGGCGCGAGAAATTCCTGTTCCAGGTCGGCCAGCATTTTGAAAAGCGGCAGGATTGGGAACGGGCGATCGCCGTCTACACGCGCTGCGGCTATCCGGGTGCGCGCGGGCGTGCGATCCGCGTGCTGGAAAAGGCCGAGCGCACCCTCGAAGCCTGGCAGCTGCTGCAGCAAGCCGAACGCGCGCCCGAGAACGACGCCGAGTCCCAGCATTTGCTGCGCATCGGACCGCGCCTGGCGCGCAAGCTTGGCCACCCGAAATCGATCGCGCGCCGGCCTGCCGTCCCTGTCCGACTCGACCTGTGCCTGCCGGTGCCGGGCGAGGCTCCCTGGGTCGAAGGGGCAGTGCGCGACCACCTCGCCTGCGAGGACGCGCCCGTGTTCTACGTCGAGAACATGCTGGCCAACGCCCTGTTCGGCTTGCTGTGCTGGCGCGCGATCTTCGCCGCCATTCCCGGCGCCTTCTTTCACCCCTTCCACCGCGCCCCGGCCGACCTGTACAGCCTCGACTTCCACCGTCGCCGTGCGCAGGAATTCGCCGACTGCCTGGCCCAGTGCGACGACGGCCGCTACCGCGCCACGATCCTCGCCCACTTTGAAGAGAAGGCCGGCATCTCGGCCCCCTTCGTGTCCTGGGAATCGCTCGACCGCACGCTGCTGGAGCTGGCTCTGGACTGCATCCCCGCCGCCCACCTCAAGCGCTGGTGCGAACGCATCCTGGCCGACGTGAAGGTCAACCGTACCGGCTTTCCCGACCTGATCCAGTTCTGGCCGGCCGAGCGCCGCTACCGGATGATCGAGGTGAAGGGACCGGGCGACCGCCTGCAGGACAACCAGCTGCGCTGGATCGACTACTGCGCGGCGCACGACATGCCGGTGGCCGTCTGCTACCTGCAATGGAGCCAGGCCGCGTGAGCGGGCCGACGTATGGCGTCGCCGTGCGCGCGCTGTGCGAATTCACGGCCAAGCGCGGTGACCTCGACCTGCGTTTCACGCCCTCGCCCACCGCCCAGGAAGGCATCGCCGGCCACGCGGTCGTGGCCGCGCGCCGCGGCGAAGGCTACCAGGCCGAGGTCACGCTGTCCGGCGACTTCGGCCCGCTGCACGTGCGCGGCCGCGCCGACGGCTACGACCCTGCCCGCAACCTGCTCGAGGAAGTCAAGACCTATCGCGGCCAGCTCTCCACGATGCCGGACAACCATCGCCACCTGCACTGGGCCCAGCTGCGCGTCTACGGCCACCTGTTGTGCGCCGCGCGCGGACTCGACAGCGTCAACCTCGCGCTGGTCTACTACGAAATCGGCAGCGGCCTCGAAACCTCGCTGGACGAAACGCGCAGCGCCGTGGAGCTGAAGACCATCTTCGAGGAAGCGTGCGGACGCTTCACCGCCTGGGCCGAACAGGAACTGCGCCACCGCGAGGCGCGCGACGCCGCCCTCGGCGGCCTGCGCTTTCCGCATGCGCACTTCCGGCCGGGCCAGCGCCAGCTTGCCGAAACCGTCTTCAAGGCCAACGCCACCGGGCGCTGCCTGCTGGCCCAGGCGCCCACGGGCATCGGCAAGACCATCGGCAGCCTGTTCCCGGTGCTGAAAGCCGCGCCCGGCCAGGGCATCGACAAGATCTTCTTCCTGGCGGCCAAGACGCCCGGCCGCCAGCTCGCGCTCGACGCCGTCCGGGCGATCCGCCGCGACGCGCCTGCGCTGCCGCTGCGCGTGCTGGAACTGGCCGCGCGCGACAAGGCATGCGAGCATCCCGACAAGGCTTGCCATGGCGATTCCTGCCCGCTGGCCAAGGGCTTCTACGACCGCCTGCCGGGCGCGCGCCAGGCGGCCCTGACGGTGCCGGTGCTGGACCGCGCCGCGCTGCGCGAGGTCGGCCTGACGCACGACGTCTGCCCTTATTACCTGGGCAGCGAGATGGCGCGCTGGACCGATGTCGCGATCGGCGACTACAACTATTATTTCGACGGCAGCGCGATGCTGTACGCGCTGGCCCAGTCCAATGGCTGGCGCGCCAGCGTACTGGTCGACGAGGCGCACAACATGGTCGCCCGCGCGCGCTCGATGTATTCCTGCGAACTCGATCGGGCCGCCCTGCGCGCCGCGCGGGCCGGCGCGCCGCCGCCGGTGAAAAAAGCGTTGAGCAAGATCGCGCGCGTCTGGGGCGGGATCGACGCAGCCGCGCCGGCGTCCTACCAGGTGCTCGCGGCGCCGGGCGAGAAGCTGCTCGACGCGCTGGCGCACGCGACTGGCACCATCAACGACTTCATCGCGGAACAACCGGGCCCGCTCGATCCCGCCTTGCAGCGCTTTTACTTCGACGCCCTGCACTTCACGCGCCTGGCCGAATCCTTCGGCCCGCATTCGCTGTGCGACCTGGCGCGCCAGGGTCAGGGCAAAGACAGTGACAGCACCATTTGCATCCGCAACGTGGTGCCGGCGCCCTTCCTCGCACCGCGTTTCGAAGGCGCGCATTCGGTGACCCTGTTTTCGGCCACGCTCAGTCCCTGGCATTATTTCGCCGACCTGCTCGGCCTGCCCGGAAATACCGGCTGGATCGATGTCGAGTCGCCCTTCAGCGCCGCGCAGTTGACGGTGCACGTCGCCGGGCGCATCTCGACACGCTACCAGCACCGCGCTGCCTCGCTGGCCCCGATCGCCCGGCTGATGGCTGCGCAGTACGCCCGAAAGCCCGGCAACTACCTCGCTTTCTTCAGCAGCTTCGATTACCTGGAACAGGCCGCGAACCTGTTCGCCGGGGAGCATCCCGAGGTGCCGATCTGGCGCCAGGAGCGGCGCATGAGCGAGGCCGAACGCGCCGGCTTCCTGGCGCGCTTCCATCCCGAGGGAAGCGGCATCGGCTTTGCGGTGCTGGGCGGATCGTTTGGCGAAGGCATCGACCTGCCCGGCGCGCGCCTGATCGGCGCGTTCGTCGCCACCCTCGGCCTACCCCAGCTCAATCCCGTCAACGAGCAGCTGCGCACGCGCATGCAGGCGATGTTCGGCGCCGGCTACGACTACACCTATTTGTATCCGGGCTTGCAGAAGGTGGTGCAGGCGGCGGGACGGGTGATCCGCACCGAGCTTGACCAGGGCGTGGTCTACCTGATCGACGACCGTTTCGACCAGGGCGCCGTGCGCGAACTGTTGCCGCGCTGGTGGCGGGTCGAGGCACTGACCGCGTAGCCAAGGGCTGCCGGACGCGGCGCATTGCTGCGGCGGCGCGTGCTCGCACCGCCTCCGGTTCCGTTGGCCGGGATCGCGTTCCTTTCCGGTCAAGTACTCAGCGCATGACCTGCATTACCCGCTGGTAGCCGCTGCGGCTGACCGGCACCCGCTTGCCGTCCTCGAGCACCGCGCACCAGCTGTCCCTGGTCGGTGCCTCGATGCGTCCGATCGCGCCCACCCGCACGATGTAGGAGCGGTGCACGCGCACGAACAGCGCGGGGTCGAGACCCTGCTCCAGCTCGGCCATGCGGCCGTTCTTCAGGTGCGTGCGCCCGCCCGCGCTGATCTGCACATAGTCGTCCTGGGCTTCGATCCAGTCGATGTCCGCGACGGGCACCACGTGCACGCACGCGCCGTCGCGCACGAGGATCCGTTCGAGGGGGCCGTGGCGGCGCGCGGCTTCGAGCGCCACCGCTTCCACCTGCTCCGGCGGCGTCGTGCGCGCCCTGGCGCTGTCGAGCGCCTGCGCCAGGCGCTCGCGGCTGAACGGTTTCAGCAGGTAATCGATCGCGCGCACCTCGAAGGCCTTCAGCGCGAACTGGTCGTAAGCCGTCACGAACACATACCGCGTGCGCGTGCCGGCCAGCTCCACCACCTCGAAGCCGTCGAGTTTCGGCATCTGGATGTCGAGGAAGACGAGGTCCGGCTGCAGTTCGCCGATAGCCTTGACCGCCTCGAAGCCGTTCGCGCATTCGGCCACGATCTCGATGTCCGCACGTGCGGCCAGGTACTCGCGCAAGAGTGCGCGCGCCAGGAATTCATCGTCGACGATGATGACACGCATGGTCTCACTTCTCCTTTTCGGGTTCGCTTTCGGCGGGCAGTGCAATGTCGACCCGGAAGCGCGCGTCATGCCGCGTCCAATGCACGCTGGCCGCGTGGGCGTAGGTCGCCAGCAGGCGCTGGCGCACGTTGGCGAGGCCGATGCCGCAGCCGGCGGCCGGCTGGCTGGCGTCGTCCCAGTCTGCGTCGTTCTCGACGCGGATGCGCAACAAGGCGCCGGCACGTTCGGCGGCGATGCTCACCGTGCCGCCGTCGAGCCGGTTGCCGATGCCATGCTTGACGGCGTTCTCCACCAGGGGCTGGAGCAGCATCGGCGGCAGCAGGCATTGTCCGGCTCCTTCGCCGATCAGGTGCTCGAAACGCAGGCGCGCGCCGAAGCGCACCTGTTCGATCGCGAGGAATGCCCGCACCAGGACGATCTCCTCGTCGAGCGCCACCTTGCGCTGGGCATCCATGCCGAGGCTGCGACGCAGGAAGTTCGACAGCTGCAAGGTCATGCCGCGCGCGGCGGCCGGATCGATCGAGGTCAGCGCGCTGATGGAATTGAGACTGTTGAACAGGAAGTGCGGATCGATCTGGGTGCGCAGCATGCGCAGCTCCGCTTCCTGGGCCGCGATCTTCATCTCGAGCTCGCGCCGCTCCAGACTGCGCGCCCGCTCGAATTCGAGTGCCAGGTAATGCGCGACCGCGGTCAAGCCGTACAGGATCACGCCCAGGCCGAACATCAGCGCCACGAAAGGACGCGTCATCGGCGGCAGGCCGGGCACCAGGGGCCGCAGGCTTTCGGCGAAACCGTTGCCGGCCGCGGCCCAGAGCGCGCCGGCGCATACCGCGCTGCAGGTGAACACGCCGAGCACGGTGCCCAGGGAGCGCGTCGCCAGCGGATAGGCGCGGCACAGGTAATACGCCGAGAAGCCGCTGGCGCAGCCATAGGCCAGCGCCAGCGGGACGGCGAACGGCAGGCTCGCGCTCCAGGGAGCGCCGCCGGCCGCCACCATCAGGCCGGCGAGCAGCACCCCGAGCAGCGCCCAGGCGGCCAGATAGAGCGCGGTGCTGCGCCGTGTGCCGAAGGCCCCCAGCATCAGTTGCGCACCTCGACGCCGCCCATGATCGCGTAGCCGCGCACGACCAGGCGCTTGCTGCCGTCCGGCGGCGCCACGGTCTTTTCCTCGAACCCGCCCATGATCGGCGTACCCTGCAGGATCACCGTCCAGTCGGGCGGCACCTTGAGCGTCACGCCGCCCCAGAAGGCGAATACGTGGATCACCGCTTCACCGCAGATGGAGGCGTCGCGCAGGTCGAGCGTACAGCCGCCCATCACCGCGGTCACTTCGCCGCCGCGAAAGTCCTTGGTGTGCACGCGCCGCTCGAAGCCGCCCAGCACGGCCGTCGCGTCCACCGTCTGCGCCTCGGATCCGGCGCCCTCCCGCAGCTGCTCCTTGCCGCCGGGGACGGCGACGCCGAAACGTGCCGCGCGCTGCCCGGTCGTGGCGCGGTATACGACCATGCCCCCGGCCGCGATCAGGATCAGGGGCCAGGCCGCGCGCCAGGAAAAGTCGATGATCCCGAGGCGATCCAGGATCATCGCCACGCCGATGCCGATGCCGGCCAGGCCGACCAGGTAGCCGTCCGGGGTCGAGGTATCGAGCAGCTTGGCCACGCCGGCGAAGATGAAGATCAGCGGCCAGAAGGCCAGCGCGGCGCGAACCTCGATGATATCGAGGTTATCCAGCAAGAACAGCAGGCCGAGGGCGATGACCAGCACGCCCATCAGCACCTGGCTGGTCGCGCCGCGGCGCGCCTGGCGGTCGGCTGTGTCCTTATGCACGGTCCTTCTCCTTCGCTTGCGGGAAGCGGCGCTCGATCGCGGGCGACAGCACCAGCTGTGCGCCCGCCATCAGCAGGAACAGCGGCCAGCTGTTGCGGAAAGTCAGGCCAAACAAGCCTTCGAACACCGCGAACAGCCACAGGCCGACGAAGATCGTCCACAGGCCGCTCCTGAACTCGCGCGCGCTCGGGTAGCCGATGGTCTGGTTGATGCCGACCACGACCAGCAGCAGCGGCCAATAGTGCCATACCGTCGACACATCGACGATATCCAGTCGGTCGAGCAGGAAGGCCAGGCCAATGGCGATCAGGACCAGCCCCCACAGCATCTGCTTGCGCGCGGTATAGCCGTTTTCGGTACTCATGTGCGTCCTCCGTGTTGTGATACTTATACGATAGCGGGGAGTGCAGCGCGAGCAAAGCCCCTTTCGGCGAACGACGGCGCGGGATCGGCGAATGGCGGAGGAATCGGCGAACGACGCGCCGGCGGGAGGTGGGAGGTGGGAGGTCGACAATGGGACGTGGGAGATCACAAGCGCGCAATGGCGCCGCAGCGCAAACTTGAGCTCAATGTAGCGCTGGAAACACCGGCACGGGACGACAAAAAGCCCGCCGCGTTGCCGGGGCGGGCTGTGCGCTACCTGGAGATCAGGCGGCCGATGCGGACATCGACGGCTGGTTCTTGACCTGGTTGCGGTATTTGGCGCGCGCCGTGGCTTGCTTGACAGCCTCGCGTGCGATATTGGTACGGCGGATGTCGAGACGTTCCTCGATGCCGCGGTGCTGGGCTTCGTGCTTGTTACCGATACGCTTGGTCATGTATTTCTCCTCTGTTAAAACGAATTAGCCGAAAGCGGCGGCAGCGGCCGGGTGGTGAGCGGTTTCACACACTTCCGCGTCGACGATCCCCCACCCCAGCTGGCGCCGGATTTCCTCGGGCGTCGGCGGCGGCTGCGGATCGCGCGAGCGGCGCGCGAGATATTCGCGCACCAGGTGCTTGGGTGGATGCATGGTCGTGGCAGACATGGGGCCTCCGCTTCCTGTTTTCATGGCGCCGTCGCGCTTGGCAGCGGCCGGAATATGGTGCCGATCCTCGAGGCGACCGGCTAACCTGTTGAGATATTTGGCAGGCCCGCTGAACGAATTCGCTGGCGCCTCACTCACACGGCTTCATCTTAGCGAGACCACTGCTGACGCACCGTTAAATGACGCACACTGCGAGCAAGGATGAGTCGGTGGCCGCCCGCGCGCATGGAAAAAGGGAAGCCGCAGCTTCCCCTTGCGTCTCACGCTTCGAACGCCGCGCTTCAGAACTTGTATTTCAGGTTCAGGTAGAACTGGCGGCCGCTGCCGTCGAGTTTCTGCTGTTCTTCTTCGCCGAACGAAACGATCAGGTTCGGCGCAATGTTGTGGCTGGCGTCGAAGCACCCATCCATAACTTGAAGGTAGCTTCAACGCGCGCCACAGCGGCATCGCTGGGCTGATGGGGGGCGACAAATTTTTCCGCAATTGGACTGTGCACACCGGCCTTGTGATACACGGGTCCCAAGCGCGAGCGCCGCTTCCCGCACTTAGCACCTTAAAGGAACCGAAGGTGCGCCCCTCTCATCGCGCGCGGCCTCCAGCCTGGGACGTGCAGTGCGGGTAAGGGCGAGAAAGGCCAGTGCCTGGCCGGCTTCGCGTTCCTGCGTCCGAGCGAGAACGTGGTGCCCCCGCCGATGGCACTGCAGCCGCGCCCCCGGGCGACCGACGCGGCCGCCCCGAGGGCGCGCCTCCCCTTTCTATATAGAGAGGGATAGCCCATCCGCTCCACCGGGCTGGACATCCGCCGCCGTCGGCTGTGGCCCGGCGGCCCGCTTGTCCGTTAGGCGCATGCACGTCCACCCATCCGCTTGTCGGCTACGGTGAGGTTTGCTCTATTCTCCACATTCCACAGTTTTTATTTCCAACGGAAATCAATTAATTTCCTGCACCTGATTTATTTCCCAAACACATTTCTTAAACTAAATAAAAAGCATATTTCGTTTTAATTCGGAATTACCGGTTGAGCGGGGTCAAACTCAGCATTTCGACTGAGGCAGATAATAAACTTACTCAGCAACACTCAGTCTAAATGTCGCTCTCATTCTGTTTAGCGGCTTATTGTTTCCTAAGGCATTTTTCTTAATACTCAAATCAGGGAAGCCGCGCTCTGTTTTGACCGCTCACATTGCAACCCATCGGATTGATCACGCGTACCATGCCAACTTCATCCACTCGAGTATTAAGCCAGTTTTGCGCCGGAATGGTATCGCTGCATCGGAATGCCAAAATAGCGCTGATGGTCTGCATCGATCTGGTTGCGTTACCGATTTGTTTCCTGATCGCGATGTTATTACGTGGAGGCGATCTTAAACTGGCATCCAATTACGGACCCTTGTCGTATTTAATCGTCGCCCTTGTCACGATTGCCGCATTTTCGATGTCCGACCTGTATCGGGCGGTCATTCGTTTTATCGACGGGCGTTTATTGAGCGCCACCGGTTTCGCACTCGGCATCGCCGTATTGTGCGCATCGGTCGTGCTGTTTGCCATCAATGACGCCATGTTTCCCCGCAGTGCATTGGCGATTTACTGGTTCATCGTCTTTTCCTATGTCGTCACTTCACGTATCGGCATGCGTAATTTCCTGCGCACGCACAGTACCCGCCGCCCAGCCTCGGATGCGGTAGCCATTTACGGTGCCGGCGAGGCCGGCGCGCGCCTGGCCCAGACCATGCGCAACAGCGACGAATACCGTCCCGTATGCTTCTTCGACGACAAGCGCGCCCTGAACGACCGTACCATCGCCGGACTGCGCGTGTTCCATACCGATCGTCTGGCCGACCTGGTCACCGCCCATGGCATCCGCACCGTCGTCATCGCCGTTCCCGGCATGCCGTCGGAACGCCTGCGCGACATCATGCAGCGCCTGGCCGGGGCCGGCGTCACGACCAAGATCCTCAGCCGCCTGGTCGACCTGGCCGACGACCGGGTCCGCCCGCGCGATTCGATTCGCGAAGTCAAGTTCGAAGACCTGCTCGGCCGTCCGCCGGTGCCGCCACGGCTCGACCTGTTCGCCCGCTGCGTACGCGGCAAGACCGTGCTCGTCACCGGGGCCGGCGGCTCCATCGGCAGCGAACTGTGCCGCCAGATCGTCACGCTCGCTCCCAGCAGGCTGCACCTGCTCGACCATTCCGAATTCGCCCTCTACACCATCCGCCAGGAGCTGAGCACGCGCTTTCCCGACCTGCGCATCGACGCCCATCTGGGCTCGGTCTGCAATGCCGACCTCGTCGAGCGCATCCTGGCCGACAGCCATATCGACACGGTCTACCATGCAGCTGCATACAAGCATGTGCCGCTGGTCGAGTCGAACATTGTCGAGGGCTTGCGCAACAACGTGCTCGGCGCCCAGGTACTGGCGGCGTCATGCGCCGCGCACCACGTCGAGACCTGCGTGCTGATCTCGAGCGACAAGGCGGTACGCCCGACCAACATCATGGGCGCCAGCAAGCGCATCGCCGAATTGATCTTCCAGGCCGCGGCCGCCAAGCATGGGGGGCAGACCACCTTCTGCATGGTTCGCTTCGGCAACGTGCTCGGCTCGTCCGGCTCGGTCATCCCGCTGTTCCAGCGCCAGATCGCGCGCGGCGGGCCGATGACCATTACCCACCCGGAAGTGTCGCGCTACTTCATGCTCATCCCGGAAGCGGCGCAGCTCGTGATCCAGGCCGGCGCCATGGCCAAGGGCGGCGACGTGTTCGTCCTCGACATGGGCGAGCCGGTACGCATCGTCGAACTGGCGCGCACCCTGCTCGCCATGTCGGGCCTGACCGAAAAAACGCCGCAGAACCCCGAGGGCGACATCGAAGTCAAGTTCGTCGGCCTGTTCGCTGGCGAGAAGCTGCACGAGGAGCTGCTGACCGACGGCGCAGTCTTCCCGAGCGAGCATCCACGCATCATGCGCATGAAGGAAAACGCGCTGCGGCCGAGCGTGCTGGAGACCTGCATCACCTGCCTGATGATGGCTTGCGAAACCCACGAGCGCGGCATGATCGAATCGATGGTCAAGGCCATCGTCAGCGAATACACACCCCAGCTGCCCGTCCCTGCGCCGGCGCAAGCGCCCGAACCCGAGCTCGAAGCGGGCAAGGCGCGGCTTAGCCTCATCCATAAATTCGTGCCGTTTCGCATCTAGCGGCGGCCGCCCGGCTTTACCCACCCACCTAATGTTGGCGAGGAACACATGCGCGACGAACAACAATCGGCCCACCTGCAGCAACTCACAGCCAAACTGCGCGATCGCACGGCGGTCATCGGCATCATCGGACTCGGCTACGTCGGTCTGCCTCTGACCTTGCGCTATGCGGCATGCGGCTTTCGGGTGCTGGGAATCGACATCGACAGGACCAAGGTCGATAAACTCAATCGCAGCGAAAGCTATATCGAACATATTCCATCGGCCGCGATCGAGGCGGCCCGCGCCGGCGGCTTCGAGGCAACCAGCGATTTCACCCGCGCCGGCGAGCCGGACGCCCTGATCATCTGCGTGCCGACGCCGCTCAATGCCTACCGCGAGCCCGACCTGTCCTTCGTGCTCGACACCACCGATGCGCTGTTGCCTTTCGTGCGTCACGGCCAGCTGATCTCGCTCGAGAGCACCACCTATCCCGGCACCACCGAGGAAGAGCTGCGTCCGCGGCTGGAATCGCGCGGCCTGGTCGTGGGGCGCGACATCTTCCTGGTCTTCTCCCCCGAGCGCGAAGACCCGGGCAATCCGCATTTCGAAACGCATACCATTCCCAAGGTCTGCGGCGGTAGCACCACCGCCTGCCTGGAAGCGGGCGTGACCCTGTACGGCGCCGCGATCGACCGCGTGGTGCCGGTGAGCTCGACCCGGACCGCCGAATTGACCAAGCTGCTCGAGAACATCCACCGCGCGGTCAACATCGGCCTGGTCAACGAAATGAAGATCATCGCCGACAAGATGGAAATCGACATCCACGAGGTGATCCGCGCGGCCGCCACCAAGCCCTTCGGCTTTACCGCCTATTACCCCGGTCCCGGCCTGGGCGGACACTGCATCCCGATCGATCCGTTCTATCTCACCTGGAAAGCGCGCCAGTACGGCTTGCACACCCGCTTCATCGAGCTGGCCGGCGAAATCAACAGCGACATGCCGCACTGGGTCATCGGCAAGGTGACCGATGCGCTGAACCAGCGTGGACGCTCGGTGCGGGGCAGCCGCGTGCTGGTGCTCGGCATCGCCTACAAGAAGGATGTCGAGGACATGCGCGAATCGCCCTCGGTCGAACTGATGGAGATCCTGCGCGACAAAGGCGCCCACGTCGCTTACTCGGACCCGCACGTGCCGCTCTTCCCGCGCATGCGCGAGCACCGTTTCGAACTCTCGAGCGTCACGCTCACGCCCGAAACGCTCGCGTCCTACGACCTGGTACTGCTGGCCACCAGCCACAGCGCATTCGATTACGACATGATCCGCCGCTACGCCAACCTGATCGTCGATACCCGCGGCGTTTACCTCGAACGCCTCCCGAACGTCGTCAAGGCCTGATCCGTCCACCGGAAAATAACATGCGCAACTACCCCGCTGCCATTACGAACCGCAAGATCCGTTTCGCCCTCGTGGGCTGCGGCCGCATCGCCAACAACCATTTTGGCGCCATCCGCCAGCACCGCGACCGTTGCGAGCTGGCCGGCGTCTGCGACATCGATCCAGGCGCCCTGGCCGAAGCGGCCGACAAGACCGGCGCGGAGGCTTACGCCACGCTCGACGCGATGCTGGCCCGCTGCGACGCTGACGCCTTCATCGTCACGACGCCCTCCGGCCTGCACCCGGAGCAGACGGTCCAGATCGCCCGCGCAGGCCGCCACATCATCACCGAAAAACCGATGGCCACGCGCTGGGAAGACGGCAAGCGCATGGTCGCGGCCGCCGACACCGCGGGCGTGCGCCTGTTCGTGGTCAAGCAGAACCGCCGCAATGCGACCTTGCAGCTGCTCAAGAGTGCGGTCGAGAAAAAGCGCTTCGGACGCATCTACATGGTCAACCTGAACGTCTTCTGGACCCGCCCCGACGAGTACTACAACAGCGCCAAGTGGCGCGGCACCTGGGAATACGACGGCGGCGCCTTCATGAACCAGGCCAGCCATTACGTCGACCTGATCGACTGGATCGTCGGCCCGGTTGAAAGCCTGCAAGCCTATACGGCCACGCTGGCACGCAACATCGAGGTCGAGGATACCGGCGTCATCAGCCTGCGCTGGAGGAGTGGCGCCCTCGGCTCGATGAACGTGACGATGCTGACCTACCCGCGCAACATGGAGGGCTCGATCACCATCCTCGGCGAGCACGGGACCGTCCGCATCGGCGGCGTCGCCGTCAACGAAGTGCAGCAATGGGAGTTCGCCCAGCCCGACGCCGATGACGACAAGGTGCGCGACGCCAGCTACCAGACGACTTCCGTCTACGGATTCGGCCACCCGCTCTACTACGACAACGTCATCAAGGTATTGCGCGGCGAGGCTGAACCCGAAACCGACGGGCGTGAGGGACTCAAGTCGCTCGAGGTGCTGGTGGCGGCCTACATGTCGGCGCGCGACGGCAAGCGCGTCGCCCTGCCGCTGGAGTATTGACATGGACCGGCCAGCCATCGAATCGCCGGTGCATCCGAGCGCTGTCGTCGATGCCGGTGCCAGGCTCGGGCCGGGTACGCGGGTCTGGCATTTCGCCCACGTGTGTGCCGGAGCGCGTATCGGCGCCGGCTGCTCGCTCGGTCAGAACGTGTTTGTCGGCAATGACGTGCGCATGGGCGACCGCGTCAAGATCCAGAACAACGTGTCCGTCTACGATGCTGTCACGCTTGAAGACGACGTCTTCTGCGGACCCAGCATGGTGTTTACCAATGTCCATAACCCACGCGCCGCGGTCGAGCGCAAGAGCGAATACCGGCGCACGCTGGTGCGGCGCGGCGCCACCATCGGTGCCAATGCCACCATCGTCTGCGGCGTCACCATCGGCGAGTACGCCTTCATCGGCGCCGGGGCCGTGGTCACGCGCGACGTGCCGGCCTTCGCCCTGGTGGCCGGCGTGCCGGCGCGCCGGATCGGCTGGATGAGCCGCTTCGGCGAGCGCCTCGCGCTGCACCTCGACGGCAATGGTGAAGCCCTCTGCCCCCACACGGGCGACCTTTACCTGTTGCAGGACAGCGTCTGCACGCTCGTCCCCGCAGCGCAACCTTGATAGCGGATACCATGGAATTCATCGACCTGAAATCCCAGTACCAGGCCTCGCGCGAACTGATCAACGCACGCATCGCGGCGGTGCTCGACCACGGCCAATACATTCTCGGGCCCGAAGTGGCCGAACTCGAAGCGCGCCTGGCTGCCTACACCGGCGCGCGCCACTGCGTCACCGTCGCTTCCGGCACCGAAGCCCTGCTGATCTCGCTGATGGCGCTTGGGATACGTCCCGGCGACGAAGTGATCACGACGCCGTTTTCCTTCATCGCAACCGCCGAAGTCATCGTGCTGCTCGGCGCCCTTCCGGTGTTCGTCGACATCGATCCAGCCACCTGCAACATTGCTCCCGGCCTGATCGAGGAAGCCATTACCCCGCGCACACGCGCGATCATGCCGGTGTCGCTCTACGGCCAGCCGGCAGACATGACAGAAATCAATGCGATCGCCACGCGCCACGGCCTGGCCGTGATCGAAGATGGCGCCCAGAGTTTCGGCGCCACCTACCGGGGTCGCAAGAGCTGCAACCTGTCCACGGTCGGCTGCACCAGCTTCTTCCCGAGCAAGCCGCTCGGCTGCTATGGCGATGGCGGCGCCCTGTTCACCAGTGACGACGCGCTCGCCGCGGCAGCGCGCGAGATCCGTGTGCATGGCCAGTCGCGCCGCTACGTGCACACGCGGGTCGGCGTCGGCGGCCGCATGGATACGCTGCAGTGCGCGATCGTGCTGGCCAAGCTCGAACGCTTCGATTGGGAGCTGGCCCAGCGCCAGCGCGTCGCCGACGGCTACGAAGCCCTGCTTTCGGGGCGCGTACAGCTCGTCGGCCAGGCGCGCGACCGCACCAGTGCTTTCGGCCAATACACGGTCGTGGTCGAGGAGCGCGAGCGCGTCCAGGCCGAGCTGCATGCGGCAGGCATCCCCACTGCCGTCCATTATCCGGTACCAATGCACCTGCAACCGGCCTACGCCCACCTGAGCCGCGCCGATGCCTGCCCGATCGCGAGCATCATGGCCGCCCGTGTGCTGAGCCTGCCGATGAGCCCCTTCCTGGAAGACGGCGAGGCACGCCAGGTTGCCCAGTCGCTCCTGCGAGCAGTGCGCGTTCCCATCCCGGCGGCCGAACTCGCATCCGAACCGGTATGAAGCTGCAATTGCCGATTTTCTGGAAGCACGTGATCACCGTGCTGGGCGGCGCTCTCGGCGCCCAGGCGCTGCCGCTGCTGGCGGCGCCGTTGATCACGCGCATGTGCACGCCCGCCGAGATGGGCGCGTTCAGCCTCTGGCTGGGCCTGGTTGCGATGGCGGCCATCGGCGCCACCCTGCGCATGGAAACGGCAATGATTCTCGACCACGAAACAAAACAGCAGCGCGTCTGCTTCGGCCTCGTGCTGTACACCGCCACCATCACCGCTCTGATCGTCACGGCACTGACCACGCTGGCTCACCTGGTCGGCGTGCCCGCCATCAGGCAACTGTCCTGGCCGGCGCTCCTGACCGTGGGCCTGGGCACCTGGCTGACGGCCAACATGCAGACGACGCTCGCCTATGCCACTTCGCATAATGCCTTCGGCAAGGCCGCGCGCGCCAAGGTATGGGGTGCCGGCACCATCGCGGTCGCGCAGTTGCTGTTGCTCGCGAGCGGCATCGGCGGCTTGGGCTTGCTGGCAGGTCAGTTGATCGGCTTGAGCATCGGCTTGCTGGCGGCACGCCAGCTGCTGCGTCCGCCCTCGGCGCGCTTCGAACCGATCCTCGGTGCCCAGGCACGCGCCTATCTGGTCCGCCACCGCAAATTCTGGCGCTACGCTCTGCCTTCGAACCTCCTGAACAACGTGGTGGGCCAGTTGCCGCTGTTTCTGATCGGGATGCGCCACGGCGCCCTCGCCGCCGGACTGTATGCCCTGACCCAGCGCGTGCTGGCCGCGCCGATCTCGCTGCTGGCAGCCTCGGTGCTCGAAGTGTTCAAGCGCCAATCGGTGCACGAATTCGAAACGCTCGGCCACTGCAAGC
Source organism: Massilia jejuensis (assembly GCF_042656795.1). Lineage (NCBI taxonomy): Bacteria > Pseudomonadati > Pseudomonadota > Betaproteobacteria > Burkholderiales > Oxalobacteraceae > Massilia > Massilia jejuensis. The sequence goes on along the minus strand of NZ_JBHSMS010000053.1, from coordinate 18,262 downwards.
AGGCTTACCGCTATACCTTCAAGGTATTGATTCTGCTGGGCCTGGCGCCTTCGCTGCTACTCCTGTTCCTTTCGCCCCAGCTGTTTGCCTGGGTATTCGGTCCAGCCTGGCGCGAGGCGGGCGAGATGGCGCAGATCCTGGCGCCGCTGTATTTCCTTAATTTCGTCGCCAGCCCGCTCAGCTATGTGTTCTTCGTCACAGGCAAGCAAAACGTCGACCTGTGGTGGCAATTGACCTTGTGCGCCGTGACGATCGCCGCCTTCCTGTGGCCGGGTTCGCTGCACGACAACTTGCGCTGGTTCGCGATCGGCTATTCGAGCCTCTACCTGGTGTACCTGCGCATGTCGTGGCAGTGCTCCCAGAACCGCCTGGCGGCCGCATGACGTCCGCCCGCTCGCTCAAGGCCGCCCGGCGCGATCAGCGCATCCTGCTTGCCGCATTCTTCATGCTGTTCCCAGGATTTTTCTTCTATCACACGCTGCTCGGCACAGGCCTGACCGGTGCCTTTCTCGGCGGTTACTTCGCTCCAGTGTCCCTGATGTTCGCCTTGCCGCTGGGGCTGATCTACCTCAAGCGCATGCAACGCGATCCGCGCCGCTTCCATGCCGTCGACCTGCACTTGTGCCTGTTCCTGATTTATTTCGTCGCGGTCATCCTGGTCAATGCCGCGGCCGGCGCCAACCGAACGATCGTCAGTAATCACATGCTCGGCATCCTGTTCATCTTCAACATGTTCGTGATCGCAAGCTTCCTCGATTTCGACAGCGTGCCCTTTCGCGTCGTCGGCGTGCTCAGCCTGGCCGGAATGGGGGCGATCGCCCTGTCGTACTCGGTCGACGGCGTGTTCTACCTTGGAGCGATGGGCATTGCCAAGGATACCGACGCCCTGGCGACCTACCAGGGGTTTGCCCGCTCCTACCTGATTACCTTCCTGGCCGTGATCGCATTCACCCGCTGGCTGCCGTTACGCCTGCTGCTGCACGCGATGGGTGCGACGACCCTGTTCCTGAACACGGCCCGCAGTGAATTCGCCGCTCTGATGTTCGCCATTCCCATCATCGAGTTCTATTACTCCCGTCACAAGCTGCATTTCCTGCTGTGCGGAATCATCCTGTTCTTCGTCATCCACCTGTACTTCGACCGCATCCTGGCCGCGTTGCCGGCCAACCGCATCCTCGAACTGCTCGACCTGTCGCAATCGACCTCGGCCAGCAAGCGGCATCACCTGACTGTGCATGCGGTCCAGACCATCCTGGCCCACCCCTTGCTGGGCGACTACGCCAGCTACAAGCCCGGCTATTATTCGCACAACGTGCTCTCGGCCTGGGTCGATCTCGGCTTTTTCGGAATCGCTTACCTGATCCTGATCACCGTCGTGCCGATCGTCCCGATGTTCATCCGCGAATATTTTGCGCCGCGTCACTGCGGGATTTTCCTGCTGGGCTTTTCAATGGCCTGCGTCACCGTCTTACTCCTGCTGACCTCGCATTACTTCACCGACATGCTCATCGGCGCCACGCTCGGCGCCAGCTCCCGCTACTTCTATGAGAGGAAATATGCGAAAAATCGCACACCTGACCTCCGCCCACCCGCGTCACGACACCCGGATCTTCGTCAAGCAATGCCGTAGCCTGGCGGCGCACGACTTCGATGTGACCTTGGTGGTCGCGGACGGCGAGGGGCCTGCGCAGCGCGACGGCGTGCGGATCGTCGACGTCGGCCGCCTCGCGGGCCGGGTGAACCGTATGCTGCGCACCACGCGCCGGGTGTTCGAGGCCGCGCTCGCGGCCGATGCCGAGGTCTACCAGTTGCATGACCCGGAACTGATTCCGGTCGGGCTCAGGCTCAAGCGCATGGGACGCAAGGTCATCTTCGATTCGCACGAAGACGTGCCGACGCAACTGCTGTCCAAGCCTTACCTGGGCAAGGGGTCCGCGCGTCTGTTGTCGAATTCGTTCGGCGCCTACGAACGTTTCGCCTGCCGCCGCTTCGACGGCGTCATCGCGGCAACGCCAACCATCCGCAACAAGTTCGCGCACATCAATACCCGTTCGATCGACATCAACAACTACCCCCTCGTCAGCGAATTCGATGGCGATGCGGGTTGGGGCGACAAGGCCGACGAAGTCTGCTACGTCGGCGGCATCTCGGCGATCCGCGGAATACGCGAACTGGTCCACGCCTGTGCATTGCTGCGCTCACAGGCCAAACTGTCGCTGGCCGGCCAGTTCGCCGAACCGGCACTCGAATCGGAAGTGCGCGGCTACCCAGGATGGGAGCGGATCCTGCGCCACGGCTACCTCGACCGCGCCGGCGTCAGCGGCGTCATGCGGCGCGCCGTCGCCGGTCTGGTGACGCTGCATCCCGTCGCCAATTATCTCGACGCCCTGCCGGTCAAGATGTTCGAGTACATGGCGGCCGGCATTCCCGTGATCGCTTCGCGCTTTCCCCTGTGGCGCAACATCGTCGAGCGCCATGGCTGCGGCGTCTGTGTCGATCCGGGCGACCCGGCTGCCATTGCCGCCGCCATCGATCACCTGGTTTTGCACCCGGCACTGGCGGCACGCATGGGCGAAAACGGCCGCCGTGCGGTCGAGCAGCAATACAACTGGCTGCGCGAATCGAGAAAGTTGATCGCCTTTTACGAAAGCGTATAGCCGTTTCAACGACCCCCGTGCTTGGCGCCCGGGCGTCCCTGGATCGCGGTACAGCGCCATACCGGACCAGACAGCGCAAAGGGATATCGAAGCGAGATTAATTCAGATAAGAAAATTTCTGTAGGAATCGAATAAACGAGGTATCAATCGCAATAAAAATATTGTTCCAGGGTTCCGCCTCATTTAATCCTTTTCAATAAGTGCAATGGTATTCGGTCTTATCGTGTATTCATTTCGTCGAGCCTACAAAACATGAAACCCATTTCACACCATTACAGGCTACTTACTGAAATACTGCGCCTTCCCGTGGCCGAGCTGCATTTTCATGAAGCGCTCGGCCCCGCCGACATTCGCGCCGCCTACCGGTATTACACCAAGCCTCATCCACGCTACAAGCTCATCCGGCATAAAACGATCGGTGCGGCATTGCTCGACCTGGGCAGCCTGCGCAGCGAAGATCAATATCTGGAACTAATCAAGGGCAAGAACGCAGGCGCTTACCACGCCAAACGCGCGCGCGGGCGCGGTTATCAATTGCGCCGGATCGACCGCAATGCCCATATCGACGATATCTACGCCATCAATACCTCGCTGGAAGAACGCCAGGGCCGGCCAATGGATGCGAACTACCGCGAAAAGCCCGCGCGTTTCGATACACTCAGCCATTTCCGTTATTACGGCGTATTCAGTGCCGAGGGCCGATTGGTCGCTTATGCCAATCTCGGCCACTACGGAAATTTTGCTTCCTTTTCCCAGCTGATCGGCATCCGTAACAATGACGGCATCATGCATATGATGGTGGTCGGCATCGTTTCCGAGTTGATCGGCGAGCAGCGCGTGCGCTACCTGATGTACGACACCTTCTTCGGTGCCCAGCCCGGCATGCAGACTTTCAAGAAGATCCTCGGCTTCCGTCCCTACCGCGCGAAATACGCCCTCCAATGACCAGCTTCCTGAACCGGATCTACGCCGATTACCTGATGCCGTCGCGCCTGGGCATCTACGAGGCCCTGCTCAAGCGGGCGGGCGATGCGGGCTATGTCCAGACCTCCGTCCGCAATTTTCACCGCGAGCTCGCATCGCCACACGGTGCGCCGCGCAGGGTCCTGGTGCACCGCCACGATATCGACAGCGACCTGCGCACGGCAAAGAAGATGTTCGCGCTCGAAGCAAAATACGGCGTCCACGCCAGCTACTACTTCCGCCTGACGACCCTCGACTTCGGCTTCATGCGCGAGATCGAGGCTGCTGGCAGCGAAGCCAGTTACCACTACGAGGAAGTGGCCGATTACGCCAAGCGTCATCGAATCCGCTGTCCCCACGAGATCCGGCGCCGTTTCCCGGAAATTCGCGAGCAATTCCTCCGCAATTTCACCAGCATCACCGAACGCCTCGGGCTGCGAATGGTCACAGTGGCCAGCCACGGCGATTTCGCCAATCGCCGCCTGAAAGTCATCAACCACGAATTGCTGCGCGACGCGCAATTGCGCGGTCGCTGCGGCATCGAGTGTGAATCCTACGACAGCGAATTGCTGCGTCACTTCGACATGTACATCAGCGACCGCGAGCATCCACTGTATTACACGCCGCTTTCGCCGTTCGACGCGCTTGGCCGCCACGAACGCATCTGCTTCCTGACCCATCCGCTCCAATGGGAAACCAACTGGGCGGAAACGACGCGCTGCAACCTGCGGCGCCTGGCCGAGGAGGTCGCATGGCGCGCCTGAATATCCTGCTGATCAACCATTACGCGGGTTCGGTGCGCCACGGGATGGAATTTCGGCCGTATTACCTGGCGCGCGAATGGGTGCGGCTGGGACACCGGGTACGCATCGTCGCCGCTTCGCACTCGCACATCCGCGCGCAGGCGCCCGACATGGAAGGGCGCACACGGTTCGACCAGAACATCGACGGGGTCGACTACAGCTGGTTCGCCACGCCCGCCTATCGCGGCAACGGCGCCGGGCGCATCGTCAACATGCTCGGCTTCCTGTGGCGACTGGCGCGCGCGGGACGCACGCTGGCGCGCGAAACACGACCCGATGTCGTGATTGCGTCCAGCACGTATCCGCTCGACATCTGGCCTGCGCGCCGGATCGCGCGCCTGGCCGGCGCCCGCCTGCTGTTCGAAGTGCACGACCTGTGGCCGCTCTCGCCGATGGAGCTGGGCGGCTATTCGCGCTGGCATCCCTTCATCATGCTGCTGCAGGCGGCCGAAAACCATGCCTGCCGCCATGCCGACCCCGTCGTCTCGATCCTGCCGAAGGTGCGCGAGCACCTGGAGGCGCATGGCATGGCGCCACACAAACTGCACATCGTCCCGAACGGCGCCGATCCGGCCGAGTGGACCGGCGCCGAGCCGGCCCTCGCGCCGCAGCTCGAGCGCGACCTCGCGAAAGCCCGGGCGGCGGCCGACTGCGTGGTCGGCTACGCCGGCACCCATGGCCTGGCGAACGCGCTCGACACCCTGCTGGATGCGGCTGCGCTGCTGCGCGGGCGGCGCATCGCGTTCGTCCTGGCGGGCAGCGGGCCGGAAAAACAGCGGCTGCAGCGGCGGGTCCAGGCGATGGGACTGCATCACGTGTACTTCCTCGATCCGGTTCCGAAACACGCAGTGCCGGCGCTGCTGCGCCGCTTCGACCTCGCGTACATCGGCTGGCAGCGCCAGCCGCTGTACCGCTTCGGCATCGCGCCGAACAAGCTGATCGACTACATGATGGCGGCGCGTCCGGTCGTGCACGCCGTCGAAGCGGGCAACGACCCGGTTGCCGACGCCGGTTGCGGCATCACGCTCGCACCCGAAGACCCGCATGCGCTGGCCGCCGCCTTCGTACGGCTGGCCGGCAGCAGCGCGGCCGAGCGCGAAGCCATGGGCTTGCGCGGCCAGCGCTACGCACTCGATCACCTCACCTACCCGGTCCTCGGGCAACGATTCTTGACCGCATGCGCAGGAGACTGAACATGGATGACCACCAGCTTGCCGAACCAGCCGTCGCTCCCTTCCTGCCCTTCGCCCTGCCCGACATCGGCGAGGAGGAAATCGCCGCCGTCGTCGAATGCCTGCGCTCGGGCTGGGTGACCACCGGGCCGACGGCACGCCGCTTCGAAGCGGCGTTTCGCGACTACCTCGGCGCCGAGGTACAGGCCATTTCCGTCAACTCCGCCACCGCGGGGCTGCACCTGGCCCTGGAAAGCCTCGGCATCGGACCGGGCGACCAAGTCATCGTGCCGACGCTGACCTTCACCGCCACCGCCGAGGTCGTACGCTACCTGGGCGCGCAGCCAGTGCTGGTCGACGTCGATGCCGCCACCTTGAACATGGATCCGCGGGCCGTCGAAGCCGCGCTCACGCCGCGTACGCGCGCCATCGTTCCGGTGCACTACGCCGGCCTGGCCTGCGACATGGACACCATCCTTGCGCTGGCGCGCCGCCACGGCTTGCGCGTGGTCGAGGATGCGGCGCATGCCTTTCCGACCCGCTATCGAGGCCGGTTGGTGGGCACACTGGAGAGCGATATCACCGTCTTCAGCTTCTACGCCAACAAGACCATGACCACCGGCGAAGGCGGCATGGTGGTGGTGCGCGACGCGGCGCTGGCACGCCGCATCCGCTTGATGCGCCTGCATGGCATTAGCCAGGACGCGTTCGACCGCTATGTGTCGAAGACGCCGGCGTGGTCCTACGAAGTCGTCGCGGCCGGCTTCAAGTACAACCTGACCGACATCGCGGCCGCCATCGGCATCGAGCAGCTGCGCAAGATCGACCGCTTCCTCGGGCAGCGCCAGCTGCTGGCAGCGCGCTACGACGCAGCCCTGGCGGACCTGCCCCTGATCCTGCCGCCGCGGCCCGTGGGCGACAGCACCCATGCCTGGCACCTGTACGTCGTGCGCCTGCACAAGGATGCACCGCTGCGCCGCGATGAACTGATCGTGCGGCTGTCCGAACTGGGCATCGGTACCAGCGTGCACTTCATTCCCTTGCACCGCCAGCCCTACTGGCGCGATCACTGTGTCCCGGAAGCGGCGAGTTTCCCGGTCGCCGACGCCGCCTTCGACGCGATGCTCACGCTGCCCCTGTACACGCGCATGCGCGGCGTCGACCAGGAGCGCGTGATCGACGCACTGCATTCGCTGCTGCCATGTTGAAGCGCGTCTTCGATCTGTGCGCGGCCACGATCGGCGTGCTGCTGCTGTCGCCGCTCCTGGCCGCGATCGGGCTCTGGATCCGGCTCGATTCGCCGGGACCGGTGCTGTTTCGCCAGGTCCGGGTAGGACGGCACGGCGTGCCCTTCGCCATCCTGAAATTTCGCACGATGTCGGCGCGGACCGATCCGCGGCGCCTGCTGACAGTGGGACGCGATGCGCGCATCACGCGCGCAGGCCGCATCCTGCGCAAATACAAGCTCGACGAGCTTCCGCAGCTGTTCAACGTGATCCACGGCACCATGAGCCTGGTCGGTCCACGCCCGGAAGTGCCGCGCTACGTCGCCTGTTATCCGGCACGCGAGCGCGCGCTGGTACTCTCGGTCAAGCCAGGCATCACCGACTGGGCTTCGATCCTGTTCAAGGACGAAAACGCCATCCTGGGAGCGGCGCTCGATCCCGAGCAGGCCTATATCGACACCATCTTGCCCACCAAGCTCGAATATTACGTGCGCTACGTCCGCGAGCGCACGTTCTGGGTCGACTTGAAGATCATCTTGCGCACATTGTGCGCCATTGCCCGCTGACGCATCCAGGCCATGTCCTCGCTCGCTTTTCTCCACCTGGGCAACCTGACGCTGACGCTGCCCCTTGCCAGCGCCATCGCGGCCTGGCTGCTGGCGGCGCGCGACTGGCGTGCAGCCGGCTACTGGCTGATCCTGTTCGTCGCGGCACTGGGCATCGTCGGCATCAGCAAGGTTGCCTTCCTTGGCTGGGGCACCGGTATCCCGGCCCTGCGCTTCCAGGCGTTCAGCGGGCATGCCGCCGGTGCGACCACGGTTTTTCCCGTGCTGCTCTACTTGCTGCTGCGGCGCTGCCCGGCGCCGGCGGCCGCCATCGGCGCCGCGCTCGGCCTTGCGCTTGGCGCAGCGCTCGCCGCCATGCTGGTCGTAACGGACGAACATACGGCCGCCGAGGCGTGCGCCGGCTGGCTCGTCGGCGCGGCCGCCAGCGGCGCCATGCTCAGGATTGCCCGCACCGTGCCCATGCCGTCGCTCCCGGCAGGCCTGGCATCGGCCCTGCTTACATATGGCGCGACCGCCTTCGCCATGCAACAGGCGCACGTGGGCTACTGGATGATCAAGGTTGCCCTTGCCTTGTCCGGCAAGCGCTACCCGTTTCGCTGGGACAGCTGCGGCTGACCGGCACCAGCCCTTCAATTCGACAGGAGAACGACAATGCAAGCCCTATCCTTCCATTGGCAGCGACAGAGCCAGCTCAGCGAGAACACGATGCAGTCGCTGCTGATGAATTTGCTCAGGGGCGTGGCGTCCCTCCAGGTGGCCGCCGCGCACCTGCGCGCCGAAGTCTATCCCGGCTTGCGCGGACTCGAGGAACCAGGCCTCGCTTACATGGCCCTCGCCTTCTTCACGGGCTTTGCGCACCAGGCCGTCATGGTATTTTTCATGATTAGCGGCTGGCTCGTCGGCGGCAGCCTGCTCGACAAGATCGGTCAATCGCGCGCCTTGCGCGCCTACGCCATCGACCGCGCCACACGCTTGTGGACGGTGCTGGTGCCGACCCTGGTCATCATGATCGGCATCGGCTTGATCACCGGCGCCGCAACGACCGAACCGGCGGGATTCGGCTCCCCAGGGGAGTTCTCGGCGGGCACCTTCGTCGGCAACCTGCTCGGCTTGCAGACAATTACCGTGGAGCGTTTTGGCGGCAACTATCCGCTCTGGAGCCTCGCGAACGAGACATGGTATTACATTCAGTTCCCACTGCTGTTGATGATCTTCACCGGCCGCGGCCTGTTCCAGCAGGCTGCCTGTGCGGCCCTGTTGGCGCTCACCGTCGCCTGGCTTCCCTATGTGATGACCCTGTATTTTGGCATCTGGTTGCTCGGGGCTGCCTTCTCGCGCATCCGCGTCGACAGCAGCTTCGGCATGCGCATGCTGCTCCTGGCGTTTGCTGTCGTATTATCGGTGTACTTCCGCATCAACGGCGTCAACGACGACATCCTGCCCGAATCGTTCGGCCAGGACCTGATCTGCACCTTGCCTGTCGTCGTCCTGCTGGCAGCCATGCACATGCCGATCGGCCCATCGCCCATCCTGCAGCGCGTCGCTTCCTTCGGCAAATGGTTATCCGAGTTTTCCTTCACGCTCTATGTCCTGCACGTTCCGGTGATCGACCTGTTGCAGCATATCGGGCTGACGCAGTTCGGCCGCGAAAAGCTCATCCCCGCCAGCCTGACCGACTTTGCGATTTTTTTCATCATGCTCGGCATCCTGCTGGGAGCGAGCTACCTGTCCTACCTGGTTTTCGAGCGCAACACCTACCGTGTCCGCCGCTTCGCAAAACGTCTGCTGCTGCCGGCCAGCCCAAAGCCGGCGACGCCCATCATCTTCTCAGCCGACTGAATCGGTGATTGGCCCCGCCGCATCCACGTGCCGGCAGGCGCGTGGATGAAGGGCTTTCGGCATTCACGCGTAGCGGGCGTAGCCTGCTGCATGGTTCCGGGACCTGGGTAACACTGTCTCGGTACATAAGGCGACACCAGCGGTCTCATCGAACCATCCTGTCGTTCCCGTCGCTTCCTGCTCCTTCCTGTCGCTTCATGGCACTTCGGTGGTGCCACTTTCGTGGTGCCGCTTCCGTACAAAGACGCCGATTGGCCTTCGCAAGCCGGCCTGCGAGGCCGGCTTAACATTCATGTCGAGTGCCGGTCGAGTACCTAGAACCTATCCCAGCAGGAAGTGAGTCGTTGCTGACGCGCCTGACAAGCGGGTGCTGCGTTGCTCGTCGTTGTCTGGCGCGCTACGCGGCCTTCTCGCGCCTTGCTCCCGACTGCCGTGCATCGTCATCGACTTCCTCCTTCCTGCTGAGATAGGTTCTTAGGCGGGAGTGAATCGTCAGGCGGTCGGCGGCAGATCGCCGTGTTCGTAAAATGCCGGCGTCCCAGCGGCGCGCCGCGCGGCTGGGAGATCGATGCGATGGCTTGCAGGTCGCCTGTCGGTACTGCTCGCGATGCACGCGCACTGGGCCAAGGTCAGGAAACGCCTATGATCGTTCGACGGGCACTGCCCGGAACAGGCTGGCCGTTCGAGACACCCGTCCGTTTGCAGTCATGCAGGCGCGTGGAGAGCATGCTTGCCACGACGTTTTTCTCCACGGCCTGCAATGCCGGGCTATCCGGCCAGCGGGTCGGCCCTAGGCGACGTAACCGATCTGCGCTGCCGTTCCACCGTATTGCGCGGCGTTCGAACCGAGGCGCAAGGCCATGTCGTTGAAGAGCACGCCTTGTGGCGAGATACCGGCCTGGTTCAAGCGCTTGACCGACTCGTTGATCTGCCCCTCGGTTGTCACGCCGGCACGCGCGACGATGAACACGGCGCCGGCATAAGCGCCAACGACCAGTGCGTCGGCAACCGCCAGTACCGGCGGCGGGTCGAGCAGGACCAGGTCGTAATGGCTGCTGACCGACTCGATCAGGGCTCTGAAATTCAGGTGCTGCAAGAATTCGGAGCGGTTGGGCGGCAGCTCGCCGGTGGGAATGAAGTCGAGGTTGTCCATCACATCGTGGTGGATGATGTCCTCGACCGGCATCGATCCGATGATCGAGCGCGACAGGCCGCGCTCGCGGCCGATGCCGAAATAGCGGTGCAGGTGCCCGTTGCGCAAGTCGGCATCGATCAGGAGCACGCGTTTGCCGCTCGATGCCATCACGGCCGCGAAATTGGCTGCGATAAAGGATTTACCTAGCGAGCGCGTGGGGCCGGCAAACATCACGATGTTGTTCTTGAAGTGCGGCATCGCGAACTGCAGGGCGGCGCGGAAACTGCGCAGGCTTTCCACTGCCGGATCCTCCGGCATGATCTGGGCCAGCAAGGGCAGCGGCGCCGTCTCGCCGCGCGCCTTGCGCAGCAACTTGTCCTGGTTGCCGCTGTGCGGGATCGACGCGTAGACGACGCGCGCATTGAGGAGGCGTTCGATCTTCTGCGGGTCGTCGATACCGCCCTGCAAAGCCTTGCGTGCGAATGCGAGCAGCGTCCCCAGGAAGAGCCCCGTGATGACGGCCAGGGCGACGATCAGCGGACGATTCGGCTTGAGCGGCTTTTCCGGCGCGATCGGCGCATCGACCAGCCGCACGTTACTGACCCGCCCGACAGAAATAAGCCGCAGCTGTTGCGCCGTGTTCGACAGCGCCGTGTACAGGTCGGTATTGACCTTGATGTCGCGCGTCAGGCGCGCCTCGTCCTGCTCGAGCACCGGCAGGGTCTTGATGCGGGCAGCGATCTCGGCGATCTCGGCGTCGACTTCCTTGCGCTGGCGGTTGATCGCGGCGACGATCGGATGGTCTTCCGTGAAACGCGCGAGCAGCTCGGTTTTCTTTTGCAGCAGGTCGATGCGGCGCGCGCGCGCCGCCGTTGCCTGCGCCAGGCTGACGCGCGCTTCCTCGCGCAGGTCGACCGTACCGTGCGAATTGCGGAACTGGTTGTAGCGGTCTTCGGATTGCTCAAGCTGGCGCTTCAGGATCGGCAGCTGCTTGTTCAGGAAGGCCAGCGATTTTTCCGCTTCCTCGGTCTTGCGCGCCAGGTTCTGGCGCATGTATTCGCGGCCGATCTCGCTCAGCAAGGCGTTGATGCGTTTGGCGTGCTCGCCCTGCAGCTTGACTTCGATCACGCCGGACTGCTTGCCCTGCTCGGTGATCACCATGGCCGTCTGGATCGCCTGGATAGTGCCCAGGCGCGACTTGCGTTTCAGCCTGAAACGCGCGCCAGGATTGGCGAACAGCCGGTCGACCTTGATTTCCATGGTACCGTCCGGCGTCGGCACCCGGTAGCGCTGGCCGACCGTACCGTCGAAAGCGAGGCGTTGGCCGCCGCCGGAAAAGTGGTAGCGGTTGATGCCGCGCGCCGTGATCGTGAAATCGCGGTTGAGCCAGCTCTCGGGCACGTCGAAGACCGTGACCTCGGCCTTTTCGCCGCCCCAGACATAGCCGCCGTAGCCAAACAGCCCGGGCGTCGAAAGCGCGCCGTTGTTCTGGTTGGCGAACCAGAAGCCGACGACCGGGAAATACTTGGGCTGCACTTCGATGTAGAGCTGCAGGTTGTCGACCGCTTGCGAGACGACCATGCGCGAACGCAGAAGCTCCATTTCGGCAATGGCGGCCTTCTTGGTCTCGAACAGCGAGGACGCCTCGCTCAGGATGTTCTTCGAGGCATTCGGACTTTCTTCCTCGACGTGGATCATCAGGTTGGCTTCGTAGACGGGTTTCGCGACGAGCGCATACAGCACGGCGATCAGGGTGATCAGCGCCGTGATGCCGCCGATCAGCCAGCGGTTGTCGTACAGGGTGTTGAAATGTCCTTTGAGGTCGACCGTCGGCTCGTCGGCGTTCGTGAGCGGCGGCCGTGGGTCGAAGGGCACGCTCAGGATCGGCGGACTGTGGGCGACATGGGTCAGCGGCAGGTGATCGGCGGGTTTGGTCATGGTCGTCTCCAGTGCTCAGGGGCGATTGGTGACGCCGACCGCGGAGGTGAGCGCACCGGGGAACAGCAGGCTGAGATGGCGGTTCCAGTTCGCCAGCGGCGACGCGGCGACATAGACCACGTCCTTCGGCCGCAGCTCGAAGGACTCGGCCATGGCCAGGGAACCGGCAAGCCGCGCGTCGAGCTGGAATACGCGCGTGCGTTCGGGCGTCTTGCGCACCACGTAGATCTGGCGCGCGTCCCCGCTCAGCGGGCTGATGCCGCCCGTCTCGCCCAGCGCCTCGTTCAGCGTGAGGCGGCCGTTGTGCATGGTCAGCGCCTTCGGCGTCACGACCTCGCCGGAAACGAAGACCTTGCTCTCGTCGCGCGAGTGCACGCGCACGACGTCGCCCGGGGCCAGCATGATATTGCCGGGATTGATGCCTCTCTGGACCAGGTCACGCAGGTTGATGCGGTAGCGCTCGTCGCCGCGTTCGAGGGCGATGCGGCTTTGGTCGGCGGTGGGCAGCAGGCCGCCGGCGCGGTTCAGTGCCTCGACCAGGGTCATCGGAATGTCGTTGATGGCCTGCAGGCCGGGCTGCTTGACCTCGCCGTCGATGTACACCCGCTTGCTGCGGTAGGACTGGACTCGCAGCGTGATGTTCGGGTTGGCGATGTAGCGCGCCAGCTTTTGCGTCAGCAGCGCGCGCGCCGCTTCCTCGGTCAGCCCCTCGACCGGCAGCAGGCCGGCGAACGGGAACTGGATGCGGCCCTGGTGGTCGACCACGAAGCCCGGCTGCGGGACGTTTGCCGCGGCGCTGGCATTCGTGCCGTTGGCATCGGCTGCGGCGGTGGCGGCTGTCATGCCGCCGCCGGCCAGCTCGGGGTGATCCCAGACCACGATGGAGAGGACGTCGCCGCGTCCGATCGCATACGGCGGAGGATGCGAGACGACCAGGCGCGACAAATCCTGGTCGCCCTGGCGCGCATTGGTTTGCTTCTCGGCCGCGATTAGTTGCTCCGTAATCATTTCGGTCGGCGGCGGCGGCTCGGTGCTGCCCTTGCTGTCCTCGGAACGAAACTGCAAGCCGGTCGAGCACCCGGCCAGGAGCAGCACACCTGCCGCGGCGACGATACGCCAACGCAAAATTTCTGTTGGTAAATTCATGACTTTGCCTATGAAATGGACTGTCGTTCTACGGCTGACTAACTCAGCGTACGGTGTCCATCACAGGCGGCTTTGCTGCATATCAAACGGCAGGCTCAGGCTGGACGAGCGCTTGCGCAACGGTGGCTGGCGCGGCAGGTGCATGCAATCGAAGCGCGTGCCCGCGCGCCGGCGTCCGGCCGGGGGTGCTGGCTTGCACGACGAACGCTTGCGTCCGCTAGCAATTGTCTCGGCGGTGGACCATACTGAGACATCCTGCTACCGACGGAGGCAACCGTATGCACGCGGGTTTCATCTTTGCAACCGGGATCGAGAACAGTAATCCGACCATCGAGGGCGGTCGCGTCCGCATGGATGAGCTCGATAAATGCGGCCATTATCAATACTGGAAGCGCGATTTCGAGCTGGTCAGGGAGCTGGGTTTGGGCGTGCTGCGCTATGGCCCGCCTTTGTACCGTACCTACCTTGGCCCGAATCGGTTCGATTGGGAATTCGCCGACCTCGCCTTTGCCGAACTGCGGCGGCGCAATATCGTGCCGATCGTCGACCTGTGCCATTTCGGCTTGCCCGACTGGATCGGCAACTTCCAGAATCCCGACTTCCCTTCCCTCTTTGCGGATTACGCGGCAGCGTTCGCGCGGCGCTACCCCTGGGTACAGATGTATACCCCGATCAACGAAATGTGGATCTGCGCAGTCTTTTCAGCCCTGTATGGCTGGTGGAACGAGCAACAGCGCAGCGACACTGCCTTCGTCACCGCGATCAAGCACCTGGTCAAGGCGAACATCCTGGCCATGCACGCCATTATCAAGGTGCGCCCGGATGCGCTGTTCATCCAGAGCGAATCGACCGAGTACTTTCACGCCGAGTCACCCGACGCGATCCGCCTGGCCGAGTTCAACAACGCGCGCCGCTTCCTGGCCCTCGACTTGAATTATGGCCGGCGCGTCGATTCGGACATGTACGAATACCTGCTCGACAACGGGATGCGGCGCGACGAATACCATTTTTTCCTAAGCCACAATCTCAAGCATCACTGCATCATGGGCAACGACTACTACCGGACCAACGAGCACTACGTTTCTGCCGACGGCATGACACGCGCCGCCGGCGAAATCTTCGGCTATGCCGTCATCACCCACCAGTATTACAACCGCTACCGGCTGCCCGTGATGCACACGGAAACGAACTTGTGCCAGGGGCCGGCCGGCGACGAAGCCGTCTACTGGCTGAAGAAGGAATGGGCGAATGTGCTGCGGGTGCGTAACAACGGGGTACCGCTGATCGGCTTCACCTGGTATTCGCTGACCGACCAGGTCGACTGGGACAGCGCGCTGCGCAGGAACAATGGGAATGTGAATGCGCTCGGCCTGTTCGACCTCGACCGCAAAATTCGTCCGGTCGGCGTCGCCTACCGGGAACTTGTCAAGGACTGGGAAGCCGTGCTTCCGACCAAGAGCATTTGCCTGCAGGTGCCGATCGTCATGCCACACGAATTCGGCGGCGAAATCACCTCGCTCGACCCCGAATCGCCGGCCAGCGGCGCCATCCAGGGTTAGGGCGCGGGCTTGGGCGCTTTGCGCGGCGTGAATGTATACGTATCGCCGTGCGCAAGGTAGACCACACCTTCGTCCAGCCCCGCCGCCTTCACTTCGCGCGCGAATTCGGAGAGTGGCGACTTGAATACGTCGTAGTCGTTGTAGTGGATCGGGACCGTCTTTTTTGGTTTGACGATCTGCATCATCTGCACCCCGTCCTTGCCATCCATGGTCACCTTGAACGTGCCCAGGATGCGCGTGCCGCCCAGGTGAAGCAGGGCCAGGTCGATACCGGGATAGCGCTGCGCAATCGTGTGGATGTCGTCGTAGACCAGGGTATCGCCGCTGATATACATGCGGTAATCCGGGACATCGGCATT
The DNA here is from genome assembly GCF_042656795.1 of Massilia jejuensis. Lineage (NCBI taxonomy): Bacteria > Pseudomonadati > Pseudomonadota > Betaproteobacteria > Burkholderiales > Oxalobacteraceae > Massilia > Massilia jejuensis. The sequence goes on along the minus strand of NZ_JBHSMS010000053.1, from coordinate 2,899 downwards.
CGCGCCGAAATCGAGCACGCTGCCCATCACCGTCGGCAACAGCACCGAGACGCCGGCCGCGCCGTGACGGCCGGGAACCGCGGTGATGCGCAGGCGCGCTTCTCCCTTGCTCACCTCGAGCCGGTCCCAGTCCGATAATGCGAAACGCTGCTGGAAACCCAGGCGCTTGAGACCTTCGCTCGCTTCGCGCGTGGACACGATCGGCGTGTTGCGATTCAGGCGCTCCTGCACCAGCTTGTCGAAGTGATCGTCGTGCATGTGCGACAGGATCACCAGGTCGATCGGCGGCAGCTTGTCGAATTCGATGGCGGGGTTGGTCTGGCGCTGCGAGGTCAGCCCGTAGCCAAGGTGCACGTGCTCGCCCTTGTGCACGAAATTCGGGTCGGTGAGGATGGTCAGGCCCTGGTAGCGGATCAGGACGGTCGCGGTGCCGATGAATTGCATCGTCCCCGTTTGCGCGGCGGCGGCCGCCGGGTCGCCCGGGGGCAGCTTGAGAGTAAAGGTGTCCGCTTGCGGCACGGCCGCCTGCATCGCGTTCTGTGCCTGCGCGGGACCCGCGACCGACATCCCGAACGCGGCCAGCAGGGCCACGCTTCCCAGCAAACGATAAACACGCATACAGACTCCGTAAATGGCCAGACCCGCTCGCGGCGGGCAACAAGATCGCAAGACGTTATCATAAAGACCATCCCGGTGTCGTTCGTTACCAGACAGATAACAGTCTCGCAAGCGAACCGATCCATCATATTCATTCTTTCGTCTTGTAACGCTGTTCGCGCGCGCGACGCACGGCGCATTTGCTCGGACCGACGGCCAGGCGCTGGCCAGACCAGTGGCCCCTTCCACACGGTGCGCATGGTCGATCACTTCGCCGGTTACGGCACTGGCGAGCAAGGAGACCAGATCGGTGACGACAAGCTGGCCGGAGCCGTCCATACGGTTTCATTCGCGCCAGGACGATTGCTAATCATGCGCAATGCGCAGGCGCGACGGTGGAATCCGAAAAGTCCGAAGGCATCCACACATCGTGATTCTGGAAAAAACGTAAAGTACGGTAAAAACGCGACAAGCATTTTTACATTTTATTGGCTGAAAAACTGATTCGAACTGCGAACTGGCTAACGGACCGATGTCACACTTGTGCCGACAATGGACTCCTTGAACAGCGGAGGCCCGATGGCAACAGTACGACATACATTCACGACGACCGTTCCTGCTTCCGCCAAAGAAGTCTGGGACTGGTCGACTTCCATCAAGGGCATCAAGGCCGAGATGTGGCCAGTCCTGAAGATTACTTTTCCAAAAGGCATGACCCATATCGGCGAAGACACCACCCTCGACAAGCCGCTCTGCCGCTGCCAGTTCCTGTTGCTTGGAATCTTCCCGATCGACATGTCGAAGCTGACCTTCGTCGAACTCGACCCTGGCCGCCGTTTCGTCGAGCAATCGCCTCTGCTATCCATGCGTTCCTGGCGTCACGAGCGCATCGTCACGCCGACGGCTGGCGGTGCGACCGTCACCGACAACCTCACCTTCTCGCCGCGCGTGGCGGGGCCGCTGGTGGGCTGGTTCGTAAAATTGTTCTTCGAGCACCGGCACGCGGTGCTGGCCAAGGCGTTTGCGAAGCATGTGTCGAACCAGGCGCCGGGACCGGTGCGCTGAACGCAGGAACGCACGCGCGCGGTGCTCCATGAGGAACTGGTGATCAATACGGTGTGGCCGGCAGTGACCGAATCGCCGAAGGCTACCTCACCGGTGAGTGTACACGTAGGCCGTGCCGTCGCAGGGCACGCGGCCCGGCGCCTGCTTCACGCGCAGGGACAGGCCGTCGATGCCGGTGCGCATGCCCACCGGATCGAGCGCCAGCTAAGTACACGACCGGAAATAAATGTGAATTTTGGCAAACAGAACCGGATGCGGTGCAAGGCGGCGAGTGCGCCGCAGTGCGAGCACTGCAAGCACCGCAAGCGGACAGGGGCCAACGCAGCAACGCGCCGGTTCTGGCAGCCAAAAGCACATTTATTTTTGGGCGAGTACTTAGACCGATTCGGGCAGCGGCCTGGCCAGCCAGTCTGTATCGACGCCAGCGTCCATGCGCATGCTCCAGCCGGAGGAGCGCGCTATGGCCGCACCATGTTGATCAGCGCTTCAAATGCGTCTTTTTGCAGTGGCCGGGAGAGCACGTAGCCTTGAATTTCATTGCATCCAAGGCTTTGAAGTTCATTTCGCTGTTTGTCAGTTTCCACGCCTTCGGCAGTGACTTTCATCCCCAGGGCATGCCCGAGATCGATCACCGTCTTGACGATTTGAGCTGCGGTCTCGTTCGTCCCTATATCCATGACGAACGATCTGTCGATCTTGAGCTCGCTAATTGGGAAACGACGCAGGTAGCTGAGCGATGAATAACCAGTGCCAAAGTCGTCTAGCGACACATTAACGCCAACCTTCATCAGTTCGCGCATGATGGCTTCGCTTTTGTCAGCGTCCTTCATGAGAAGACTTTCGGTGATCTCGACCTGAAGCAGCGCAGGTGGCAGGCCAGACGCATTCAGCATGGCGACCACCTGCTCGACCAGTCCTGCTTGCCTAAACTGCAGCGCCGATACGTTGACTGACACGGCAATGAGGTGGCCGTGATCAAGCCATGTCTTTGCTTGATCGACAGCAGTGCGAATTACCCAGTTCCCCACCGCTACAATGCCACCAGTTTCTTCAAGACGAGGAATGAAGTCGTTCCGCATGACCCGGCCGAATTCAGGACTCTGCCAGCGCAGCAGCGCCTCGCAACCGACGATGCGGTTCTTCTCCAGGTTGAGCTTGGGCTGATATTCGAGGGACCTGTCAGGAATTCTGTGTGCGGGGCCAGAATTGGTGGTTAGATAATTGCGTTTGTGAAGCG
>NZ_JBHSMS010000052.1:0-6670 GCF_042656795.1 Massilia jejuensis | reverse complement strand
AGCGTAAGCTGAGGTCACGCTATGCTCGAGAAAATTCGTCGCCAGCTCAACAATGCGACAGAGCCACCTCGGTGCTATCAAGGGGACAGCCGGCGTTATGTCCATGGCGCATCCGACTGCATCGGACCCGGTGCCTATTCCCGGAATCGACATCCGGATCGATCTCGGTGGTGGCATTGTTCTGACGGTCGCGAGGCGCAGATGTTCTGTTGGCGGTGATCAGGTAGTTCACGCCTTTGATGCTGAACGATGCCACGCCGTCGGGGCAGATACATGCTAGATACATGCCTCTCAAGGACTGTGGCGCGCTCGTGATTGCCGGTGTGCCGTCAGCATGCACACCGGAAGTACGAGAGACATTAAATAGCGTTGGCTGCGAGCGAACATGATCACCTTACTTTTATGGAAAAGGCAAGTATGGATATCCCGCTTGAATGGCCGATGACATGCCGTGCTCCGGCCAGGAACCGCTATTTGAAGGCCGCGACCGCGGCGCGGCCCACCGCGGGATCGTCCGTGAAAAAGCCATCGATGCCGGCTTTCAGGTAAGCGGTGATCTCGCCCACCCCATCGCCGCGCTGCGACAGTGACGTCACGTCAGGCCTGCGCATGCTCACCGGCAGGAAGGGATTTTCGGGCCGCAGTGTCCAGGTGTGCACTTGCAGGCCGGCTGCCTTGGCATCGGCCACGAAGCTGGTCGCCGCGCCCAGTTCATTGCTTGCGGTGCGCGCTATGATCACTTCCTTGTACGGCGACACTACGTCCGCATACAGCGCGATTTCCCGCAGGCCGGCGGGGGTGACCAGGTCGGCATAGGTGCGCGTGCTGCCCGACGCGACGAAGTCATAGGGCGCATTGCGCGGCGTGCCGTTTGGCGCCGGTGGATTTTTCGGATTGTCGATCAGCTGCACAATGCGCATGTCCGTCAGGCTGCGCAGTTCCTTCAGGTTGGCCACTTCGAACGACTGCAGGAAAACCGCCGCCGCCTTGCCGCGGTAGCCGCTCGCGACCAGCTGGTCGACCAGGCGCTTCTCCAGCGGCAGGCCGATCGACTTGAAGTAAGTCGGGTGCTTCGTCTCCGGATAAATTCCGATGACCTTGTTGCGGGCAAGGCTTTCTTTCTTTACCAGGTCAATCACTTCCTGGAGCGTCGGCACGTCGACCTGGCCGTCGTAGGCGGCATTGGCGGGCCGGTTGGCAGGGATGCGTTCCTTTGCCCGCAAGGTCTTGAGCTCGGCCAGCGTGAAGTCTTCGGTAAACCAGCCGGTGACAGGTATGCCGTCGATGTTTTTGGTCGTCTTGCGCCCGGCGAACTGGCTGACGGTGGACACATTGGTGGTGCCGGTAATATCGTTCTCGTGGCGCGCTACCAGCACGCCGTCCTTCGTCGCAACGAGATCGGGCTCGATGATATCGGCGCCGTCGTCGATGGCCTTGAGGTAAGCGGCGATGGTGTGCTCCGGACGCAGCGCGGAGGCACCGCGGTGCGCTGTGACGGTCGGCGTCGGCGGCCATGCCGCGCCGGGGTTCTGCAGGTCGGCTGAGTCGCCGCCGCAGGCGCTCAGCAGCACGCTGGCGAAGACGGTCGCGACGCTGGCGGCGAGCGTCGGATAGGATGAGGACTGGGCCGATAAAGCGTCGTTCATGATGGCTCCGTTTAGCAATTGGGAAATATTGGTACGCTATAGAGCCTAGCAAGCCTGCGTTACCGTAGCGTGACCAACGCGAGATTCGCGCGCCTCCCTTTGAATGCACCCGCCATGGTTCTGTCGCGTTACTGATCCAAGGCCGACATACGGCCGATCCATAGCCGCGGCCCCTCAGGCTGGACGGACTTGTCGTGCCAGCGCGTAGAGTTGCTCGGCGAATGTAAGCGTCCAGCCCTCCCACCTTCACGGCTGAGTCAAGCCGGCGTAGAGTCCGCAAATGGCAGCAGCGAATCGATCTTGCTGTTCGGGCAAGTCGGCAGCCTGTCGAGGGTATCGGCAAGCCAGCGGGCTGGATCCAGCCCGTTGAGTTTAGCGGTGGCAAACAGGCTCTGGATGGCGGCGGCGCGGCGGCCAGCACGCTCTGACCCTGCAAACAGCCAGTTCTTCTTACCGATGGCGATGGGGCGAATCGCGTTTTCGACCGGGTTGTTGTCGATCGGTAGGATACCGGAAGCTGCGTAGCGCACCAGGGACGGCCAGGGTACTGTCAACTTACGGTCGTCGGAAAATTCGGTAAAGTCTTGGGATGAACAAATCGCTACTTTACCGCGGCTTCCGCTACCCGGCGGAAATCATCAGCCATGTCGTGTCGCTCTACTTCCGGTTCGCGCTGAGTTTTTTGTGACATAGAAGAGCTTATGGCCAGCCGTGGCGTTATCGTCACGTACGAAACGATTCGCCAATGGACGTTGAAGTTCGGCCGGGAATATGCCAATGCACTTCGCCGGCGTCAACCGCAGCGCGGGGACAAATGGCATCTGGACGAGGTGGTGCTAACAATAAAGGGAACGCACTATTACCTCTGGCGTGCAGTCGATCAGAACGGTCATGTGCTCGATATCTTGATGCAGAGCCGGCGAAACAGGCCGGCAGCAAAACGCTTTTTCCGCAAGCTTCTCAAGGGCTTACGTAACGCGCCACGGGTGCTGATCACCGACAAACTGAAGAGCTATGCTGCGGCGAAGATGCAAATTTTGCCCGGTGTCGAGCATCGTCAGCATAAGGGTCTCAACAACCGGGCGGAACTATCTCATCAACCGACGCGGCCACGGGAACGACAGATGCGCCGCTTTAAGTCACCCGGCCACACCCAGCGTTTTTTGTCGGCGCATGGCCCCATCAACAATGCCTTCCGGTGTCAGCGTAACCGCTTAACAGCGGAGCAGTACCGGCACGTGCGTACCCAAGCATTTTCACTTTGGAATGAGGTCACCGATGTAGCAAAGAGCGCGTAATTCCGGATACCGTCTCACCCGGTCAGCGGCGATTTCGCGTGGACTTCTAATAACTCGCCCTCACAGTTCAGCAAGTTGAAAATACCCACGATTCCTATGGCGTTTACGTGGTGCGTAAATGTATTGCATAATGATTGTCATTGGCAGCAGGTTTGTGCTGAACGAACCGTATCGAGGAGCTAGCTGGTGGAACCGCAAAACGTGCAAGCTGCAGCAGTGACAACAACCGGCCTAGCCGGCGACATCCGCGTCCTGATCAACGAAGCGCGGGCCGGACTGGCCGCCACCGTCAATTCGGCCTTGACCATGCTGTACTGGCGCATTGGCCGGCGCATACGCGCCGAGGGGCTCCAAGGGGAGCGGGCCGGCTACGGCGAACAGATCGTCGCTTCGCTGGCGCGACAATTGGAAGCCGAACACGGGCGCGGCTTCGGCGCCAAGAACCTGCGCCACATGCTGCGCTTTGGCGAGGTGTTCGAGACCGAGGAAATTGTCTACGCACTGAGTAGACAATTGAGCTGGACCCATTTGCGCAGCCTAATCTACATCGATGATCCCCTCAAGCGGGAGTTCTATCTGGAAATGTGCCGTAGCGAGGGCTGGAGCACCCGCACCTTGCAGGGACGCCTCGATTCCATGTTGTTCGAGCGCACGGCGCTCTCGCGCAAGCCCGACGAATTGCTCACGAGTGAACTGGCGACCCTGCGCGATCAAGGAGTGCTTGGCCCGAACCTCGTGCTGAAGGATCCTTACGTGCTGGACTTTCTGGGGTTGCGCGATCGCTACCTTGAAAAAGATCTCGAAGACGCTATCCTGCGCGAACTGGAAAATTTCTTGTTGGAGCTGGGGGCCGGCTTCAGCTTTGTCGCCCGTCAAAAACGGCTGCAAATAGACAACAACGATTTTTACATTGACTTGCTGTTCTACAACCGCCGCTTGCGGCGCCTGGTCGCCATCGAACTCAAGCTCGGCGAATTCAAGGCCGCTGACAAAGGCCAGATGGAGCTCTACCTGCGCTGGCTGGCCAAATATGAACAAGAACCTGGCGAAGCGCCACCACTAGGAATCATCCTCTGCACGGGCAAGAACCGTGAACAGATCGAATTGCTGGAGCTGGATCAAAGCGGCATTCATGTCGCTGAATACCTGACCGGCTTGCCGTCCCGGCAATTGCTGGAGCAAAAGCTGCACGAGGCGGTGGCGCTATCGAAGGCGCGGCTGGAGAATCGTCCCAGCCCGGATCGGCTTGATCCAACTGCATCCGAAGTCAAGTAAGAGAGGGCAAACTCATGCGAATCGGTTATGCCCGTGTCTCCACCCAAGACCAGGACAACACGGCACAGATTGCGGCGTTGAACGCGGCGGGGTGCGGACGGATATTTGAAGAGAAGGTGTCGACTGGCCGCTGGAATCGTCCGGAACTGAGCCGCCTGCTCGATCATTTGCGCAAGGATGATGTGCTGGTTGTCTGGAAGCTCGACCGCCTGTCACGCTCGCTCAAGGACGTATTGACCCTCATGGATAGGGTCGAGAAAACCGGTGCTGGATTCCTCAGCCTTACCGAAGCCGTCGACACCACCTCACCGGCCGGGCGCATGATGATGCAAATTGTGGGATCGTTCGCCGAGTTCGAACGCGCCATGTTGCGCGAGCGCACCCACAGTGGCTTGTTGGCCGCCCGCGAAGAAGGCCGTATCGGCGGTCGCCGTCCCAAGCTCACGCCAACGCAACAAAAGGAAATTGTCCACCTAGTCAATTCTGGCCAGAAAACGGCCGCCGAATCCGCGCGCCTGTTCAATGTCCATCCGTCTACGGTGGCGCGACTGCTGGCCCGCCATAAGCTCACAAATTAGCTGAGCAACACGGGAAAAACCTTAGCGTACGATTTTTCCCGTTTCCCCTGTTCTCCCCTTTCAGAACGCATCAACAAGCAGAACAACCAGGATTGAAAAAAAGTGACAAATATCGACGACGACATGCCCATCATCTATTCCCCTCTGAATCGGACAGCAAGCCGTAATGGAAGGAGCGTCGAGGTGGAAATCTATCGCGCAGAGAATGAGGATTGGATACTCGAAGTGGTCGACGAGCACGGTAACTCGACCGTTTGGGATGATCTATTCCCGACCGACCAGGCGGCGCTGGACGAGGCCATGCGCACCATTAATGAACAGGGCATCGACGCGGTGATTGGCCCGCCGCCCGGCCAGGACAAGCGCAACCCAACCATGCACGGCTTGTCCGATGCCGAACTTCGCGACCTTGATGATTTTCTTGCCGACGAATCGATAGAATCGACGTCGATGGATCTCGCGATGCTCGACGGCTACCTTACCGCGATCGCCATCGGTCCCGGGCTGATTCCCCCGTCCGCGTGGTTGCCATGGGTGTGGGACCATGTCGATGGCCGGGCCGAGCCCGTGTTCGACAATAACTCGCATGCGAACCGCGTCCTCTCGCTGCTGATGCGGCATTACAACGCGGTCGTCGAGGCTTTCAACACCGACCCGGCCGGTTTCGAGCCCATGTTCGTGCGCGGCGCAGACTACGGCGCCGCCGAATGGTCAGATGGTTTCCTCTGCGGTTTCCAGTTCGACGAGCGCGCGTGGAGCCTGCTCGCCGTCGGACAACCGACCTGGTTCGCGCCATTCATGCGTTTGGGGACCGAAGATGGCATTGCGATCACCGACAAGCAAGGCGATGCTGCCCGATGGATCGATGCCATAGTGCCGTCGTTGGTCGAGATCGCAGCCTATTGGAAATCGCGGCGAGCGATGCCCGGCCACGCGCCCATGCCGGCAATGCCCATCGTCCGGGCGACACCGAAGGTCGGGCGCAACGATCCTTGTCCTTGTGGCAGCGGTAAAAAAGTCAAAAAATGCTGTGGCGGTACGCCGACGGCGCCATCAACACTGCATTGAAGAGGGAGCAGCATGTCTGAAATCGTCTGTGAAGGATGTGGCGCCGTCACGGCGGGCTACGACACCGTCAACTACGGGTCAATCGATGTCGGCTACCGGGTGTTGTGTTCCCGGTGTTTCAACAGCGAGGTAGCCACGCGTGTTGGTCTCGATAAGTTCGAGCATGTCCGTCTTGAACCAGTCAAGCTATCCGATTGCAACGGAGTGATGCACGAGTTTCATCTGCGTACCCATCTGCACGGCGACATCGTCTCGCTGGAGGCATTCGAGCTTCGCGACGGCGCGCCGGGCGGCTACGAATTCCAGATCGTCGGCGATCCGCGCGATGACTTATTTTCCTTGTGTGGGCGTCTCGTGGAAAAGATGCGCCGCGCCCTGGCGGTGATGCACGTAAGACGCGGCAGGCTCGGTTTGGAAATCATCGAGGAGGGTTGTGTCGCGTTAGCGATTTGAGGCTCAGATTTGCTGGCGAGGAGTAGGCCGCTTTCAAACTGGACGGATTTGTCCTGCCAACGCATAAAATTGCTCGGCAAACGATGTGCGAGCAATGCCTTGGATCCTGAACTGGTCCTTGCGGATCATGTGCATGAGCTCGATGCCGGCGAGCACGTTGGCCGCTGCACGAAAGGACTTGAAGCCAAGCATCGGCCTGGTCACGCGTTTGATCGCGCGGTGGTCCTGCTCAACTATATTGTTGAGGTATTTGACCTGCCGTACGGTGACCGGGACAGCTATCGCGTGGACCTGTCAGGAATTCTGTGTGCGGGGCCAGAATTGGTGGTTAGATAATTGCGTTTGTGAAGCG
>NZ_JBHSMS010000051.1:22427-28860 GCF_042656795.1 Massilia jejuensis | reverse complement strand
TGAAATTATCTCAGACGGACAGCGTCGACGGAGCGCTTGGTGGCGAATAAATCAGTGCTTCCCTAAGAAAGGCTAGCGGCGATTAACGCCGCGTTACCGGTGTTTGTCAACGTAGTTGTCGCGTCACCTTACGCAACTTGCTTTAATTCTTCTGGCCGAATCCGTTCCGGATTCAACCAGACCTGATCGTCCAGGCTCCAGTTTCTGACATTCCGCGACCAGCGCTGCGGATTGCGGCTTCTGGCCTTTTGGTACACCTGTTCACGGTGGCTCAGAATCGCATCAGCTTGGCCGCCATGCCGCTGTGCCGGCGTCACGAATTTCAGGCCGCTGTGCTTGTGATCCTGGTTATACCAGCGCACAAATTTCTGTGTCCACGCCTGCGCGTCCTCTAGGTTCTCGAACGGCTTGTTCGGGTAGTCTGGTCGGTACTTGCACGTCCTGAACAGCGACTCCGCGAACGCATTGTCATTGCTTACGCGCGGCCGGCTAAACGACGGCGCGACACCCAATTGCTCCAACGTGGCCAGCATGGTGGCGCCCTTCATTGCGCTGCCATTATCCGAGTGGAGCACCAGCGGACGGCCTGCTAAGCCTTCGGCCAGGCTGGCGCGGCGCATCAGCCTTGACGCCGACTCCGCCGATTCGGCCACATGCACTTCGTGACCGACAATTTTCCGGCTGTAGATGTCGAGTACCATGTACCAGTAGTAGTACTTTCCCTTGATCGCAGCCGGCAGCCACGTGATGTCCCAACTCCAAACCTGGTTCGGCCCCGTAGCGCAATGGCTCGTGACCACCCGCCCAGAAGGCTTCTTTGCCTTTCCGCGGTAATGCTGCTGCGACGCAGCCTTCAAGACCCGGTAGAAGCTCGATTCCGAGGCATGTACACACCTCGATCAGCCAACGTCGGCACGATCTGGCTCGGCGGCATGCTGCCGAATTCCTCGCTGTTTGCCACTGCCAGGATCTCGGTACGCTCTTCGTCACTCAGCTTGTTCCTTGGTTCCGGCCTCGCAGTGGTTGGGCGATTGTCGGCGCCGATGGCATCGTCGCCGTTGCGAACCCAACGCTGGAAAGTTCGCAGGGTGATACCAAGCTCACTGCATGCGGGTGCCAGCCGGCTGCCAGCTGCCTCTGCTTCCCGGATCAACTCAACACACAACAGGCGATCTGGGACGCTGATCAGTCTTCCTCTTTGTCCCCCCAGATCGCCTGGGCTTTTTTTCGCAGAATCAGCAGCGCTGCAGCCTCGGCCAGCGCCTTCTCTTTGCGCTGCAGGTCCTTCTCCAACTGGCGAATGCGTTTCTTGTCTTCCTTCGACTGCGCCTGTTGGCTTCGAGCCTGCTGTGCCACGCTTGCGTTGGCCGACATGCACGCAGCCCGCCACGTAGCGATCTGCTGCGCAAAGAGCCCCTTGCGGCGGCAATACTCAGACAGTTCGCTTTCGTTCAGCGCTGCCGTTTCCAGCACCACCGCGAACTTGTCCTCCGAGCTCCATTCTTCTGGACTTTTTCCACTACCTGGCACCGGCGTTCCTTGACTACGAAGTTGACGGCGCCAAGTATAAAGCGTCTGCTCGGTGATCCCGCTCTCCCGGGCCAGTTCCGACACCAACCGGTTCTGCGGCGGCATCATCTGCCGCAACAGCGCTTCTTTTCGTTCTGCTGAATACTGTCCCACACAATCTCTCTTTGCCCGCCCCCGGTATGGCCCACTCCATTCAGGTGACGCGACAACTATTCTGACACCGGGGGTTACCGATCTTGCATCTATACGAATGGCAAACGTGACCAGGTCTCGAGGATTTTGCACAGTTCAGTAGCCACGAACTTCCCTGAATTCTTCAGACATGACGCATCGCTACTAGCCGCAATTGTCCAACGATCAAAAATCAGAACCGCGCGAGAATACCACGTAGTTCGTAATCGGATCGATGAGTTGGAGGGCGAAACAGGTGCTCTCGATGAGTGCAGTTTACTGTACAAGCTCGTTGATCAGTTCGAATCGCAATGAGCGCTATAGGTTGTAAGCGGACGCTACACTAGGTCTGCAATCGGCCCAGACTGTGTAAAAACGTAGGGACGTGTAAACGGCGGCAGCGTAGTCAACGTTAAGCCAGTATCTCATCACTACGGGTGCGAAATGAAGCGCTTTATTGAGGGCGAGGACCGCGGACAAGGCACGCTGCTGCCCGAGCTTCTGGACGACTACGTGGCCGAAGATAATCCGGTTCGTGTCGTCGATGTGTTCGTCGACGAGCTTGATCTTGCCAGCCTGGGTTTTGCTCGGGTGGCGCCGGCGAAGACGGGCCGGCCGGCCTACCATCCCGCCATTCTGCTCAAGCTGTACATTTACGGCTACCTCTACCGAACTTTCCTGGATCGACATAGGAGAAAATTCTTAAAAAGAGGTTCATGAATTTATAATACCCCCTTCGATACCTCGTTCCACTTTGTATGCCAATCGCGGACAATCCCCGCATGCGCGGGACACCCCCATATGCCGGTCCGATACATGGCATTCAAGAAGGTCGATTCCCCTCGTGCGCAGGGCAACCGGGTCGGCATACTATTCGGGATAGTCACGCTGTGGCCGATCCCCGCGTGCGCGGGGCAACCGCGTTGAGGCGGGGCTTCCCCCAGTAGCTGGCCGGCCGATCCCCGCGTGCGTGGGGCAACCCTCCACGACGGCAGCGACACCATCCTGGCCCAGGGCCGATCCCCGCGTGCGCGGGGCAACCGCCAACTGCAGGATCAACTCGCAGGCCAGCAGGGGCCGATCCCCGCGTGCGCAGGGCAACCACTTGCATCCAGCCGCACCACTCTTCATACGCCTTTCAGGCCATGATGCTTCAAGGCTCGACGTGACATGAAGAGTTTGGGAAAATCCCAACATTTCTTTCTGTTTTATACGTAACTCCACCTAACGGAGTTGCTTCATGTCAAAAAGCAAAAGAGCGCCCGGTTCGAGAAGCACATCTATCGCCAGATGTCATCCCGCGGGTGCCACGTCTTCCCAATTTCCAGTTTTTCCCCAAAGCGCAGGTGACCATCAAATTGTCCGCTGTGTTCGACCCGTTTGAAGCAGTCGAGCCACGCCACCGGCGCCGCGTGCGCAACTTGCCGATACCCTCGACAAGCTGCTCTGAGAGGGCCCAGTGGCGGTAGCGCGGTCCAGCCCCTCGGCCCGATCTCCCGCTCAGCGCGGCTGCGGCAATTTCTTGGTGCGGTAATCCATTTGCGCGCGCGTGATGCCCAGCAGGCTGGCGGCCTTGCTGATATTGCCGTGCGCCGACTTCAGCGCCGCCTGCATCAGCGCATCCTCGATCTGGCCGAGCGTGGACTGCTGGCGCGCGATCACGCCCGACGCCCACTCGTCGATCGAGGTGCCGCTCGCCGGCCCCAGGCCGGTGGTCTCGGCCAGGCTCGGCATCGCCGGCGTCAGCGCGGCCAGCTCGGCCAGTCCCAGCTGCGTCGAGTTGGCCGGACTTTCGTCGACGCTGAACACGTGCGGGATATCGATCGCACCGCCTTCGTCGGCCAGGATGATGCCGCGCTCGAGCACGTTTTCAAGTTCGCGGATATTGCCCGGCCACTGGTACGTCAGCAAGGCCTGCATGGCGCGGTTGGTGACGCCGGAAACCTGGCGCCCGTGCCGCTGGCACAGCTCGCGCAGCAGTTTTTCGAGCAGCAGCGGGATGTCGGCGCGCCGTTCGCGCAGCGGCGGAATCAGGATCGGGAACACGTTCAGGCGGTAATACAGGTCCTTCCGAAACCGGCCTTCTTCGACCGCAACCTTCAGGTTTTCGTTGGTGGCGGCCACCACCCGCACGTCGACCTTGCGGGTCCTGGTGCTGCCCAGGTGTTCCAGTTCGCCGCTCTGCAGGACGCGTAGCAATTTGGCCTGCGCCGTCAGGCTCAGGCACGCGATTTCATCGAGGAAGATGGTGCCGCCGTCGGCCGCTTCAAACCGGCCCGGGCGCGATTCGTTGACGCCGGTGTAGGCGCCCTTGTCGACCCCGAACAATTCCGACTCCATCAGTTGCTCTGGCATCGCGGCGCAATTGAGCTGGATGAGGGGCTTGTTGGCGCGCGGGCTCTTGCTGTGCACTTCGCAGGCGAACATGCTTTTGCCGACGCCGCTTTCGCCGAGCAGCAGCACGGTGGCGCGCGTTCCCGCGACCCGGTTGATGCGGTGGATCACGCCGAAAAATCCGGCCGAGGCGCCGATTGCCACCGCATGCCCGCCGCTGCCGCCCCCGGCTGGCAAAGGCGCGCCAGAAGCCGGCTGTGGCGCGCTGCCCGGCGCCACGCCACGGCGCTGCTGCAACGGTTGCGCCTCCAGATATTTCATGTCCAGTTCCGGATCGTCCCATTCTTCGACCGGCTTGCCGATCACGCGGCAATGGGCGGCGCCGGTCGAGCTGCATTCGACTTCGCGGAACAGGATCCGCTTGCCCATGAACGCGCTGCTGTAGCCGCTGGCGTAGCCGGTCTGCATCCAGCAGGCCGGCTCCGATCCCAGCCCGTAGATCGAGATGTGCGACTCGTCCTCGGACGAATCCTTCCACACCACCTCGCAATAGAAATGGCCGGTGGCGCTGTCGATTTCGAGCCGCACCGGTTCGGCCCGCACCACGCCTTCGAGGCCGTGCATTTGCGGACCGACCATGAACATATTGGTCTGGTTGTCGCCGGGCCGCACCTTGCGCGCCAGCGCCGCGTCCTTGGAGCCGGCCAGGTAGCCCATACGGGTCAGCAGGCCGCGCGCCGACTCGACCCCCAGCGATTCGATCAGTTCCTGGCGCAAGGCCCCGAAGGCCTCGGTGCGCAGCAGGATCATACGGCTGTCGTCGAGCCAGATGCGGCCGTCGGTCGGGCTGAAATGCAGCCGTTCGGCCAGGTCGCGAATATTTGGAAATATCTTGTCCTCGATCTTGTCGGGGATGTGAAGGCGCAGGCTCACGCCCGGCCCGGCCCCGGCGTCGGCCACTGTGGATTTCGACTGCATGGTCTCCTCGTTCTAATCTCAGGCGCCAGCACTGCCGTTTTTTTTTAAGCTTTTGATGACATGCGCTTTTGGGCGAATTTCATGAATTGACTAATTGATACTCATGGACAACTTTGTGCGTTCGCAGCATCCATGCTCCGTATTGACTTGGCCGCGCCCAATCATATTGCCGTGCTCGCGGTGCAGCAAACGCACTTGAGGAATCAAGCTGGCACACCGTTTGCTATGCGTTAGATGAATACCGCATATGTCGGTTTCTTATTTGTCTTTTTCAATATAGGGGCGGCTGATGTCCGAAGTCAATGCAAATAACCGCTGGGTAAGAGTTACCAATGAAACGGAAAACGGCTTCATCGAGTTCGAATTCTTCGTCGCCGACCGCGACCTGTGCGTGGAACTGATCCTGCCCGCGGCCGCCTTTCAGGAGTTTTGCGCAATCAATCAGGTCCGCTTCATCGACACTGGCGCGCCCGGCCTGATCACGCCGTCCGAGCCCGGCATTCCGCTGCGCCGGATCAAATAATTTTACAAGGAGACATGGGATGCAAGTTGACATCAAGAGCCTGAACATCAAGCCGCTGCGCCATACTTTCGACGCCGTGGCGCGCTTCACCGGCACCGACAAGCCGGCCTCGCGCTACCTTGAGGCGACCATTGGGCTGCAGCCGGAAACGAACTTCCACTACCAGCCGCTGTGGTCGAAGGACCGCGCCATCTTCGACAAGCGCAACACCGCGATCGAGATGGCCGACTGGTATCGCCTGCTGGACCCACGCCAATACTACTACGGTGCCTGGACCATCACCCGCAGCAAGCAGCAGGATGCGGCCGAACGCAACTTTGCCTTTGTCGAAAAGCGCCAGATGCTGGCGACCATCCCCGCCGGACTGCGCGCGCAAATCGAGTACCTGCTGCTGCCGCTGCGCCATCTCGAGTACGCGGCCAACCTCAACAACTGCGCGATGTCGGCCAAGGGCTACGGTGTGTCGGTCACCCAGGCCACGATGATGTGCGCGATGGACCGGCTGGGGATTGCCCAGTACATCACCCGCATCGGCCTGATGCTGGCGGACGGCACCGACACCGCACTCAAGACCGCCAAGGCCGCATGGCAGAACGACCCGGCGTGGCAGGGCATGCGCGCGCTGGCCGAGAACATGCTGGTCACCGAAGACTGGTTCGAACTGTTCGTGGCGCAGAACGTGGTGCTCGACGGCCTGCTGTATCCGCTGGTGTACCAGTCATTCGGCAACCTGGCCAGCGCATCGGGGCAGACCAGCTTCGCGATGCTGACCGAGTTCATGAGCGAGTGGTTCGACGAACACGCTCGCTGGACTGGCGCGGTGCTGAAGATCGCCGCCGCCGAATCGCCGGCCAACAAGGAGCAACTGGCGCAGTGGGTCGGCAAGTGGCAGCCGCA
>NZ_JBHSMS010000051.1:0-22359 GCF_042656795.1 Massilia jejuensis | reverse complement strand
GCGCCGGCCAGCTGGCCGAACGCCTGGCCAAGAGCGGCCTTTAATACCTGAAAGCGGAGACAGAACATGACTGAAAAAATGGTTTTCCTGGCCTTGCAGGACAACGAAGAAGCACGCCCGATCCGCGAGTCGATCGAGGCCGACAACCCGCACGCCACGATCACGCAGTACCCGGGCCTCTACAAGATCGACGCCCCCGGGCGCCTGGTGGTCAAGCGTGAAAGCGTCGAAGAGCGCATCGGCCGCCCATGGGACCCGCAGGACATCCACCTGACGCTGGTGTCGCTGTCCGGAAATATCGACGAGACCGACGACTACTTTGCGCTGGAACGCGTCTGACCCAGGCGCAACCTCAAAACATCACAGGAGACAATCGTGGCCCAAGCCAAGAAAATGAGTTTGAAGGACAAGTACACCACCATGACCAGCGACCTGGCCTGGGATTTTTCGTACAAGTCGCAGTCCGAGGTATTCCCGCTGTGCGACTTCGAAGGCATCAAGATCGAAGACTGGAGCAAGTGGGAAGACCCGTTCCGCCTGACCATGGACGCCTACTGGAAATACCAGGGTGAAAAGGAGCGCAAGCTGTACGCGGTGATCGACGCCTTCACCCAGAACAACGCACACCTCGGCGTGTCGGACGCGCGCTACATCAACAGCCTGAAGATCTTCCTGACGGCGGTCACCCCGCTCGAATACGGCGCCCACCGCGGCTTTGCGATGGCCGGCCGCGCCTTCCCCGGGGTCGGTGCCCAGGTCGCCTCGCAGATGCAGTCGATCGACGAACTGCGCCACGCGCAGACCCAGCTGCACACCATCAGCCAGTACAACAAGTACTTCGACGGCCTGCACGACCCGTTCCACATGTACGACCGCGCCTGGTACCTGTCGGTGCCGAAATCGTATTTCGAGGACGCGCTGTCGGCCGGCCCGTTCGAATTCGTCACCGCCATCTCGTTCTCGTTCGAGTACGTGCTGACCAACCTGCTGTTCATGCCCTTCATGTCGGGCGCCGCCTACAACGGCGACATGGCCACCGTGAACTTCGGCTTCTCGGCCCAGTCGGACGAATCGCGCCACATGACGCTGGGCCTGGAGGTGATCAAGTTCATCCTCGAGCAGCACCCCGACAACCTGCCCATCGTGCAGCGCTGGATCGACAAGTACTTCTGGCGCGGCTACCGCCTGCTCGGCATCGTCGGCATGATGATGGACTACATGCATCCGAAGCGCGTGATGTCGTGGAAAGAAGGCTGGGAGATGTACTTCGAGCAGAACGGCAAGGCGCTGTTCGACGACCTGGGACGCTACGGCATCACGATGCCCAAGTTCTGGGAGAAATCGGTCGAGGAGAAGGAACACATCACCCACCAGCTGTGGCTGACCTTCTACAGCGTCGGCAACGCCGCCGGCTTCCACACCTGGGTGCCCGAGGACTCCGAGCTGGACTGGCTGTCCGAAAAATACCCGAACACCTTCGACAAGTACTACCGCCCGCGCTTCGAATACCTGCGCGCCCAGGAAAAGGCCGGCAAGCGCTTCTACTCCCAAGCACTGCCGCAGCTGTGCCAGACCTGCCAGATCCCGATGGTCTATACCGACACCAGCAAGCCGACCGAGCGCGTGTACAAGCACAGCACCTACAACGGCGACAAATTCCATTTCTGTTCGGACGGCTGCAAGTCGGTGTTCGACCACGAGCCCGAAAAATATGTGCAGGCCTGGATGCCGCCGCACCAGATCTTCCAGGGCAACTGCGGCGGCCCGACGATTCCCGATGTCCTCAAGTACTACCACTTCTCCGAGAACGACCCCGGCGAGTTCCTGCATTCGCGCGATAACGCCAACTGGAACGAGTGGAAGGGCCTGAACAAGGACGACGAGGCAGCGTGACACCAGGCGCCGGCCGCGGATCGTCCGGCGCAAGCACCACACAATCAGGAGACAACCATGGCAGTCAAAGCAGCATACGAAAACTACAGCGGCCCGAACGCGGACGCAGTCGAGAATTTCCACGGCAACCAGGTGGTGTACATCGGATGGGACGAGCACATGATGTTCCCGTTCGCCGGCGCCTTTCCGCTGCCGCCGCAGATGCCGTTCGGGGCGCTGGTCAAGGACCTGCTGCCGTCGGTGTATGGCGCCCATCCGGATTTCGCCAGGATCGACTGGGCCGCGACCGAATGGTCGCTCGACGGCGCGCGCTTCACGCCCGACATGGACAGGAGCATCGCCGAGAACGGCGTCGCCCA
The DNA here is from genome assembly GCF_042656795.1 of Massilia jejuensis. Lineage (NCBI taxonomy): Bacteria > Pseudomonadati > Pseudomonadota > Betaproteobacteria > Burkholderiales > Oxalobacteraceae > Massilia > Massilia jejuensis. Next base: position 20,107 of record NZ_JBHSMS010000051.1, on the reverse strand, counting down.
CAAATCGCTGCTGCGCCTCGCAACCCCCGGCTTGAACGGCATCGGCAACACGGGTTTCTGAGGAGCTGGCATGAACGCGAGAATGTGTATTGAACCCCTGAGCCAGACCGTCGAGGTCGAGGCCGGGCAGACCCTGCTCGACGCCGCCCTGCGCGCCGGCGTCTACATCCCCCACGCATGCCTGCATGGCCTGTGCGGCACCTGCAAAGTGCAGGTGGTCGAGGGCGAAGTCGATATCGGCGACGCCTCGCCGTTTGCGCTGATGGATTTCGAGCGCGACGAAGGCAAGTGCCTGGCATGCGTAGCGACCGCCTCGTGCGATATCGTGATCGAAGCGGAGATCGACGAGGAACCCGACGCCGAGATGCATCCGATGCAGGACTTCACCGGCACCGTGGCGAAGATCGTCGATCTGACCCCGACCGCCAAGGGCGTGTACATCGAGCTCGATGGCGACGGCATCGATTTCCAGGCCGGCCAGTACGTGAACCTGCACGTGCCGGGGCTGGACCAGCCGCGCGCGTTCTCGCTCGCCAACGCACCGTCGCAAAAACGGATGATCGAGCTCAATATCCGCAACGTGCCCGGCGGCCAGGCCACCGGCTATATCCACAACCAGCTCAGGGAAGGCGACCGCCTGCGCCTGAACGGTCCCTACGGCCGCTTTTTCGTGCGCCGCTCGGCGCCCGAAAAGCTGCTGTTCCTGGCCGGCGGCACCGGCCTGTCGAGCCCCAAATCGATGATCCTCGACCTGCTCGAGCGCGGCGAGACGCGCGCCATCACGCTGGTCTACGGCGCCCGCCACCGTGCCGAGCTGTATGACGACGAGCTGTTCCGCGACCTGGCCGCGCGCCATCCCAACTTCACCTATGTGCCGGCGCTGTCGGCGCCGGCCGAGAGCGACGCATGGGAAGGCGAAACCGGCTTCGTGCACGACGTGGCGACGCGCCACTTCGGCGGTGACTTCCGCCAGCACAAGGCCTACATGTGCGGCCCGCCGGTAATGATCGACGCCTGCATCACGACGCTGATCCGCGGCCGCCTGTTCGAAAGGGATATGTACATGGAAAAATTCATCTCCGCCGCCGACTCCGAGTCGACCGCGCGCCGCAGCCCACTGTTCAAGGCGATCTGACATGGGAACCCTGACGACAACCGAAGGGCTCGACGCGGCGGCTTGCAAGCACACGGTGCGGGTCCGCGAAACCGGCGAAACCTACCAGTGCGGCAGCAGCGAAACGATCTTGCAGGGCATGGCGCGCATCGGCCGCAAATGCATTCCGGCGGGCTGCCTGAACGGCGGCTGCGGCGTGTGCAAGGTGGCGATCCGCGCCGGCGAGGTCCACAAGTCGGGCGCCATGAGCCGCGCCCACGTAACCGAGCAGGAAGAAGCAGCGGGCGTGGTGCTGGCATGCCGCGTGGTGCCCGACTGCGAAGTGGAGCTGGAAGTGGTGGGTAAGATGAAGAAAGCCTTCCTGCGTTCGCCAGCGGCGCCAAACGAGCAAAACCGATAGCAACCGAATTACAAAAAAGGAGACAGAAATGGGTGTCATGCGGATAGGCCACATCAGCATCAAGGTGATGGACATGGCGGCATCGGTGAAGCATTACGAAAACGTGGTCGGCATGAAGACCACCCACACCGACGCCGAGGGCAATGTGTACCTCAAATGCTGGGACGAGTGGGACAAGTATTCGGTGATCCTGACGCCATCGGACCAGGCGGGATTCAACCATGTGGCGTACAAGGTCGAGCGCGACAGCGACCTCGATGCGCTGGCCGAGCGGATCGGCGCGCACGGGATCGCGGTCGAGCACCTGGCGGCAGGCAGCCTGCCCGACTGCGGGCGCATGCTCCGGTTTGCCATGCCCAGCGGGCACGAGATGCGCCTGTTTGCGCAGAAGGAATGCGTCGGCACCGACGTCGGCTCGACCAACCCCGACCCTTGGCCGGACGACGTGCGCGGTGCCGGCGCGCACTGGCTCGACCACTGCCTGCTGATGTGCGAATTCGACCCCGCCAACGGCATCAACAAGGTCGCGGAAAACACCCGGTTCTTCATCGAGGCGCTCAACTTCTTCCAGACCGAGCAGATCACGGTGGGACCGGACGGCGCGTTCCAGCTGGCGTCGTTCCTGTCGCATTCGAGCAAGCCGCACGACATTGCCTTCGTCGGCGGCGAGCGCGCCGGCTTGCACCACCTGTCGTTCTTCCTCGATTCGTGGCACGACATCCTGAAGGCGGGCGACATCATGGCCAAGAACCGGGTGCGGATCGACGTGGCGCCGACGCGCCACGGCCTCACGCGCGGCGAGACGATCTACTTCTTCGACCCGTCGGGCAACCGCAATGAGACCTTTGCGGGGCTCGGCTACCAGGCGCAGCGCGACAAGCCGGTCGTGACCTGGACCGAGGACCAGGCCGGGCGCAGTATCTTCTATCACACCGGGGTATTGGAGGAGAGCTTCACGACTGTTTACACCTGACCAGGACGGAGGCACGCGTGGGCACGAGCACCCACGCGTTGCACGGGTCTACTCGGTCACCAGCTTGATCTTGCGGCTGCGTACCTTGCGTACGATGTCGAGAAACCCCATCAGCGCCGGCGAGGCATTGTCCGCGCGGTACACGCAGCTCAGGTCGACCTTCGCCTCCGCCGAGCGCAGCGGGTGGTAGCGCACGCCGGGCAGCTGCAGGTTCACCGCCGATTCCGGCACCACCGCCATCCCCAGCCCGGCCGACACCAGCGCAATGCAGGTCATCACGTCTTCCACCTCATGCACCACGTTGGGCGTCAAGCCCTCGTCGCGCAGCAGCGACACCACGTTGTCGGCAAAGGTCGGGCGCACGTTGTTGGGGAACAGGATCAGCGGCTGGTTGTTCAGGTCCCTGACCGCCAGCGTACGCCGCCGCACCAGCTCGTGGTCCTTGTGCATCGCCACGTACAGGCTTTCCATCATCACCGTCTCCACCACCAGGTCCTCCACCTCGGGGAACACGCGGTTAAAGCCGATGTCGAGCCGTTTCTCGCGCACCGCCTCGACCTGCTGGATCTTGGTCGTGTTCTGCAGCGAGATGACGATGTCGGGATGGGTCTTGCGCAGTTCGATCAAGAGGGTCGGAATCACGTTCAGGATCGCCGAGCCGAACACGCCGATGTCGAGCCGTCCCAGCTGCCCCTGGTGCGCCAGCCGCGTCTTGTTGGTGGCCTGGTCGGTAAGGGCGACGATCTTGCGCGCCTCCTCCAGGAACACCGCGCCGGCCGGGGTCAGGGCCACGCCGCGCGTGGTTCGCTCGAACAGCACCACGCCCATGCTCGCCTCGAGCTGCTGGATCTGGCGCGTCAGCGGCGGCTGCGAAATGTGCAGCCGGCCAGCGGCGCGCGTGAAATTGAGCTCGCTGGCGAGCACCAGGAAGTAACGGATCTGACGCAGGTCCATTGGAATTGACCGAGGAAGGAGACTGCAAAGTTATACCCCAGGCGCATCGATTGCGCAACGTAAAGCCATACCTATTCGGTATCAATCAAGACCTATTTAGTATTTTACAGAATGAAACGCGCTCCATAGGATCGTAGTCAAGGAGGCAGCACATGACACCAGGATCAGACCAGCAGGAATTTGGGTGGGAAGCGGCGCAGCGCGCCGCCGTGGGCGCGGTCCGCCACGCCGTCGAACTGGGCGTCAGGATCAATGTTGCCCTGGTCGATGCCGGCGGCAATCCACTCGCTTTCCTGCGCATGGGCGGTGCGCCGCTGCACTCGATCGGTATCAGCGAGGACAAGGCCTACACCGCGCTGAGCTTCGGTTTGCCGACCAGCCAGTGGGGCAAGGTGCTGGAGCAGGAGTCGGCCGCGCTGCGCCAGGGCCTTCCCCTGCGCCCACGGTTCGTGATGTTTGGCGGCGGGCTGCCGATCCGGGCCGGCGCTGCCGTGATCGGCGCGATCGGCGTCTCGGGCGCCTCCGAGGAACAAGATGAAGCATGTGCGCGCGCCGGCCTGGCCGCCGCGTCGCTCGAGTCGTAACCGCGAATCCAAGGACCTTACCAATGAAAGAAATACTTAACTTCATCAACGGCGAATTTGTCGCAACCACCGACTGGTTCGACAAGACGACCCCGTACGACGGCAAGGTGATCGCCCGCGTCGCGGCCGCCGGCAAGCCCGAGGTCGATGCCGCGGTACGCGCCGCCCGCAGCGCGCTTGACGGCCCTTGGGGCAAGCTGGCGGTCGCCGACCGCGTCGACATGCTGTACGCGGTGGCCGACGAAATCACCCGCCGCTTCGACGATTTCGCCGAAGCCGAAATGAGCGACATCGGCCAGCCGTCCCACTTCATCCGCCACGTCGACGTGCCGCGCGGCGCCGCCAACTTCAAGATCTTCGCTGACGTGGTCAAGAACGTGCCGTCCGAATTCTTCGAAATGGCCACCCCCGACGGACGCGGCGCGCTGAACTATTCGCTGCGCCGCCCGGTCGGCGTGGTGGCGGTCATCTGCCCGTGGAACCTGCCGTTCCTGCTGATGACCTGGAAACTCGGCCCGGCGCTCGCGTGCGGCAACACGGTCGTCGTCAAACCTTCCGAGGAAACGCCGCAGACCGCCGCCCTGCTGGGCGAAGTGATGAACAAGGTGGGCATGCCGAAGGGCGTGTTCAACGTGGTCAACGGCTTCGGCCCGGACGCCGCCGGCGAGTTCCTGACCACCCACCCCGGCGTCAGCGCCATCACCTTCACCGGCGAGACGCGCACCGGCGCGGCCATCATGAAGGCCGCAGCGGACGGCGCCCGTCCTGTGTCGCTCGAAATGGGCGGCAAGAACGCCGCCATCGTCTTTGCCGATTGCGACATGGACGCTGCCATCGAAGGCACCTTGCGCTCCACCTTTGCCAACTGCGGCCAGGTATGCCTGGGCACCGAGCGCGTGTACGTCGAGCGCCCGATCTTCGACGAATTCGTCAGCCGCCTGAAGCGCGGCGCCGAGAGCATGAAGCCCGGCCTGCCCGCCGACCCGGCCAGCAAGATGGGCCCCCTGATCTCGCAGGAGCACCGCGACAAGGTGCTGTCGTACTACCGCAAGGCGGTGGAAGAGGGCGCCACCGTCGTCACCGGCGGCGGGGTTCCGGACATGCCGGCCGCACTGGAAGCCGGCTCGTGGGTCGAGCCGACCATCTGGACCGGCCTGCCCGACAGCGCGGCGGTGATGCGCGACGAGATCTTCGGCCCGTGCTGCCACATCTCCCCATTCGACAGCGAAGAAGAAGTCATCCGCCGCGCCAACGACAACCCCTACGGCCTGGCCGCCGCGGTGTGGACCACCAACCTGCAGCGCGCGCATCGCCTCGGCGGCGTACTGGAAGCGGGCATCGTCTGGGTCAACTCCTGGTTCCTGCGCGATTTGCGCACGCCGTTTGGCGGCTCCAAGCAGTCGGGCATCGGGCGCGAAGGCGGCGTCCATTCGCTCGAGTTTTATACCGAACTTAAAAACGTGTGCATCAAACTGTGACCATGGACAAGACACTCATTACCCAGCTCGGCGACGAACTGTACCAGGCTCTGATTACGCGTTCGGTGATCGATCCGCTGACCGCGCGCCACCCCGAGCTGACGGTGGAACATGCCTACCGCATCCAGCAGCGCATGATCGAACGCCGGGTCGAAGCCGGCGAACGCATCATCGGCAAGAAGATCGGCGTCACCTCGCGCGCCGTGATGAACATGCTCGGCGTGTACCAGCCCGACTTCGGCTACATGCTCGACGGGATGATCTACAACGAAGGCGCGTCGGTGCCGATCGACACCCTGATCCAGCCCAAGGCCGAGGGCGAGATCGCCTTCATCCTCAAGAAGGACCTGATGGGCCCCGGCGTGACCAACGCCGAGGTGCTGGCCGCCACCGAATGCGTGATGCCGTGCTTCGAGATCGTCGACTCGCGCATCCGCGACTGGAAGATCAAGATCGGCGACACCGTGGCCGACAACGCTTCGTGCGGGGTGTTCGTGCTGGGCGACCAGGCGGTCGATCCGCGCAAGATCGACCTCTCGCTGTGCGGCATGGTCCTTGAGCGCAACGGCGAAATCATCGCCACCGGGGCCGGCGCCGCGGCCCTCGGCTCGCCGGTAAATGCGGTGGCGTGGCTGGCCAACACCATGGGCGCGCTTGGCATTCCGCTCAAGGCCGGCGAAGTCATCCTGTCCGGCGCACTGGCGGCGATGTTCCCCGCCAAGGCCGGCGACAGCTTCCGCGTCAGCATCGGCGGCCTTGGCGGCTGCTCGGTGCGCTTCCATTGACGTCCAGGACCTGGCTTTACCTAACGACTTTATCGGAGCATCTTCCATGAAAAAAATCAAATGCGCAGTGATCGGGCCGGGCAATATCGGCACCGACCTGCTGGCCAAGCTGCAGCGCAGCGCCGTGCTAGAACCGGTCTGGATGGTGGGCATCGACCCGGATTCGGACGGCCTAAAGCGCGCCCGCGAGATGGGCATCAAGACCACCGCCGACGGCGTTGACGGCCTGCTGCCGCACGTCATCGAAGACGGCGTGCAGATCGCGTTCGACGCCACCAGCGCCTATGTCCACGCCGAAAATTCGCGCAAGCTCAACGCGCTGGGCGTGCTGATGATCGACCTCACGCCGGCCGCGATCGGCCCGTTCTGCATCCCGCCGGTGAACCTGAAGACGTTGGTCGGCAAGAGCGAAATGAACGTGAACATGGTCACTTGCGGTGGCCAGGCGACGATCCCGATGGTGGCTGCGGTGTCGCGCGTGCAGCCGGTGGCGTACGGCGAAATCATCGCCACCGTCGCGTCGCGCTCCGCCGGTCCCGGCACCCGCAAGAATATCGACGAATTCACCCGCACCACGGCCGGCGCGATTCGCGACGTGGGCGGCGCAAAGGAGAGCAAGGCGATCATCGTGTTGAACCCGGCCGAGCCGCCGATCATCATGCGCGACACCGTGCACTGCATGACCGAGTCGGCGCCCGACGAGGAGCGCATCACCGCCTCGATCCACGCCATGATCGCCGACGTGCAGAAATACGTGCCCGGCTACAAACTGGTCAACGGCCCGGTCTTCGACGGCAACCGCGTATCGGTGTTCCTTGAAGTGGAAGGGCTGGGCGACTACCTGCCGAAATACGCCGGCAACCTCGACATCATGACGGCGGCCGCCGCCCGCACCGCCGAGATGTTTGCCGAAGAACTGCTGAACGGCAGCCTCACGCTCGAACGCGTGGCCGCCTGACCCAAGGAGAGAAGAGATGAACCTTAAAGGCCGGAAGATTATTTTGCATGACAATACGCTGCGCGACGGCATGCACCCGAAGCGCCACCAGATCACGATCGAGCAGATGATCGCGGTGGCCAAGGGTCTCGACGAAGCCGGCATGCCGCTGCTCGAGATCACCCATGGCGACGGCCTCGGCGGCGGCTCGGTGAACTACGGCTTTCCGCTGCATAGCGATGTCGAGTACCTCAACGCGGTGCTGCCGCACCTCAAGCGCACCAAAGTGTCGGCGCTGCTGGTGCCCGGCATCGGCACCGTCGACCACCTGCGCGCGGCGCACGACTGCGGCCTGCACACGGTGCGGGTGGCGACCCACTGCACCGAAGCCGACGTGGCGGAGCAGCACATCGCGGTGGCGCGCAAGCTGGGCCTCGACACCGTCGGGTTCCTGATGATGGCGCACATGAATACCCCCGAGAAGCTGGCCGGGCAGGCCAAGCTGATGGAGTCGTTCGGCGCCGAATGCGTGTACGTGACCGATTCGGCCGGCTACCTGCTGCCGGACGGCGTGACCGAGCGCGTGGCCGCGCTGCGCGCCGTGCTCAGGCCCGAGACCCAGATCGGCTTCCACGGCCATGACAACCTGGCGATGGGCGTGGCCAATTCGCTGGCCGCCGTGGAAGCGGGCGCGGTGCGCATCGACGGCTCGACCAACGGCCTGGGCGCGGGCGCCGGCAATACCCGGCTCGAAGTGTTCGTGGCAGTCTGCAACCGCATGGAGATCGAGACCGGCGTTGACCTGTACCAGATCATGGACGTGGCCGAAGACATCGTGCTGCCGATGATGGACCACATGGTGCGCATCGACCGCGACGCGCTGACCCTGGGCTATGCCGGCGTGTACTCGACCTTCCTGCTGTTCGCCAAGCGCGCCTCGGCGAAGTACGGCGTGTCGGCGCGCGACATCCTGGTGGAGCTGGGGCGGCGCGGCATGGTGGCGGGTCAGGAAGACATGATCGAGGACACCGCAATGACCCTGGCGCGCGAGCGGAGGATGGCAGCATGAATCTCGACCACGCAACCATCGTACGCCTCGCGCAGCACCTGGAAGACTGCGAGCTGGAGGCACGCGACACCACCAAGATCACTGAGGATTATCCGGGCATGGACTGGGACGACGCCTACGCGATCCAGGACGAGATAAGGCGCCGCAAGGTAGCGCGCGGCGGCAGGATCGTCGGCCTCAAGGCCGGCCTCACCTCGCACGCAAAGATGAAGCAGATGGGCGTCGAAATACCGGTCTTCGGGTTCCTGGCCGATTCCTTCGCGGTGCCGGACGGCGGCGAGTGCAAGGTGGCGCAGCTGATCCACCCGAAGGTGGAGCCGGAGATCGCCTTCGTCACCAAGCGCGCACTGAAGGGCCCCGGCTGCCACATCGGCGCGGTGCTGGCGGCGACCGATTTCGTCATGCCGGGGATCGAGGTCATCGATTCGCGCTACCGCGACTTCAAGTTCGACCTGAAGAGCGTCGTTGCGGATAACACGTCGGCAGTGCGCTTCGTGGTCGGCGGCCGCCCGGTCGCTGTGGGCGAAGTAGACCTGCGCACGGCCGGCATCGTACTGGAAAAGAATGGCGAGCCGGTGGCCTTCGGCGCCGGCGCGGCCGTGCTGGGCCACCCGGCCGCGGCCATCGCGATGCTGGCCAACCATCTCGGTGCGCGCGGCGAGGAAATCCCGGCCGGCAGCCTGATTCTGTCGGGCGGCATAACGGAAGCGGTGGCGGTGCAGGCCGGCGATTCGGTTTGCCTGCGGATTCAGGGCATGGGCAGTGTTGGCATGCGCTTCGTATAAAATACTTATCAAAGGAATTCATCATGCCGTTCGCTCAGATTTATCTGCTGGAAGGCCGGACCGAGGAACAGAAGCGCGCCGTCATCGAGAAGGTGACGCAGGCGCTGTCCGAGGCGGTGGGTGCGCCGAAGGAAAACGTGCGCGTCTGGATGCATGACGTGCCGAACACCAATTGGGGTATCGGCGGCGTCAGCGCCAAGGACCTGGGGCGCTGATCATGACGACCAATCCGAACCCAGAAATCGGCAAGACCGTCGTTGCCAACGGCGTCAAGACGAACTACCACGAGCAGGGCGAGGGAGCGCCGGTGCTGCTGATCCACGGTTCCGGCCCGGGCGTGACCGGCTGGGCCAACTGGCGCCTGACCATGCCGGCGCTGGCCAGACAGTTCCGCGTGCTGGCGCCCGACATGGTGGGCTTCGGCTACACCGAGCGCCCGGCGGGCATCCAATACAACATGGACACCTGGGTCAGCCACATCATCGACTTCATGGACGCGCTGGGCATCGAGCGCGCGCACGTGGTCGGCAACTCGTTCGGCGGCGGGCTGGCGCTGGCGCTGGCGATCCGCGCGCCGCAGCGGGTCAACCGCCTGGTGCTGATGGGCAGCGCCGGCATCGCGTTTCCGATCACCGAGGGCCTCGACCGGGTGTGGGGCTACACGCCGTCGCTCGACAACATGCGTGGCCTGCTCGACGTGTTCGCGTACAACCGCAACCTGGTCAATGACGAGCTGGCGCGGATGCGCTACGAGGCGAGTATCCGGCCTGGATTCCAGGAAGCGTTTTCGCAAATGTTCCCGGCGCCGCGCCAGCGTGGCGTCGATGGGCTGGCGAGCCCGGTGGAAGCAATCCGCGCGCTGCCGCACGAGACCATGGTGGTCCACGGCCGCGAGGACAAAGTAATACCGCTGGAGAGCTCGTACCAGCTGTTCGGGCTGATTCCGAAATCGCAGCTGCACGTGTTCGGGCAGTGCGGTCACTGGACCCAGATCGAGCATGCGGCGCGCTTCAACCAGCTGGTTGGCGACTTTTTCGCCGAGGGGGAAGACTGACGGAAGTACCAGCTCATCAGGCGCCGGCGGCGGCCACCACGATTCCAGTGACGGCCATTCTGTGGCTGTCGCTGGCGGCGTTTTGCAGCGCGATGTCGTCGCGCGTGGCCGACGCCCAGCTGCCGAACCTGGCCAGCGAGTTCAGCGTTTCGCTGGGCGTGGCATCGGCGGTCATCACCTGCTTCGCCATCGCATGGGGTGCGTCGCAGCTGTTCTTCGGCCCCCTGGGCGACCGCTTCGGCAAGTACGTCGTGGTCGGTTGGGCCTGTGTGGCCTGCGCGTTCACCGCGACGCTATGCGGGCTGGCGCCAAGCTTCCCGATGCTGCTGGGTGCGCGCCTGCTGGCGGGCGCCACTGCCGCCGCGACCATTCCCTTGTCGATGGCGTGGATCGGCGATGTGGTGCCTTACGAGCGGCGCCAGCCGGTCCTGGCGCGCTTCCTGCTGGGGCAGATTGGCGGCTTGTCGTCCGGCGTGATGGTGGGCGGACTGGCGGCCGACTACCTGGGTTGGCGCGCGCCGTTCTTTGGCATTGCGCTGGCGTTCGCCGCACTCTCGGTGGCGCTGCTGTCGATGAACCGGCGCCTGCCCGAGCGCGCGCGCCAGGTGCGCAAGGCGGAAGGCCACGCGGTGCGCCGCATGCTCGCCGAGTTTGGCCATGTGCTGTCCTCGCGCTGGGCGCGCGTGGTGCTGCTGACGGTGTTCGTGGAAGGCGCGTTCGTGTATGGCGCCTTCCCCTTCATTGCTTCGCACCTGCATCGCCTGCACGGGGTATCGCTGTCGAAGGCCGGCAGCCTGGTGATGCTGTTCGGACTGGGCGGGGTGCTGTTTGCGACGACCTCGGGCATGCTGGTCAGGCGCCTTGGGGAAGTGGGCCTGGCACGCTGGGGCGGGACGATTCTGGGTGCGGGCTTGTTGCTGGCGGCGCTGGCGCCTTCGTGGCCGTGGGCGATTCCCGGATGCCTGTTGGCCGGGCTTGGGTTCTACATGCTGCATAACACCTTGCAAATCAACGCCACGCAGATGGCGCCGGAACGGCGTGGCGCGGCGGTATCGGCCTTTTCGTCCTGCTTCCTGCTCGGGCAATCCGCCGGGATGGCATTGGCGGGGGCGCTGGTGGAGGGGATCGGTACCACGACGGTGATTGCGGCCGGCGCACTGGGGGCAGTGGCGGTGGCGATGAATTTCGCGCGGCTGCGGGCGCGCAAGCTGGCGGCTGGTTGAAGAAAATGGGTTTCTCACAGGCCTGGGCGCGATGTTGATCAGGATTGAGCTCGCAACGATTGGGCTGGTTCGATCCCAGCCAGCCGCACCACCCAAGTTCGCCTTGAACCGTTTGCATCAATGAGTTGTTGAGAGGTTTGCAGGCGAGTTGCAGCCGAGACAGAAGCAATCCGATGTACTGTCGCGCGTCTTTGCGCTGGACGCGGGCGCAGCGGCGCAATGGCTGTCGCTCGCGGTCGAACTCTGGCGTGCGACTCGGCCCGATTTGCTCTGTGCCTTGGTGCGTCATTGCTGGGCTTGGACCGCTGGAGCCAATGGGATAGGTTGTGGACCCGATGAGGAGCCAGGCGACCTGTCGTTCGAGTGGAACGATGCCTATTTCACAGCCGCGCTCGCAGCAGCGGTCTCGATCGGCGACGGGGGAATTGAAGAGTATGTGCTTAAACCCCTCGCTCAATTGCCGGAAGAGCCATTGTTCGATGCCATGGAAGCTGTGCTGCATGCGTTGGATCCGCTGTGGCTGGACGGCAAGGTGGTGTCGGACAGCACAGCCGTATCAATCCGCGAGACGCTGGCGCAGCAGCTCGTGGCGACCCAGAGATGGCGCCGCTCGGCATCCAAGTGCTCCTCGGGAATAGAACTTCATGTTGCCGGAGCGGTTGCTGCGATGTTCATGGGGCAACACAACATCGGACGAGGCCCTTGCTGCTACGTTCACCCCCTTGGGGCCGCGCGTACTGCCTTGCTGCTGTCCTTGCTCACGCCATTAACGGAGCAGGCATCCGGGTCTATGTTCGTCGCTTTCGCATTCCTCAGCCTGCTGGAGGTCGAGCCGCACGCGGATCGGCTGAAGTTCATGGCACGTGCAGTGGTGGCGTGGTGGCAAATGCAGGGCGCAAATGCCGAGTTCTGGATTGAGTACGGGGTCGGGGAGCGCGTCTGCAACTGGGTTGGCAAGGCGGTACTAGACGCACCCGTCTCGCCTGCAGTGCTCGACGGGGCAGAACTAAAAGCCATCGTCGACATTCTGGCCCAATGCGGTACGCCGTTGGCGAGAGCGCTCGAAGAACGCCTCGCGGCACACGGAGCATGCTGGTGCCGGGATCGCTTCGTTGTTGTAACGGGGTGGCGTGGCGCCGACGAAGCCGGGCAGATCCAGGCCGTATAAAACCTGTAGCGTGTACAGAGCCAATCAGTATTCCAGCTTCTGGGTTGCATCACACCAATTTTTCGATTTCGGCGATTAATTCACGTAGACGCTTCAAGACCACCCGGGCATCGCGCCTCTGTGCCTTGGCAGCACTGGTATAGGCGCCGCTTTTTAGCGCATTCTGATTACCTCGCGGCGCGCCAGGACTGTTTCCACCATGCATGCGGCATCGCTTCTTTCCTCGGACCGTGGCTGTCCGGCAGGGCATCCCGGAGCGCGTTTTCGCGCCACAACGCGGAGACTGTTGTGGCTGCAAGGGGTTGTTTTTATCGTTCACCTATACCCCCGTGTGACAGCTCTGCCCCGGTGGCCATCGACCCAGTCACGAGTGCCTGGTTGGCACTCACGTTGATATGCTGCACCGTGACCGTTTGCTGACCGCCATTTCGTAGGCGGTGCAGCGTCACCATCGCCTGTTGAAACGTGCCCATCATGCGGGCCGCAGAGTTCATTAGCCGTGCCGTTTCAGCCGGACTGTCTTGGTCTATGGCGCGGTCGACCAGTTTGAAGGCGGCGGCATGCGCGAGCCCGGCCTGATGTACGAGCATCTTCGTCAATGGGTCGCTGCAAGCGGTTGCGGCGGCGTCAATGCCGAGAGCCAAGATATCGAGGCGGCTTTGCGCCAGTAGTTCAGTACGTACAAACGAAGCAGCTAGGGCGGGGGGGTCCGGTGTCGCAAGCGTATCGCGCACCGACCAGCCACCGCCGTTCGACGCGAGCTGTGCTTCATCCGGCACGGCCTCGCCCGCGACAACCGGCGGCAGCGCGGCAGGTTGTAGCTGTGCCAAGGCCGCAGCGCTGTGATACGTAGCTTCGATCTGGAACGTCGAGGCTTGTTCTTGGCATCCCGCGGCCTCGGCCGCCGCAGCGGACTTCTGAGCAATGTACGCTTCCTGCTGCTGCAGGATCGCGCCCTTCATTTCCTCTTTCATCATGTCCCTCATGACGTCCTTGCATCATTCTCACCACGGCTGTCGACAAGCTTTCCCACCACGACGTCGACCAGTTGCGTGTATTAGTCGGTCACCGCCAGTTGTTTCTCGGCCTTGTCAGCGCGGGACTTCCAATATCTGACGTTGCGGGCGCGCTCGTTGAATTCGTGCGAGCGTGCAGCCAAGTTGCGCCCAGCCTGTTCGGCCACCGCACGGTAGCGCTCGACCTCGGCCATCGACGCCTTCACCTGGTCGTTGGCCTCGAACACACGGGCCATCATTTCGTTGTCGGCTAGTGTCACGGCCATGTCGTTCTTGATGTCGTTCAGTTCTTCCAGCACGTCAGCGAGCTGAGCCTTATAACTGGCCAGCTCCTCGCGCAGCGCCGCGTTTTCGGCCAGCATCTTCAAGACCGGCGACGGCCTCGCTGGCCTGTTCGGGAGTCAGGTGTTGGGTGGCGACCTCGAGAGCCGGGGCATTGCCCTGCGACGCCAGCACTGTAGCGACATTTGCCTTGCGCGTCTTGCCGATCTTCTCGGTGCTCTGCTCGTAGCTCTTGCCGTTGCGGGTGACAGTCTTCGTGGTGGACCGCATCTCTTCATTGTGAAGAGATGCGGTGGCCACCATCTTGGAAACGAATCCGGTCGAGACGTAGCAGGCCTTGGCGATCATTTCCTGGCTCCACGATGCCCACTCGGGATCGGCCAGTAGCGTCGAGACCGATCTGCGTTTGTCCTCGTTGGTGCGGCGCAGGCCGTGGCTGCCGTTCGCCCCGACCGAATACAGCACGGCATCACGCCGCGTGCCGGTGTGGATCTGCCCTGGAATCTCGAGCGCTTCGACCTGGACGTGGGCGTGGTAGCGGTGGAAACCGTCGGCCAGCCAGAAGTCGACGCCGTCGAAGAACACGACCACCGGCGGCAGCACGACACCGTCGTGCAAGGCGCTGGCATAGTCGGCGATCACGGCCTCGTCGATCGACACACGCGACTGCGTGCCACCATCGAGGCGCAGCGCGTCCAGGGGGATCAGGTCGACAGGGAGGGCATTAGTCGCATCCGCAGATCCATCCCGCACCATGGCCGTGATGGAGTTTTGGACAGCACCTAGCGGCATGTCGTCGTCGACGTGATATAGCACGGCGCGCGCAGATCCTTCGACGGAGGTGCCTGCCCAAACTGCTGCTGCCGTTCCTGCTTGATGCGCCAGGCTGGCGCTGGAAGCGTCCATTGCCGCCATGTATTCGGGATCGTCGTACTTCGCGTCCATCACCACGAGGATCTCCAGTACTGCATCTGCCGGGGCCGCTGCAGCGCCGAACTGCGTGTCCATAGTTACTTCAGTCATGATGCTGCTCCTTCTGTTGGGCTTTGCGTACAGCTGCCAGCGATTGCAAGGCTTGCGTGACTACCGCCTCGACCTTGGTTTTCTGCGATGGCAAAGGCGATGGGGGGCATTCGAAGTCGCCTGTGTCGTGGTTGAAGTTCGACACCGGCTGCTCGTCCTCGCACTCAACTACGAGTCCGACGTGCTCGACGTTGCCAGGATCGGCAACGACATCGCCGTCGGTACGGCTAACATGGATCTGTGCGCCGTCGTCGGCGATGCAGATGCGCAGGACTGCTGGACCGCGTCCGAGAGGCGCGCGCTGGTCGTCGGTCGCTGCTGCTGCTGCTGCTGCTGCTGCGTCAACTCATAACACAGGCATGATGTCGAAGTGCCGCCAGTGCCGGTCTCGTTCACCGTGAAGGGCTCATCCGGCTGTTCCACGACGTTGGTGGTGTCCGTTGGCGAGCCGGCTGGGATGCGGTCCTTGGTGGACTTGCGCAATGGAACTCCCAAGGCTCGGCCGAGCGAGTAAGGGTGGGGGGCGATGAGCTTCAACAGCTCCTTGCGCACGGGCGCCTGCATCTCTTGGGCGAGCAGGCAGGCCAGCAGACGGTCGACTACCAAGTTTGCGTAGTCTTCGCGCTCGACCTTGTTCAGTGCCATTTTGGCGACCGGCTCGGCGAGGCCGAACGGTTTTGCGACGCGCAGGTAGAAGTCGCGCTGACGGCGCCTGAACGTGCCCTGGTAGCCCATCACCTTGCCGCCTTGCATGGAAGAACCGACAAGTGGCAGTACGATGACATGCAAGTGCGGGTGCTGCTCGTCGAGGTGAACCACCGCGCTAATGACAGGCGCCGGGCTGAACTCATCGGTCACCCACTTCAGGCATGCGGTGAAGTACGCGCGCAGATCGACTGTGGTCGTTGCATGGAGCGAGAAGACGAGTTTGAATCGCCACGAGTTTTCTAGACACTCGCGAGCCGCTGGAAATACTGCTTTTCATATTCGACCGGCGACAAGTCATTGCTGAAGCTGTGCCGGCGCTTCGGATTGTAAAACATCTCGATGTAATCGAAGACATCCTGCTTTGCTTCTTCCCGTGTACCGTAGGTCTTGCGTCGAATCCGTTCCCGTTTCAATAGCTGGAAGAAGCTCTCGGCGACGGCGTTGTCATGGCAGTTCCCGCGCCGGCTCATGCTCTGCTGCAGGTTATGCTCGTCCAGGAAGTCGCGCCAGTCGTAGCTGCTGAATTGGCTGCCCTGATCGGAATGCACCATGACCGTATTCTTGGGCTGTCGACGCCAAACGGCCATCAGGAGCGCGTTCATCGCCAGTTCCCGATCGATTCGGGAGCTCATCGACCAGCCGACCACTTGACGCGAAAACAGGTCCAGTACAACGGCCAGGTAGAGCCAGCCTTCGTAAGTGCGGATGTACGTGATGTCCGTCACCCAGACACGATTAGGTTCCTGTACGTCGAACTGGCGCTGCAAATGATTCGGCGCCACTAGCGAAGGCGCGCCGCCGCGTTTGTATTTGCGCTTGGCGTAGCCGGTTTGCGAACGGATCCCGGCCGACCTCATAAGACGGTGAACGCGGTTGATGCCGCATTGCTCACCAAGCTCGCGCAGATCATCGCTGACCTTGCGGTAGCCGTACACGCTGCCGCTTTCCAGCCATGACTCCTTGATAGGCACGAGCAGGCGCTTGTCTTCCTTGGCGCGGCGGCTTTCAGGATTGAGCCGCCAGGCATAGAACCCACTCGGATGCACCTCGAGCACTTTGCAGAGCCGGCGCACCGGGAATTGGTCCTGTAACTGCGCAATTAAGGTGTACCTTACCCGGACGTCTTGGCAAAGTACACCGCGGCTTTTTTCAATATGTCACGCTCCTCCGTGACGCGCTTGAGCTCGGCCTTCAGGCGCCGCATTTCGTCAGACTGGGCATCAACGGCCTTGCGCTCCACCTCGGGTACGCCATAGCGCTTCGTCCAGGCGTATAGACTGTGGATGCTTACCCCGAGCCGCTCCGCTACTTCGCTCGCTGGGTGCCCACGCTGGGCCACCTGCTTGACCGCTGCAATCTTGAATTCTTCTGTGTACCGCTTACCGCTCATACGTTCTCCTTGTGCCCTATATTATGGCTCAGGAGTGTCTACGATAGTCGTGGCGATTCAAACCATGTGCGCCCCTGTCTTCAAGTCTCTCAGAGACGACTGGTGGGCGATGGCTCCTCCGGCAAAGATTCGTTAATCCAGGCTGTATTCGGCCTGGTGAGCGACATCGATCCCGTTGCAGGTTCGACGAGGGACGTCATGGTCTATCCACTTGGGAGCAGGGCAACGCACAGACCGTCAACTACCCGAGGTTCAACGAATATCGCCCGGAGGTTAACGCCCACATCGATGCCTTCCTGCATCTTACGGACGTGTTCGTCCTCGTCGTCGATTCGTCCAGCCGCATCATTGGCACCGAGATCGACATCCTGGAGAACATCAGCCGGTTCAGCAAGAACATCCTGATCTGCCTAAACAAAATCGACTTGGCCCGCGACGACAAGCACCGCGCGAAGATGATCGAGGCGGCAGACGAACGCCTGAAGGGGCGAATAGGGAAAACGGAAAAAATCGGGCGCTAAGTGGGTATTCCGGACGAACGTGACCAGTGATCCGGCATCGTGACCAGTCATTCCGGCGCAACGTGACCGCCCATTCCGGGCGAACGTGACCGATTTCGAGCATCTTCCGGAATCAGCGGTCACGATACCGGAATCACTGGTCACGATACCGGAATGGCGTTGTACAGCGCAATAATGGTGTTACGCATTTTGCAACCTAACGGGTACGCTCCCAGCTTTTTGACTGGAAACAGCGTGCCCGCACCAAGGATCAATATGCGTAAGATTAAGGACGTATTACGGCTCAAGCTTGATGCCAAATTGTCGCACCAGCAGATCGCCAATGCGCTGGGGCTGTCGAAAGGTGTTGTAACGAAGTACGTGGGTCTGGCGGCTGCCGCAGGCATGGATTGGCCCGCAGTGCAAGGCATGGACGAGGCCGCGCTGGAGCGGCGCCTGATGGTCGGGTCCCAAAAGGCTCGCGACTATGTGCAGCCCGACTATGGCCGCTTGCACCAGGAACTGCGTCGCAAAGGCATGACATTGATGCTGCTGTGGGAGGAGCATCGCGCCGACTACGCTGACTGTCAGACCTACGCTTACTCGCAATACTGCGAAAACTACCGCCGCTTCGCCCAGCAACTCAAGCGGTCGATGCGCCAGATCCACCGCGCCGGCGAGAAGCTGTTCATCGATTACGCCGGCCCCACCATCGCGCTCACCGATGGCGGACGCGCCCACATCTTCGTGGCCTCGCTGGGCGCGTCGAGCTACACTTACGCCTGCGCCACGCCACGCGAAACGATGGCCGACTGGCTCGAGTCGACGGCGCGCGCACTGAGCTTCTATGGCGGCGTCACACAACTCCTCGTTCCCGACAATCCGAAGGCAATGATCTCGGACGCCAACCGCTACGAGCCGCGCGGCAACGACACCGTGCTCGACTTCGCACGCCACTACGGCACCTCGATCCTGCCCGCGCGCCCTTACCATCCGCAGGACAAAGCGAAGGCCGAATCGGCGGTGCAAATCGTCGAGCGATGGATCATGGCGCGCCTGCGTCACCAGCAGTTCGGCAGCGTGCACGAGGTCAATCAGGCTATAGCACCGTTGCTCACACGGCTCAACGATAAACCATTCCAGAAACTGCCTGGCAGCCGTGCCAGCACGTTCGCGGAGATCGACGCGCCGGCCTTGTTGCCCCTACCGCTACAGCGTTACGAAATGGCTCGCTTTAAGACCGTAAAGGTCCATATCGACTATCACGTGGAGGTCGAACGCCACCGCTATAGCGTGCCGCAAACCTTGGTTGGCCAAGTGCTGGAAGCGCGCATCACCACAGCCGTGGTTGAGCTGCTGCATCGCGGCCAGCGCGTAGCCAGCCACGCCCGCAACGGCCGCGTCGGCGGCTTCACAACAACGCCTGCGCACATGCCGGCTGCCCACCGCGCGCACATGCAATGGACGCCGCAACGTCTGATCCACTGGGGCGAAAGCATCGGCCCAGCGACAGCCGAGGCGGTGACGCGGCTGATGGCTGAGAACAGGCATCCAGAGCACGGTTACCGCGCCTGCCTTGGTTTGCTCTCGCTGGCCAAGCGCTACGGCAAGGTGCGCCTCGAAGCAGCTTGCATACTAGCCCTGCAGATCGGTGCCTGCCAGTACCGCCACGTAAACGACATCCTGAAGAACAACCGAGACCAAAGCGTCCCCGTGGTCGCCGACGAATGGGTCAGCCCTGAGCACGTCCACCTGCGCGGCCCCGGCTACTATCAATAAACGATATAACAATATAAATACTAATGGATATGACGATGATGATGCACACCACCCTGGCGCAACTGCGCACCCTGAAGCTGGACGGCCTGGCAGCTGGTTTGGAGGAGCAACTGGCCCAACCTGGCATGACCGCGTTGAGCTTCGAAGAGCGCGTGGCGCTGTTGGTCGACCGCGAGGTCCACGCCCGCAATGACCGCAAGCTGGTGCGGCTACTTAAGACGCGCACCTCAAATATGGACAGGCTGCGATCGAGGACATCGACGCGCGCGCAGGTCGCGGAATCGACCGGCGCGAGGTGATGAGCCTGGCCTTGGGCGATTGGGTCAGCGCCAGCCACAGCGTGCTGGTCACCGGGCCGACCGGCGCAGGCAAGTCATGGCTGGCCTGCGCGTTGGCGCAGTACGCCTGCCGGCGTGGATACTCGGCGATCTATCAGCGTGTACCCCGTTTGCAGGAAGAACTGCGGATCCGGCACGGCAGTGGCGCCTTCGGAAAATGGCTGCTGCAATTGGCTAAGACGGATGTGCTGGTCCTGGATGACTGGGGTATGGGACCAATCGACGGCATGACGCGCTCCGATCTGTTGGAGATCATCGATGACCGGGCTTGGCACAAAGCCACCATTATCACGAGCCAATTGCCGGTCGAGCACTGGCATGCCTGGATTGGCGACGCCACTATTGCCGACGCCATTCTCGACCGCATCATGCAGCGCAACCACCGCTTCACTCTAACCGGCGATTCGCTACGCGCCCAGCGACCAAAAACGGCCAAAAAAGGAGAAAAACATCGACCCATCGTGACCGCAGGGCTTAGAATTTTGAGGTACCCTGATTTTTTCGGACACTCCTGTTTGGTAAACTTCACCGATGGGAGAATTTATGA
>NZ_JBHSMS010000050.1:0-3955 GCF_042656795.1 Massilia jejuensis | reverse complement strand
CGAATAGCAGTTCGACCTCGCTAGCGCCCAGCAGTTCAATTTCTACACGTAGCGGTGACAGCGCCAAAGATTTCAACCTCAAAGGTTTCAACTTGAGCGTTCGGAACCACGAGTGTTCGCTCAGCCCGCCAAGCTGCGCAGCCGGTGCTAACATTGCAACATGGACAACCTTACCCACTCGCTCGTCGGCCTTGCGCTGGGCGAACTGACCCATCGCCTGCTGCCTTCGGAACCGGACCCGGCCGGCGCGCGCTCGCGCCGCCGCCTGCTGCTGGCGGGCGCGGCGCTGGCCAGCAACTTCCCCGACCTCGACCTGGTGTTCACGCCCCTGGCAGCAGCGCCGCTGGGCTACCTGCTGCACCACCGCGGCCATACCCATACGCTGCTGTACGCCTTGCCGCAGGCGCTGCTGCTGCTCGCTGCCCTCTGGCTGTGCTGGCCGGCGGCGCGCCGCCTGTTGCGAGCGAGCGCGCAGGCGCGCCGCGGCCTGGCAGCGGTCACGCTCGCCGGGCTGCTGCTGCACTTCGGCATGGATGCGCTCAATGTCTACGGCATCCATCCGTTCGCCCCGTTCGACCCGCGCTGGTACTACGGCGACATGGTCTTCATTATCGAGCCGGTATTCTGGCTGGCGCTGGGCACGCCGCTGGCGGCCCACGTCGCCAGCCGGTATTGGTGCCGCCTGCTGCTGGGACTTCTTTTGGTGCTGCCGGCGCTGTTCGTGTCGACCGGGCACCTGCAGTGGGGATCGTTGCTGGGGCTGGCGCTGGTATGGGCGCTGGCCGTGCTGCTGACGCGCCGCCACGGCGAGCGCGCGGCCCTGCTGGCCGGCGTGGCGCTGGCCGCCGGCTTCGTCCTGCTGCAGGGCGCGCTGGCCGAACGCGCGCGCGGCGTACTCGCCGCCGCGCTGCGCGCCGGCGATCCGGGCGCCGCGATCCTCGACCTGCCGCTGTCGGCCTTCCCGGCCAATCCCCTGTGCTGGGCCGCGATGGCCGTGACGCGCGACGGCCCCGATGGCTACCGCATCCGCCGCGGCGTGCTCAGCCTGGCGCCCGCGATCACGCCGGCAGCGCATTGCCCGCCGGCGATCGGCGGCATGCGCGTTCCCCCCGGCCCGGCCAGCGTGGCCTGGGGCTGGGAGGAGCGCGGCTCGGTGGCGGCGCTGCGGACATTGCGCCGCGACTGCCGTGTCGACGCCTGGCTGCGCTTTGCGCGCGTGCCTTCGCTGGCCGGCGGCAGCGCCACCGACGTGCGCTTCGGCGCGCCGGGAGAGCCGAATTTCTCGACCCTGTCCCTGGCGGCCGGCACGGCGCAGCCATGCCCGCGAGACCTGCCGCGCTGGGCGTATCCGCGTGCCGACCTCCTTGGCCTGCCCTAGCTTCGGCCCGGCGTCAAGCCCCGCGCATTGTCGAGTTGGTAACGAAACACGGCGCCCTCAATTGTCGACCATGCAACATAAGAATGCAGTATGCTTACCCGCAGTTACAGAGTTTCAGGCGAAGCCGGCAGACGCACCCCTGGTCCGCCGTTCAACCAGAGCGGGGAGGATGGATGGTCCCGAAACGATTACTCTGCATATCACCCGGTGACCCGGGCGCGATCGACGCCTTGCGCGCGGAAATGCCCGACTGGCAGATCCGCACCGTGCGCAGCGTCGACGAGGCGCGGTTCGAGTTGCGCCAGGATGCCTACCTGGTCGGGTTGCTGATGCAGGTGATCGGGTCGCGGGCCTGTTCCGATCTCGAGCGCTTCCTGCGCCAGCACAGCCAGGTCCAGTGGGTCGGCGTGTTCGGTGCCGAGGCCATGGGCGCCCCCGCCTGGCGCGACCTCGTGGCCGACTACCTGTGCGATTACCACACGCTGCCGCTCGATACCCGGCGCCTCGTCCACACCCTCGGCCACGTGCTCGGACATGCCCTGCTGCGCCGCCCGCGCCCGCGGCCCGGATCCCAACCCTCTTCGCTCATCGGCAACTGCGACGCCATGCAGCGCCTGCGCGGCCAGGTCGAACGCGTCGCCAAGGTCGACGCCCCGGTGCTGATCTGGGGCGAAAGCGGCAGCGGCAAGGAACTCACGGCCCAGGCCATCCACCGCCAGTCGCTGCGCTCGACCGGTCCGCTGGTGCCGATCAACTGCGGCGCCATCGCCCCCAACCTGATCCACTCCGAACTGTTCGGCTACGAACGCGGCGCCTTCACCGGCGCGGCGCGCGACAAGGTCGGCCTGATCGAATCGGCGAATGGCGGCACCCTGTTCCTGGACGAAATCGGCGACCTGCCGAAGGACTTGCAGTCCAACCTGTTGCGCTTCCTGCAGGACAAGACCATCATCCGGCTCGGCGCCACGCGCGCCATCCCGGTCGACGTGCGCGTCATCTCGGCCTCGCACGTGGACCTGCAGCAGGCGGTGGCGCGCGGCGATTTCCGCGAAGACCTGTACTACCGGCTCTCGGTGCTGCCGCTCACGGTGCCCGCGCTGCGCGAACGGCGCCAGGACCTGGCCCAACTGGCCGAGCATTTTTTCCACCAGTTCGCCAGCGACCGGTCGCCGCGCCTGAGAGGCTTCAGCAGCAAGGCCCTCGCGGCGATCGCGGCGCACGACTGGCCGGGCAATGTGCGCGAGCTGATCAACCGCGTGCGGCGGGCCATGGTCATGGCCGACGGCAAATGGATCGAGCCGGACGACCTCGACCTCGTCATGCCCTCGCCGCCGATCGAAGCCGTGCTCGACGACGCCCGCTGCAGCTCCGAGCGCCTCGCCATACGCACCTGCCTCGACCGCACCGGCCAGAACGTCAGCCGCGCCGCCCGCGACCTGGGCGTCTCGCGCACGACCATGTACCGGCTGCTGGCGAAGCACGGCATGCGTCCCTGACTCCCCCACCTACCCCTGCAAGTCCAGTCCCTCGCACGGCGGTACCGGGGAAGCCCCCTAGCTGCTCAATTGCCGGGCTCAGGTACAGGCGGTCGACGCCGGCTATAAGCGGCCTGAGCAATCACGACCCGGCGCCCGCGCCCCGTCCACTTGATCGGCCCGGCAGTGGCCATGCACCTGACGGGGCCAGCCCGCGTGCGCAGTGTCCAGTCCAACCCGGCCAAACGTTACACAAATGTCTCACATCCGGTACAGCAGGCGGAGGTTAAATTCCTAACAACAATGCTCGTTAGAAACTCTGTCAATTTTTTTTAAAAATTGCTCATACCAATCAAAGAGTTGAGCAGTTTCGGCAACATGTGGCATCCGATTTGCATACAGGGCAATTCAGCTGGCATGTTTGCCGGTCGAACCCAACCACATCCCGTCGAACCCATTTACACACCCTAGGGGAACTTGCATGAACAAGACTTTGCTCGTCACTGCCCTGTCGCTTGCCTTCGGCTTGAATGCCCAGGCCCAAACGACGGAACCTACCACCGATTCGTCCACCACCGTGACCCAAACGGGGCCGGGCGTCAATGCCAACGATAGCGGCACGGCCAGTGCGGACGACAATTCCACGCACACGACGACGGACAACACCGACAATTCCAACCAGGGCAACGATTCGTCGTCGCGCGACAATTCCGGCCAGAACCGCAGCAGCGGCCAAGCGGCGGCCAGTGCGGTCGGCGCCGTCGCCGCCAACAACGGTGGAACCGCGACCTCGACCTTCTCGAATTCCTTCAACACCTCGAGCGCCACCGCCAACAGCACCCTGCACGGCACCGTCAGCGGCAACGCGATCAGCCATATCGGCAACGTCGCCACCAACTCGGGCGGCGCCAACGGCGCCGGCGCGACGGGCGGCGCGGGCGCCAGTGGAACCGGCGGCCTGGCGCGCGGCAACGGCGGCGCGGGCGCGGCCGGCACCGGCGGCCAGGCGGCGTCGGGCTCGACGGGCGGCAGCGCCTGGAGCGGCGGCGCCACCACTGGCTATGCGACGGCCGCCGAGGCCACGGCGGGCGCCGGCGGCGCG
>NZ_JBHSMS010000049.1:0-18156 GCF_042656795.1 Massilia jejuensis | reverse complement strand
TGAAATTATCTCAGACGGACAGCGTCGACGGAGCGCTTGGTGGCGAATAAATCAGTGCTTCCCTAGCTACGATGGCCTCATATTTGATTTGCGAATCAATATTCCATATTGATTACCTTATTGATCGGAGAGGCCATGATCCAACTTCACAAAGTATCGGTACAGTACGGCAGCTTCACAGCCTTGCATTCGACAACACTGGCGTTCGTACCTGGGCAATTCACGGTATTGCTTGGCGCTTCTGGTGCCGGCAAATCCACCCTGTTGCGCAGCCTGAACTTGCTCGCACGTCCCAGCGCAGGCCACATTACGGTTGATGGCGTGGGAGAGTTGGACCATGCCGGGCGTGTCCATGAACATCGCAAGCGCACAGGCATGATCTTTCAGCAGCACCAATTGATCGCTCGCCAGAGCGTGCTGGCCAACGTACTGCTGGGCCGCATCGGTTACCACCCGGCCTGGCGCACAATGTTTCCGTTGCCGTACGGGGAACGCCGTATTGCGCTCGAATGTCTAGAGCGCGTCGGTCTATTGCACAAGGCGCTCGAACGCGTCGATTGCCTAAGCGGCGGCCAGCAGCAGCGCGTCGGAATCGCCCGGGCGCTCGCGCAACAACCCCGTCTGATGTTGGCGGACGAACCGGTAGCGAGCCTCGACCCGGCTTCGTCGCGTCAGGTGCTGGCCCAACTCAAACGTTTTTGCCACGAGGATGGAATCACCATCGTCGTCAGTCTGCACCAGGTAGATCTGGCCTGCGAATACGCTGACCGCATCATCGGCCTGTCGCATGGACATGTCGTCTTCGATTCCACACCGGATGCCTTGACGCCAGTCCAGGCTGCCGCGCTGTACGAGCAAAAGACAGCGCCGTCCGAAGCACCGGACCATCAAGCTAAGCCCATTGAACCCAAAGCCACTTTCGTACAACTTGCCACTGCAAAGGAACCAGCATGAAAAAACTGTTCGCCGTCATAGGCATCGCCGCCTTGACCCTGTTTGGCAATGTCGCCCTCGCTGCCGATCCGGATCCTGACACCCTTAAGGTCGCACTGCTGCCCGACGAGAATGCCTCCGAACTCATCAAGCGCAACAAGCCGCTCAAGGAGTACCTCGAAAAAGCGCTCGGCAAGAAGATCGAGCTGGTCGTGACCACAGACTATTCGTCGATGATTGAAGCGATGCGATTCGGTCGCCTGGACATGGCGTATTTCGGTCCGCTGTCCTACGTTCTAGCCAAGAGCAAGAGCGACATTGAGCCGTTCGCAGCAATGGTCAAAGGTGGCAAAGCGACGTATCGTTCAGTTTTGATCGCCAATGTCAATTCCGGCGTCAATTCGTACAAGGACATCAAGGGCAAGAAAGTGGCCTTCGGTGATCGCGTTTCCACGTCGGGCCATCTGATCCCGAAGACAGTGCTGGCCGACGCGGGTGCGAGGGTTGACCGCGACTATTCCGCCCACTTCGTCGGCACCCATGACGCGGTCGCCATAAACGTCGCCAACGGCAACGCCGATGTCGGGGGCCTGTCGGAAGACATCTGGGGCTACATGAATGACCGGAAGCTGATCGACGCGTCCAAGGTCAAGGTGCTGGGTTACAGCAAGGGCTACCCGCAATTTCCGTGGACCATGCGCTCCAATCTCAAGCCCGAGCTCAAGCAAAAGATCCGGCAAGCTTTCGTCGACCTGAAGGATCCGGAAGTGCTGAAGAATTTCAAGGCTGAAGGCTTCACTTCCGTGACCGACAAGGATTACGACGTCATTCGCGACATGGGTAAAATCTTGAAGCTAGACTTTTCAAAGATGTGATCGATTGCGCGACAGGGAATCATGATGACGACATCGAATGTGATGAATGGTGCCACCGGTGCCGAATACGACAAGATGCTTGAAGCTGACCGGCGCCAATGGTGGCGGGGCGCCTTGCAGTTGACCGCTGTCCTTGCCATTGCTCTGATTGCCGCAAGCTACGTAGGGCTGCTTGACTATCGCAAGCTGGCTGACGGCTTGCCGGCGATTGCGACGCTCATGGGTGAAACAATGCCGCCGAACTTCACTGAATGGCGAAACTGGATCAAGCCATTGGTGGACACACTGGCCATGAGCATTGCCGGGACTGCGCTAGCCGTCGCGTTTTCGCTGCCCTTGGCGATCCTGGCCGCACGCAATACCAGCCCTCACCCATTGGTGTACCAAGCGGCCCGCATCGTACTCAATGCATTGCGTTCGGTGCCGGAACTGATCATGGGCATTCTATTCGTTGCCGCCGTCGGTTTCGGCGCCTTGCCTGGGGTGCTGGCACTCGGCTTGCACTCGATCGGCATGGTCGGCAAGTTCTTCGCCGAAGCGATTGAACATGCCGACGAAGGGCCGATTGAAGCCGCGCGCGCGGCCGGCGGTAGCCGACTGCAAGTCATTCTGCACGGCGTGCTTCCACAGGTGTTGCCGCAGATGGCTGATACCGCGATCTACCGGTGGGAGTATAACTTCCGTGCTTCGACCGTGATGGGTATGGTGGGCGCTGGCGGAATTGGCTTCGAGCTGATGGGCTCGCTGCGCATCATGCTATACCAGGAAGTGTCGGCAATCCTGCTGGTGATTCTCGCGATGGTGACATTGGTTGATGCACTCAGCTCGCGCTTGCGTCACAAATTCAAATAAGGAAGGACCTGCAACAATCATGAAACCACAAGTAGTCGTCACCCACTGGGTACATCCGGAAATCCTCGAATTACTGGAAAGCGTTGCGGAAGTCATTCCCAACAATACGCGCGACACCTTGTCGCGCGAGGAAGTGCTGAGCCGAGCAAAAAACGCCGCCGCCATCATGGTGTTCATGCCAGATAGCATCGATGAGGATTTTTTGAATGCTTGCCCGAAGCTAAGGATGGTTGGGGCAGCCCTGAAGGGTTACGACAACTTCGATGTGGAAGCCTGCACGAGGCGCGGCATCTGGTTTTCCATCGTGCCGGATCTGTTGACGATTCCAACGGCTGAATTGACCATCGGATTGCTGCTGGGTCTAACGCGCCACATGCTTGAAGGCGATCGCCGCATTCGCACTGGGCAATTTCAAGGCTGGCGCCCGGAATTGTACGGCGCAGGATTGACTGGCCAAACGCTTGGCATTATTGGAATGGGCGCGGTCGGAACAGCAATCGCCAAGCGCTTGGCTGGTTTTGATATGCGACTAGTGTATTGCGACAGCGTTGCGCTCGATTCTGCACGGGAGCAAGCCTGGGGATTGGAGCGAGTCAGTCTGGATGCGCTTCTGCAGGAAAGCGATTTCGTGGTTCCCATGCTGCCGATGACGCCGGAGACCTTTCATTTGATCAATGACGATTCGATCGCCAGGATGAAACGCGGCGCTTACCTGATCAATGCATGCCGCGGCTCCGTGGTCGATGAACAAGCCGTGAGTACCGCATTAAAAGCCGGCCATTTATCAGGCTACGCCGCCGATGTATATGAAATGGAAGAATGGCGCCGCGCCGACCGGCCAGCAGGCATCCCGCAATCGCTGCTCGTTAATCAAGCGCAGACTTTATTTACACCCCATTTAGGCTCGGCGGTAAAGGAAGTACGCCTGGAGATCGAGCGACAAGCGGCGCTGAATATTGTTCAGGCACTCTCCGGGCAGAGACCTGTTGGCGCCATCAACAATCCGGTTGAGCCTACTTTGGTGACTGCAGGATGCTAGACCTGGGATGTGTCGCGACGTTTCTTGCGGTTGCATCGTGTAGTGGATTTCGGGAAGCCGCTAAGAAAACCGGGCTTTCCCAACCGGCTGTAACGCAACATATCAAGCGCTTGGAACAGTCGCTGAACGCCAGCCTGATTGAGCGAAAGAATGACGGTTGCATTCTGACCTTACAAGGAAGGGAGTTTCTGCCTTTTGCAGAACATTTGATTCAACTTAGCGAGCGTGCCCAGGCCTTGTTCCGCAAGAACGCCATTGTGATCGGCGCAAGTTCCAATGCCGGGATCTATCTGCTTCAACCGCATTTAAAGATGTATCAGGAATCAAGCTCTCGCGAGATGAAAATCGTAATCGGCAAGAACCCTGACATCGCCGACAAGCTGGAGCGTCTTGAAATAGACGTGGCGGTCATGGAGTGGTGGGACAACCGCCCTGGCTATGTCGCGCAATTTTGGCGCCATGAGGAGCTGGTATTAATCGTGCCGAACGATCACCGCTGGGCCGACAGGCAGAGTATTCCACGCGAATGGTTGATCGGCGAACGACTGTTGGGCGGGGAATCAGGCACCGGTACCAACAGAGTTCTGCAACAGTATTTTGGCAACAATGCTCAGTCCATTGGCGTGTCGATTCAATTAGGTAGCACCGAAGCGGTTAAGCGTGCCGTACAAGCAGGGCTAGGCATTTCTCTGGTCATGGCGTCGGCTGTGGAACTGGAAAGTCGCGAGGGCAGATTGAAAGCAATCGCGCTCGAAAATGATCCGCCGAAGAAAGAAATTTTCATTATTCGAAGGCAGACCGAGCCACATCACGTCCCGCCCGCTGCGGAATTCGCCAGTTTTCTGCTTAAACAGGAATGCCAAATCTGACAGCAAGCTCCAGTCAAAACGACACCGTCAGTTTGACCCACTTCCAGGAGGGCGAAAGCGACGGCGCACAAGGGCCAAAAAATAATCTGCCATTCCACTGAATTGAATGCCACGCCGCTCACTACTTTCTGAAACCGAACGCGCCAGTTTACTGATTCTGCCTCGAAGTCAGGATGACCTGATTCAGCAATACAGTTTTACGGACGCCGACTTGGCGTTGATCCGGCAACGCCGTGGTGCTGCCAACCGCCTCGGCTTCGCGGTGCAGATGTGTTTGCTGCGCTACCCTGGCTATGCGCTGGCAAGCGACACCGCGCTGCCCGACCCGGTGCTCCACTGGATCGCCAAGCAGGTGCGCAGCGACGCCGAGGCCTGGCCTGAATACGCAGAGCGGGAAAAGACGCGCAATGAACACCTGCACGAGCTGCGCGCCTACCTGGGCCTGTCGGTGTTCGGGCTGCCGGACTACCGCAAGCTAGTGCACAGCCTGGCCGACCTCGCGGTGCAGACGGACAAGGCAATGGTGCTCGGCGCTCACTCCCTTGAAACGCTGCGCCAAAAGCGGATTATCCTACCTGCGTTGACCGTCATCGAGCGGGCCTGTGCCGAGGCCGTGACGCGGGCCAACCGGCGTATCTATCGCGCGTTGCTCGACCCCCTGGAGCGGCACCACAAGCGCTCCCTGGACAACCTGCTCAACGTCGCGCCCGACATGAGCATTACTTGGCTGGTATGGTTGCGCCAGTCGCCGCTCAAGCCGAATTCCCGCTACATGCGCGAACATATCGAACGGCTCAAGGTATTTCAGTCGCTGGCACTACCTGAGGGGCTTGGCCGCGAGATCCACCAGAATCGGCTACTGAAAATGGCGCGCGAGGGTGCGCAGATGACGCCGCGTGACCTGGCGAAATTCGAGGATGAGCGCCGCTATGCGACATTGGCTGCACTGGCTATCGAGGGCATGGCCACCGTGACGGACGAACTGGTCGACCTCCACGACCGAATTATGATCAGGCTGTTCAGCGCGGCCAAGAACAAGCATCAGCAGGACTTCCAGAAGCAGGGCAAGGCCATCAACGACAAGGTTCGCCTGTACAGTCGAATCGGCCGCGCGCTTGTCGAGGCAAAGGAATCCGGGATGGACCCGTATGCCGCGATCGAGGCCGTGCTGCCGTGGACCGACTTCACCCAAAGCGTGACCGAGGCCGCGGAGCTGGCCCAGCCCGAGACCTTTGACCACCTGCATTTGGTGGGAGAGCAGTACAGCACCCTGAGGCGTTATACGCCCGAGTTTCTGGACGTGATCAGGCTGAAAGCCGCGCCGGCCGCGCAAGCGGTGCTCGATGCGATCGACGTCCTTCGCGAGATGAACATGACCGGGGCGAGCAAGGTACCGGACGACGCGCCAATCGCGTTCGTGAAGGCACGCTGGAAACCGCTTGTCATCACCGACGACGGGCTTGACCGTCGCTTCTACGAGATTTGCGTCTTGTCGGAACTGAAGAATTCGCTTCGATCAGGCGACATCTGGGTGCAGGGCTCGCGCCAGTTCCGCGACTTTGAGGAATACCTGCTGCCTACGGAAAGATTCGGAGCCATGAAAACGGCTCGCGAGTTGCCGATCGCCGTCAACCAGGACTGCGACCAGTACTTACAAGACCGCTTGCTGCTGCTCGAACAGCAGTTGGCCACCGTCAACCGGCTTGCACTGACGAACGAACTGCCCGATGCGATTATTACTGAGACTGGACTGAGGATCAGCCCGCAGGATGCCGTGGTGCCGGACGAGGCCCAAGCGTTGATCGACTTCGCCAGCGGCATGCTTCCCCGGATCAAGATCACCGAACTGCTGATGGACGTGGACGATTGGACCGGATTCACGCGCCACTTCGTTCACCTCAAGAGCGGGGAGCAGGCCAACGACAGGACGTTCCTCATGTCCGCGATTCTGGCCGACGCCATCAACCTCGGCCTGACCAAAATGGCGGAATCGAGTCCTGGCGCCACTTATGCGAAACTCTCCTGGTTGCAGGCTTGGCACATCCGGGACGAAACTTATTCGGCCGGCCTGGCTGAACTGGTCAACGCCCAGT
Organism: Massilia jejuensis; assembly: GCF_042656795.1. Classification (NCBI taxonomy): domain Bacteria; kingdom Pseudomonadati; phylum Pseudomonadota; class Betaproteobacteria; order Burkholderiales; family Oxalobacteraceae; genus Massilia; species Massilia jejuensis. The sequence continues at coordinate 11,495 of NZ_JBHSMS010000049.1, read as the reverse complement.
TCAAGCACGCCTTCGCCGTGCACTGGGGGGATGGCACAACGTCGTCGTCGGACGGCCAACGCTTCCGCGCGGGCGGCCGGGCCGAGAGCACGGGCCACATCAACCCCAAGTACGGCGCCGAACCCGGCAAGCTGTTCTACACCCACATTTCCGACCAGTACGCGCCGTTCAGCACCAGGGTTGTCAACGTCGGCGTGCGCGACTCGACCTATGTGCTCGACGGTCTGCTGTACCATGAATCAGACCTGCGCATTGAGGAGCACTATACGGATACCGCCGGTTTCACCGACCATGTGTTCGCACTGATGCACCTCCTGGGCTTCCGCTTCGCGCCGCGAATCCGCGATCTAGGTGACACCAAGCTGTACGTGCCGGGCAAGGTGGGCGATCACCCGGCCTTGCGCTCAATGATTGGCGGTAGTCTAAACATCAAGCATCTACGCGCACACTGGGACGACGTGCTCCGCCTGGCCGCCTCGATCAAGCACGGCACAGTCACCGCATCGCTCATGCTGCGCAAGCTGGGCAGCTACCCTCGCCAGAACGGCCTGGCGATCGCGCTACGCGAGCTGGGGCGGATCGAGCGCACGCTGTTCATCTTGGACTGGCTCCAGAACGTCGAGCTACGCCGGCGCGTGCATGCAGGCCTGAACAAGGGAGAGGCGCGCAACGCACTGGCCAGGGCGGTCTTCATTCATCGGTTGGGTGAGATCCGCGACCGGACATTCGAGCAGCAGCGGTACCGCGCCAGCGGCCTGAATCTCGTGACCGCCGCAATCGTGCTGTGGAATACGGTGTACCTGGAGCGGGCAACCGAAGCGCTGCGCGAGTCCGGCAAACTGGCCGATGACGGCATGCTGCAATTCCTCTCGCCGTTAGGCTGGGAGCACATCAATCTGACAGGAGATTACGTCTGGCGCCAGAGCAGGAAGGTCGACGAGGGAAAATATCGGCCGCTGCGGGACTTCAAGAATCGGTAACAGGGCTTAGCGCCCGATTTTTTCCGTTTTCCCTATTCGCCCCTCCTTGCGGCGGTCGGCCTGGCGCATCGAGGCTTCGTTGGCCTTGAGCTTGCCGATCAGCGAGCGCAGCGACGCGCCGAGGATGCCGATCTCGCGGTAGCCGCCCCTAACTTCGCCGATGTTGTCCGTTTCGCCCGACTCAATGCGGCGTGCCGATTCGGCGATCGCCGCCAGCGGCCGCGAAACGCGCTTCGCCAGCCACAAGGCGAGCGCCGCGAACAGCAGAGCGATACCCGCACCCGTCGCCATCACCTGTCGGCGAAAATGGGCGACCCCGGCATAGGCCTCGCCGATGTCCTGGCGCACCAGCACCGTCCAGCCCAGGCTCGGCGATGCGCTGTGGCCTTGGCTCTTGCTGTAGCCGACGAGATAGGTCTTGCCGTCGCCGAAGCGCTCGGCCGCATACCCGGCCTGCGCACCGCCCGCAAAGCCGTGATCGGACAGCGCGACGCGGGTGCCCAACAGGGGCTTGGGGCCGATGATGACCGTCATGTCGCTCGCGAGCACCAGGGTTTCGACGCGCTTTCTCGTCAGCAGGGGCAAAGTGACCGATTTTTCGATTTCCCTGGCCCAGTCCAGGTTCAGGTGGGCGCCGAAGACGCCGGCGACGCGGCCGTTTGCGTCGTGATACGGGAAGGCGATGTCCACGAAACGCATCGGTTCGCTGGCCTCGGGTTTCAGCAGTTTGCTCAGCAGTTTGGCGTCGTGGACGTCGGTCAGGTGGATGCTTATGAGCGCGTTGCCGAACCAGGGCCGTGCGGCCACGTTCGCGCCTTCGAGGAGCCGGTTGGCCGAAATGAGCACTTTGCCCTCGTTGTCGGTGAGGCCGAGCCACGCGTAATGGGCATAGGTGTTCTGCATCTCTTCGAGAAAGCGTCGCTTCTCGTCGCTGCTCGCGTCGAGGCCGCCCAATCCTACGCGGCCGGCCAGCAGACGCACCTCGCGATAACGCTCGAACAGGCTGCGGTCCAGTTTGTCGGTGGTCTGGATGGCCAGCTCGGCGTACTGGTGGCCAATGTCGCCTTCCGCCTGGTGGGTAAACAGGTTGTCGAGCACACCTGCCAGCAGCAGGGTAATGATGAGCGCAAAGCCGGCCAGCAAAAGCATCAGCTGCGTCGAGATACCGGTGCCGTTGATCGGATTTTTCATAGGCGTGTGAAAGCAGTAGGATCGCGTGGAACTGGCCGTTGCCTGGCCTGCCCCTGTACCGGCTAAGGGTCAACTCGATGCCGCCGCCGCAACTACCATCATAGCGGTGCAGCCCGGAAAAAGTCGAACACAATATGCGCGGCCGGCAATTCGCCTAGCGCGTCAGGGTCTGCTTGGTGACCCCGCGCAGGATGTTCACCTCGTCCGCGCGCAGAACGAGGTCGCCGCTTCGCTTTAGTGGATAGGAAGACAAAATAGGATAGGAAACTAACAGCCTTCTGGCTGTTTTTCGTCTAGTTCCCTTTGATGACCACTCGTATTATCATTATTGCACTAATGAAATCTATTCGGGCGGTGCTTTAAGGTCTGCAAACGGCCAGGATCGGGCCTTGGAGTGCCTTACTCAACAATAATGTAAGGTAGAGTGATGGCGAAATCGGTGAGACCGTGGTTGAGCAAACCTGCAATGCGACATGCGCTTCGAGCACGCGGTTCTGATAAGGTCCCGACCACCGTATTCCGTCAGCGACAGAGGCGGCGGCCTCAACAAAGTCCGGATATATGGCTGCGGCCTTCCTACTCGCTGTCGTCCATTCTCTGCTAGCCAAACTGCGGACGTCCATTTATGTCGCATTGTCGACGTTGCTACCGTACATCATGATAAAGGGCACCTGGAAGTAATAGAGGAGCGAGGACCGCGAGCCCGGCTCGAAATGGATTAACCAGCGGGTCGAGGCGGACGGCGTCAGAGCGCAGCTCCGACTGTTGCTTGAACGGCGCGGATAACGTGGCATGGCCAGGGCAAGATGAACCTTGTCGCTGCTGCCGCACCACTGCTCGAAGCGTAAATTACGTTTTCTGGATACGGAACCACCTGCGACGGCTGGCGCCGGCGAGGCCGAGCCCGGCCAGGAACAGGGCCAGCGTGCCCGGCTCCGGTACCTGGGCTACGTCTTCGAAGGTGAGATCATCCATGACGTACGAGGCCTGGAACTCGGTCGACACGACGACAGCGTCGATTGCACGGTCCCAGCCGGCGTCGAGGAAGGCCGGCGTATTGGACAGCTGATGCCAATCCGAGTTGGCCACCAGCTGGCCAGCCGCATACAGGTCGAAACGCACGCTGCTATCACTGTAGCCAGAGAACCAGGCGCCATTGAAGACGGTAGGGGCGAGGAAATGGATGGTGCTGACGATTGGGCCGCCGTCGATCCAGTCGGTCGTCACGCGGCCTTGGCCCGAATGGGGCGTGAACGGGGCCTGCTCGCCCGTGAAGACCGACAGGCCGGAGTGCGACCAGTCGAGTCCTCCATAGTTGGCGGGCACTGCGGCAAAGCCGTTGGGGCCGACGATGTCGTCGAAGTTCAGCACTCCGGCCGAGGCGTAGGGAGCACACAGCGCGAAGGCAGCGCTCACGGCGAATTGGCGAATGATGGTATGCATGGAAGTCCCGTTATCAATGTAATGGATGCTGGCGCACTCAGGCCTGGCCCAGGGCTGGGTCGCTGATCGTGTGGCGGCCGGTCTCGACGCGGCCCGCGAAGCGGCGCAGATAGTCGGGCTGGCCCGACACCGTAGCGTTGAGGTCATACCAGTAAGCGTTGCTGGCCGTTTGAATGCGCAAAGTCAGCTCGCTGCGCGGCGCCAGCGTGTGTTGTAGGCGCAGTTGGGCGTAGGCGTTCGCGCTCAGGTTGAAGGTGCACGCCCCTGCGCCTGTATTGACGAGGCGCAGGACCAGTTCGCCGGTGCCCGCGTCGCAGCGCACCTGTACATCCGGACGGGCCTGGCCTGCCGCGACGGCACGCAGCGCGCTGCCTGTGAAGTGGCGGTGGTAGCCGTTCGGACCCAGCACCCAGAGGTCGTAGGCGCCACCGACGGCAGGTGTCCAGAAGTCCAGCAGCGATTTATCCGCTTCGACGGTATAGCGGCGCGGCACGGACGTCAGGTTCTTGCGGTCGTAGACATGGAACACGGCGGCCTGGCGGCCGCTGTTGACAAAGCTCAGCTGCACCCGTGCGGCGGTCATGGTGGCGCCGGACTGGATCTCGCAGAAGGTCGCCAGCTCGTAAGGCAGTGCGCGCGATGGCCGGGTGCCACGCGCCTGAAACGGCAGCTGGGACGAGGCGGGTGGTCTAATCTGCGCCAGGCGCTGCTGCGCGGCGCGCAGCGCGTCGGCTTGGCCCTTGTCCTTGCGTCCCTTCAGGACCGGGATGGTTTCGTTGTTCGGCGTGGCGAAGTTGAACGCGCTGGCTAAATCGCCGCAGACCGCTCGGCGGAAGGCGCTGATGTTCGGCTCCCTGACGCCGAAGCGTGCTTCCAGGAAGCGAAGCACTGAGGTGTGGTCGAATACCTGCGAATTGACCCAGCCGCCGCGGCTCCAGGGCGAGATCACGAACATCGGCACGCGCGGTCCCGGACCATAGACGCGGCCATCCGGGGCCGGCTGGCTGGTACTGCCCGGGGGACGTTGGTGGGTATAGTACTCGGGACCGAGGTCGGCCTTGGCCAAGGTGGTCTTGCCGGCGTAGCCGCCCTTGCCGTCGGGCGAAGGGGCCGAGGGCGAGGGGACGTGGTCGAAATAGCCGTCGTTCTCGTCGTAGGTGACGATCAGCACGGTCTTGCTCCAGACCTCAGGATTGGCGGTGAGCGCGTCCAGCACTTCTTGCACGAACCAGGCTCCCTGAACCGGGCTGGAAGGCCCCGGGTGCTCGCAGTAGATCGACGGGGCGTTGACCCACGCTACCTGCGGGAGTTTACCGTCGCGGATGTCGCGCTTGAAGGCGTCCAGGTACTGCTCGGGCTGGGTGCCGGGCAAGGTGTTGGCAATGCCCTTGTAGAGCGGATTGTTGGGGTTGTCGCGCGCCGCGTCGTAGGCCTGGTAAGGCAGCGCCTGGCCGGTGTCGGTATAGGGCCGGCCAGGCGAACCGCCGCTGGACACAGGATAGCCGGAGGCGATGTTCGCACGCTTGAACTGGCGGAAGGCGCCCAACATGTTGTCGCCCCATTCGTCGGGCATGTTCTGGTAGCTCATCCACTTGATGCCGGCCGCCTCGAGGCGCTCGGCGTAGGTGGTCCAGGTGTAGCCGGTGTTCACGCCGCCGGGCAGGCCGTCAATCGCGTCCCACTCGTTAGTCACGAAGGCGGTGCCGGTGGGCACGGCGCCATTGGTGCCGGTCAGAAAAAAAGAGCGGTTGGCGTCGGTGCCGGTGTGCATCGAGCAGTGGTAGGCGTCGCACAGGGTGAACGCATTGGCCAGGGCGAACTGGAAGGGAATCTCATTTTCCTTGAAATAGCCCATCGAGATCGCGCTCTTGTAGCGCGGCCACTGGTCCATGCGGCCGTTGTCCCAGGCCAGCTGGCTGTCGAGCCAGTCATGCGGCGTGCTGTTGGCGCGCTGAGCGTTACCCACGTTGCCATCTAGGTGGAAAGGCGTCAGGACGGTCCCGTTGGCCTGGCGCTGTTGCCACACGTTGCGCCCTTCCGGCAGCGGGATCGGGAAGCGGTCACCGAAGCCGCGCACGCCTGGCAGGGTGCCGAAATAGTGATCGAAGGCACGGTTCTCCTGCATCAGGATTACGACGTGCTCGACGTCGCGAATGGTGCCAGTGACGTTGTTTGCGGGAATAGCGAGGGCGCGCTGGATAGAGGCCGGGAAGGCGGCATACGTGCCGACGGCTATGCCCGCGCGGGCGCTGTTACGGAGGAAATTGCGTCGTGAGGTCATAAGCTTAATCAGAGGACGTTAGGGGACACGCTTGTGAAATGCGTGATACCGTTAGCTCGCATCGATGCAGAAATTGCAACGGGACCATCGCACTTTATGCCTCATCAATGACAGCACGATGACTGCAAGCTACGGCGCAATGGATACCCCTCCTGGCCGAATGTGGAATTTCGTACGCGTTTAGTCTTACGGAATTGTTGCAGCTTGAGAAAGTTCAGCATGCCTGCACGAGCCGAGCCGAACGTCTGCTCCCGGGCCAGGCTGTTTAAAAACGCGAAGCCAGCGTGTTTTCAACGCCGCTTTACCATTCCCGACCATGAAAAAACGCCATAGCGCGCGTTTTGAACGGTCTAGTGTCGCGGACTGGCCGACGGTCTCGCGTTTTACACAGCCTGGGACAAGAGCAGACATCGCAAGCAACTATCGAGTACTCATGGACGAATCACTTACTGCAGTTGTGTTGGGCAACCAAACCTGATGCTCGATGGACCCAAGCTGCTCGTTATGGGGTTCCAACGTTAGCGGATGATGTTCGGTGGTGAACGGCGCGTGTAATTCATCCTAGCCGGACGCGCCTTGGACCAAGCAAGCAGCGCACGACAGCCGCCGCGCTTCCGCTCAGCCACCAAGCCGTCCGCGGTGCCCGCTTCAAAACAAGTTACCTATGCAGGAAACCAATCGACGCTGCAGTTGCCCATTGGGCATCGCGCTTTCGCTGTTGCTGCGCGCTCAAGGCGTCTGACGCCGCAGTGTGATGCGCGTCAGCTCGGCAGGCACGCCAAGCCGAAGCGCGAAGCCCGGCCACAGAGCCGTGCCATTGTTCAGGTACAGCGTCATGCCGCCGACGACGTAGCGGCCCGAAACGAAGCCGTTGTTCGCCCGTGCCACCACGCGATCGAGCCCGATGATCATGCCGCCATGTGTGTGGCCGGACAATTGCAGCGCGACGCCACGACTGGCTGAAAAGCGGGCATTCCTGGGCTGGTGATCGAGCAGCACGACCGGCACGCCGGCCGGCGCGCCGCGGAGGGCCGCATCAAGGTCGGGAGCGGTAGCGCCGGTGCGCGGGGCGGTCACGTCGTTCACGCCGGCGAGCACCAGTTGCCCGGTACCTCGCTTGATGATGGTATGGCTATTGTCCAGAGGCCTCATGTTGAGCCCGGCAAAATACGCCATCCATGCGCGGTGGCCAAAAAAGTACTCGTGATTGCCGGGAATGACCCAGACTCCGTCCGGAGCGCGCAAGTCACGCAGCGCGGCCACGTCTGCTTCGCGCTGCGCGACATTGCCATCGATGAGGTCACCAGTGATGACGATCAGGTCCGACCCGAGGGCATTGGCATCATCGACGACCTTGCGCGTCCATGCTCCGTCGAACAGGCGACTTATGTGCATGTCGGTCAGGTGCAGCATCCGATAGCCGTCGAATTCGCGCGGCAAGTCCTTTACTATGATCTGTATGTCCTTCAACGGCGGCGGCTTGATCGCCTGCATTACGCCAAGCGCCGCCAGCAGCATGGCTATGACGCCGATCGCACCGCGCAGGCGCGCAGCGATCGGCACCCGGCGACGCTGAACCAGTGCGACAATCAGTGCGCCAACGTCGAGCAACAGCTGGAATACAGCCAGCAGCAACATGGCGCCGAACGCCCAGTTGAACAGGATGATGAGGGATTTCGGAAATTCCGGCGAAAACACGCTGCCGGAAGAAAAGCGCGACCACAGGTGATATTGCGAGGCTAGCGCCAACACGACGGCGCCAGCCAGCTTTGTGCGCCTGGATAAGGGCAGCGGCAATAGCCAGCGTACCAGCACGACCACGCAGGGCAAACTGAACATCAGATGCAACATCAGGTGCGCTCCATTCGCTTCCAGTTGCGGTTGGAGTCGGCAGGATTGCCGTGCGCGGGTGTGGTAGCGCCCGCAGATAATAAGAGGAAAATACGCATCATGCCTTCTGCCCAAACTGTCGAACAGTTAAGCATAGCGTAGATTGCGTGAAGACACGGGCAGCGGTGTAATTCGGCGTTGCACTTGCAGCCCGTTTCGAATCACCCGCAGATTGTTGGGACTCTGTGGCAAAGGATCTGGAAAGCGCTCCGATTTTCGCTCGACCAGTCGGACGGGCAAAGACGCAAGGCGTGCACCATCCTGCGGCAGCATACAAACGAACGCAGCCATTGGCCTAAGATAGGTAAAAAAAAACTCCTTGGCGCCGTCCGTCTATTGGGAGCCGGCGAATCACGACATACGATTCTGCAGTGCGAAAGCCGAGCTGGAACTGGTAAAGGCGCAGCTGCCGCGACTGATGGCCCGCGTGGCAGAGTTGACGGTGCCGTGGTGGCCGAGACCAGTGTGGGCAATAGCGGGAAATAGCGCACTGAGCAAAGCGAGTGTGGATGAGCGCTGTGGTGACCTGCGTCGCGACTGGCGGTCGATTGCGCTCCCGGGGACGGATGGAGGGGACATGTCGGGCGCCCGTCGGAGTCCCGTCAGCCGCCCTCTGGTCTGCTTGGCCAGCGTCCACTGTGGCGATGCTTCGGTGCTTGTTCAGCACCTGGCAGCGCCGACGTCAAGCTGGCTTGCCCGATTTCGTCTGCTGCGACGACTGTGCGTTGTTACCGCCTTGCAGGTTGCCTTTGGAGGTGCCGCTGTCGTTTCCTGCCTCGACATGCAGGCTGCCGTCCATGCGGCCGTTGGCGCCCCCGGCATCATGCATGCTGCCCTGGAACACATGACCATTGCTGCGCTGGCCATGTTCGTGCTCGAACGGATCGCGGAAGTTTTTCTGGGATTCTTCCTGCTCGCGGATCGCCCGATCGGCCTGCTCCGCTGTAGTGTTGGCCACCTGGTCAGCCAAGGCACGCGCGGTACGCGAGGTTTCCTGCACGTGCTGTTCGGCGACTTTGGCTAATTTGACCTGCGAATCGGCGGCTACGCGCGACAGGTGCTGCTGGTAGGCGCGTAGCTTTTCCGATGCTGGATGGGCGCGGACGGCGGCAGCGGAGATGATATCGGTCGGGCGTTCCGTCGTCAGCAGTTGCTGGCCAACGAGGGTGCTTTCCTCGAGAATCGTCTGGCCGAGCTGGATGTTGAGCTGGCACATCTCCTGGAACGAGCGCGACAGCGATTTCGACATATCGTTCAAGAACGCGGTCTGGGCGTTCAAGTGGGCACGAACGGCCGGCGTATCGGAATTGGAAAAGAAGAACATGGCATACCTCATGAAGTAAATTCACGGACGGGTTGGCACATCAGGTACTTGAGAGCGGCATCTGGCGAGCCTCGGAAGCGAGCAACGCACTACGCAGTCGCTCAGGTTCGGCTCCGTGGGAAGAGCCAGCCCTGACAGTAAGCCCTCCCTGTGACGGGCACGTGACAACGAGACACGCAGTTTGAACACCTGCCTTGCATGCTCGCGCCAGCCCGGATGGGGACCGCTGCAGCGGAGTGTTTGCAATGGGTCCGTACATGGCCCCCGGTTTGCGAAGTCTTCGTTCCATAATCAGCAGAAGGTAAAGATCGCACCCGTACATCCGGACTTTGGTGCAGCAATAACTGCTACGGCCCTGACGGGATTGGCTAGTCGACGCCGAATCGAAAGCGCGCATTTTTCATGCTCCAACCCAACGGGCTTTGAAGTGATTGCTTTTTGATCCGGACGGCCTCCAGGCGCAAGGATCGGACCGAATTATGGCAGTGCTCGATTCACTCAACAAAAGCTTCGGCCGCGTTACGTTGATTGTCGGCTCCGCGGGGCTTGGTCACTCATAGGAAACGAAAGCTGAGTATCGCAACCCTAAATACACGACATCATGAGCGGAAGTGCCAAAAGCGTCGGCCAGGTAGCTCCACATGTCCGAACATCGACTAGCCGCGATCCTTCAGGATCCATCACGCCTGATCCACGTGCCGTCGCCCAGGCAGGCGTCTTCGCCTTCTGCGACCGCTACAGCGTCATAGATGGCCCGCATCTCCTCGCGCGCCGCTGGTGAAAGCGAGGCCACGTACGGAGCTTTCTCGCGCCTCCACTCCGCGATCGGCTTGCTCGTGCGCTTCGTTAGATTAACGTGGCGCACCCAGCAGAAACCATCGCTGTCATCGATCGTGTAGCTGACCTCATCAAGTCGATTGACCACATGGCTGCGGCAATCCCAACGATGGAGTTCAATGGCGGTGATGACGCCGTCATTGTAGTAAGCCTTATCCGTTCCGGCATTCATTAGCACTTCAACAGGATCATCGATGCCGAGATCGTCCCGGACGCATAGCAGTGGATAAGAGCGTCCATTCGGGGAGAACTGCACGTAAGCAATCCTGTTCATTGGTGGCTTCATGATCGGTCTCCAGCATCTGGCGCTGCGATGAAATAGTTTGAGTGTGCAAAGAAATGTGCAGGCTGCGCGCTCTTCATGTAGCGCCACGTTTCCGAATCGGCGGCCAGGAGCGCGTACAACTGCATGCTAAGCACCTGCGGCGGCCGGGAACCGGGGAATCGTTCGCTGAACTGGCGGTGGAAACTGCGCGTTGCGCCAAGGTCTGTCAGCAGTTTATTGATTTCTATCTGGGAATCGATATGCGGCCGCGGGCTTTGCTTAGCTCTAGCAACAAGCGTCAGCAGTTCGTTGCGGGTCAGCTCATGCAGCTCCGCGCCTTGATTCAAATAAGCGAAATACTCGGCCCAGTAATCTTTGAGATTCTCCGCCTTCAGATCGGGACCGACTACGGAATCACCGTCCAGACTTTGTATCACTGTCTCGCTCCTTATCGCCGTTTTCACATGAAGTTCCGGTGGGTCAGTGTGAGCATGACTTGCCTGGGATGCAACAAAAGTATGTAGCGTCAGGTGTGGGATTGCCACGTGCATTGAAAGGCGAATCAGCAGGCGACGAAGAGCGAAAGGATCGCGCGAAACGCCGTAGCGGGAATGAAATGGACGCCTCCCTCTGTCAAGGCCGGCGGTATGTTCAGTAACAGAGAACGTGCTAAGGGATGCAGAAGGTAGGCCCTCGCGGGCTAACGGCGTCAAAAGCGCCTAAAGTGAAAGTCTCACGAACTTTCGAGGCTAACCAGAGGGTCCACATCATGAATGCTACTCGCAAAAACGTGGTCGGTGTCGATACGGCCAAAAGCGTATTCCAGGTGTACACCATGGAGCAGGAGACTGGCGAAGGGCTTTAATGGAATGGACGCATCCTTCCTAACACGGCAGCGATATGCCAAAGTGGATGCGTAGAGGTATCCACGACCGGAAAGGAGCGTCCAAAATGAAGCTGAGTGCATGCGGCATTGATCTGGCAAAGGCGGTGTTCCAAGTACATGGTGTCGATTTTCACGGCAAGCCCTGCCTGCGCAGGCAACTCAGGCGAGCTGAGATGCTGACATTTTTTGTGAAGCTCGAGCCGTGCCTCATCGGTATGGAAGCCTGCGGCAGCGCGCACTACTGGGCGCGCAAGCTGAGCGAAATGGGGCACACAGTGAAGCTGATGGCCCCGCAGTTCGTCAAGCCCTATGTGAAGACGAATAAGAACGATGGGTTCTGTCGCGTTGACTGAGCAGTAGGCCGTGATCGCGTAGACTGTAAGACCCGAACACTTACC
>NZ_JBHSMS010000048.1:0-1680 GCF_042656795.1 Massilia jejuensis | reverse complement strand
GCGAGGACACGGGCCGAAACCCAACCGATCGCGGCAAACTCGGCTGCAAACACCATTTGCTGGTGATGAGCGTGGGCTTCCCCCAAGTGGCCCAGATCTCGGGCGCGCAGGTGCACGACTCTCGTTTCCTCATCCCGTTGGTAGAGTCAATCCCGGCAGTTAAGGGCTGGCAGGCCGTGCCCGCAAACGCCCAGGTAAGCTGCATGCCGATCGAGCGTACGCTTCGAGATCCCATCGGGCTTGGCTGCGCAGTCGGGGCATCGCGGCTCGTATCGCGCGCTACGGCGTGGAGTCGCGCGAAAGGCTTGGACGGTGGCGTTGGGTCGTCGAGCGAACTTTGGGTTGGCTACACCGCTTCCGCAGATTGCGCATCCGGCATGAGCGACGAGCAGACGTACACCAGGCGTTCCTAACGCTTGCCTGCTCGCTCATCTGTTGGCGGTATGTCGAGAGGTTTTGTTAGGTGCTCTTAGCATCCTGTACGCCATCTACTTTTTTAGTGCTCTGTTTATCGTAATCGGGCACGTGACGCAGGTGGGATTTTCGCTTGAAGAAATCAACGAGTTGATGGTGTTGGATCAGAACGGTTGTTGCCGAAAAACGCATGACGCCGCCGTCGCCAAACTTGCTACCGTCGAGGCGGACATCAAGCATTTGAACAAGATACGCACGACACTGAACACGCTCATTGAGGAATGCGAGTCTGGAGGGGCCGACTTGTCGTGTCCCATCATCGAAACTCTCCGGGGCGGCATAGCGTCCAACGCGGAAGTGGCTACGAGCTACCTATTGAGCAGGTGCTAATGGCAGCGCCGACGCAAGCGGTGTCCTTGCGGCTGGACTCACGGGGCGGCCGTAAACAATTGGGAAGGAACCGCCGCGCTTTCTGGCTGTCGTATGGTAGCCAGCCGTATGCTCGGCTGGGATGGACCTGCCAGAACTGGGGGAGCACCTGTCCACCCGAGGTTTCGTTAATCGGGGGGAATGCGAGGGCGGTGGGTGCTCGCCCAGCCTGCCGATGGCATCAGTGACGGCCGCCCCTGTGTCCCCAGCCGCCATGAGAACGCCAGCCGTGACGATGATGCCCGCCGTGATGGCCGTGGTGTCCCCGGTACCCGTGGTGCTTGTAATAGCCGAAATCAAAATTCAATGCGACCGGTGGTCCAATGTAACGCGGATAGCTGTAGTAGCTCGGGTAGCTGTAAACCGGATAAGTTGGCTCGTACGCATAGGGCGGCGCATACACGGCGCAGCCGCCGAGGCCGGCGGCCAGCAGAAACGCAGCCACGCAACGACGTGCCGCGCGCACATAATCAATATCCATGGCAACTTCCTCACACTGCGGACCTCTCTTGATTGTAGTTCCGGCTGCGAGCTTTTCAACCACCAGTCATGGATGACATTTCTTTATCATCAAAGCAAAAACCCCGCTCAGGCAGGACTCACCGATGTGAATCCGCGCGAGCGGGGTTTTTCTTATAACTAGCCTGACGATAACCTACTTTCACACTGGTTGCAGCACTATCATCGGCGCAAAGTCGTTTCACGGTCCTGTTCGGGATGGGAAGGGGTGGGACCGACTTGCTATGGTCATCAGGCATGACTTGTACGAGCATTTGTCCACGGGTGCGGACAAGGCCCTGAATCTGGAAGAAGTAGGTTTGGGTAGCGTATCGTCAA
>NZ_JBHSMS010000047.1:0-160447 GCF_042656795.1 Massilia jejuensis | reverse complement strand
GCCTGCGCCGCCGCCGCCCGCGCCGCGCAGGGCCGCCGGCGGCGGCTGGTGGCGCCGCGCCGCCGGCATCAGCCGCCGCGAGGCGCTGGAATTGCGGCGCGATCCGGTACGGGCCGTGCTGGCGATGCTCGGCTCGCTGCTGCTGATGGTCGTCATCGGCTACGGGCTGAGCATGGACGTGGAGGACCTGCGCTACGCCGTGCTCGACCGCGACCAGACCACGCTCAGCCGCGACTATGCGCTGAACCTGTCGGGCTCGCGCTATTTTTTGGAACAGGCGCCGATCGAGGACTACGCGGCGCTCGACCGCCGCATGCGGTCGGGCGAACTGGCGCTGGCGCTCGAGATCCCGCCCGGCTTCGCGCGCGCCCTGGCGCGCGGCCGCCCGGCCGAGATCGGGGCCTGGATCGACGGTGCCAATCCGGTGCGCGCCGAAACCGTGGCCGGCTATGTGCAGGGCATGCACCAGCACTGGCTGGCCGCGCGCGCGCCGGGCGCGGCCAGGACCGGCGGCGCGGCGGTGGCGGTGGAAACGCGCTTTCGCTATAACCCCGACGTGCGCAGCCTGCCCGCGATGGTGCCGGCGATCATCGCCTTGCTCTTGCTGAACCTGCCGGCGATGCAGGCGGCGCTGGCCGTGGTGCGCGAAAAGGAGATGGGCTCGATCGTCAACCTGTATGTCACGCCGCTGCGGCGCAGCGAATTCGTGATCGGGAAGCAGGCGCCGTATGTGGTGCTGGCGATGGCGAACTACCTGGTGATGACGCTGATGGCGGTGACGGTCTTCGGCGTGCCGCTCAAGGGCAGCGTGGCGGCGCTGACGCTGGCCGTGTTCCTGTTCTGCATCTGCTCGACCGGCATCGGCCTGCTGGCCTCGACCTTCACGCGCAGCCAGATCGCGGCGATTTTCTCGACCATGATCGGCACCATGGTCCCGGCCATCCAGTTCGCCGGCCTGATCAACCCGGTGGCGGCGCTCGAAGGCGCGGGGCGCGTGATCGGCGAAGCCTATCCGGCCTCGCACATGCTCACCATCAGCCGCGGCGTGTTCGCCAAGGCGCTGGGACTGGCCGAGCTTTCCGGCGACATGCTGGCCCTGCTGGGCGCGATCCCCGTGATCATGGGGCTGGCGATCGCCTTGCTGCCCAAGCAGGAGCGCTGACATGCGCCTGTCCTGGTCCAAGGTCTGGCGCCTGGGCATCAAGGAATGGTGGAGCCTGGCGCGCGACCCGGTACTGCTCGGCCTGATCGTCTACACCTTCACGCTGGCCGTGTACGTGGCCGCGACCGCCCATCCCGACTCCCTTAACCGGGCCGCGCTGGCGATCGTCGACGAAGACCAGTCGCCGCTGTCGCTGCGCATCCGCAACGCCTATGTGCCGCCGCAGTTCGTGCCGCCCGAACTGGTCGACCTCGGCCAGGCCGATGCGCGCCTCGACCGCGGCGACGCCACCTTCGTGCTGGTCATCCCGGCCGGCTTCCAGCGACGCGTGCTGGCCGGACGCGCCGCCAGCCTGCAGCTGAACGTGGACGCCACGCGCATGAGCCAGGCCTTTACCGGCAGCGTGTATGTGCAGCAGATCGCCCTGGGCGAGGTGGCCGCATTCCTCCAGGGCGTGCGGCGCGAGACGCCGCCCGCGGTGACGCTGGCGCTGCGCGCGCGCTTCAATCCGGCGCTCACGCCGTCCTGGTTCGGCGGCCTGATGGAACTGGTCAACAACATCACGATGCTGTCGGTGATCCTGGCCGGCGCCGCCCTGATCCGCGAGCGCGAGCACGGCACGGCCGAGCACCTGCTGGTGATGCCGGTGCTGCCGTTGGAAATCCTCCTGGCCAAGCTGTGGTCGATGGCCGCGGTGGTCATGCTGGCCACCGTCATTGCCCTGCTCGGGGTCGTGCGCGGCCTGCTGGCGATGCAATTGCAGGGGTCGGTCCTGCTGTTTCTCGGCGGCACCTTGCTGCACCTGTTCGCCACCACTTCGCTCGGCATCCTGCTGGCGACCCTGGCGCGCGGCATGCCGCAATTCGGGCTGCTGGTGATCCTGGCGCTGCTGCCGCTGGAGATGCTCTCGGGCGCCACCACCCCGCGCGAAAGCATCCCGTTCGTGCTGCGCGAACTGATGCTGGCCGCGCCCACCACCCATTTCGTCGAGCTGAGCCAGGCCATCCTGTTTCGCGGCGCCGGCTTCGACGTGGTCTGGCCCGCCTGCCTGGCCTTGCTGGCGATCGGCGCCGTGCTGTTCGGGGCGGCGCTGGCGCGTTTCACGCGCGGCATGCGCGCCGCCTGAGCCGCTCAGCGCGCCAGCACGTATTCGCCAGGCGCAGGCCCCAGGCCGGGCGGCATCGGCGGCGGCGCGGCCAGCGGCCCGGCCTGGTGCGCCAGCCATGCGGTCCAGGCCGGCCACCAGCTGCCCTCGCGCGGGGGCGTCTCCTGCTGCCAGCGCTCGGGATCGATATAGGGCGCGTCCGGCGCCCGGGTAGCGAGCTGGTAGCTGCGCCCGGCGCCGCCCGGCGGCGCGACCACGCCCGCGTTGTGGCCGCCGGTGGTCAGCAGGAAACTGACCTCGGCATCGCTGAGCAGGCCGATCTTGTACACCGAGCGCCATGGCGCGACATGGTCGGTGCGGGTACCGACGGCGAAGATGGGCACCTCGATGTCGGTGAGCGCAACCGGCTTGCCGTCGACCTGGTAGCGGGCGCTGGCGAGGTCGTTGTTGAGGAACAGGCGGCGCAGGTAGTCCGAATGCATGCGGAAGGGCATGCGGGTGGCGTCCGCGTTCCAGGACATCAGGTCGGTCTCGCGGTCGGGCAGGTCGAGCAGGTAATGGCGCAGCCGCCGCGACCAGATCAGGTCGTTCGAGCGCAGCAGCTGGAAGGCGCCCGCCATCTGGCGCGTGTCGAGGTAGCCCTGGCTCCACATCGTGGCCTCGAGAAAACTCACTTCGCTCTCGTCGATGAAGAGCGACAGCTCGCCCGGCTCGGTGAAATCGACCTGGGCCGCCAGCAGGGTAAGGCTGGCAAGGCGCTCGTCCCGTTCGCGCGCCATGGCCGCGGCCGCGATGGCCAGCAGCGTGCCGCCGAGGCAATAGCCGCATGCATTGACCCGGGATGCGCCGCTGTCGCGCCCGACGGCGTCGAGCGCTTCCATCACGCCGAGGCACCGGTAGTCGTGCAGCCCCATGCCGCGGTCTTCGGCGCGCGGGTTTTTCCAGGAAATCATGTAGACGGTATGGCCTTGCCCGACCAGGTAGCGCACCAGGGAATTGTGGGGCGAGAGGTCGAGGATGTAGTACTTCATGATCCAGGCCGGCACGATCAGGAGCGGCGACGCATGGACCTGGGGCGTCGACGGTTCGTAGCGCAGCAATTCCATCAGGCGGTTGCGCAGCACGACCTTGCCGGGCGTGACGGCCACTTCGCGTCCGGGCCGGAACGCGGGCACCGCCGCCTGCCCGCGCGCCGCGCGCCAGGCTTCCCCGGAGGCGCGCAGGGTGCCGGCGACCAGGTTCATGCCGCCGCGCTCGCAGGTGGTCTGCAGCACGACCGGGTTGGTGGCCACGAAGTTCGAAGGCGCCGCGCAGTCGAGCAGCTGGCGCGTCACGAAGGTGACGACGTCGGCATGGTGGGCCGACATGCCGCGCACGCTGCGCGTGGCCCGGTGCCACCACTGCTGCTGCGTCAGGAAGCCCTGGCTGATCAGGTTGAAGGGCCAGCGCTGCCAGGCCGGATCGTCGAAACGCTTGTCCTGGGCCAGCGGCGTCACCGGTCCCGGCGCGTCGGCGATGGCGCCGACCGCGCAATACTGCAGCCAGCGCCCCAGCGCGGTCATGCCGTGGCTGACGAGCTCGACCTGCTTGTCGGGCGAAAGCAGCAGGTGGCTGCACCAGTCGAACCAGGCCAGGCCGAGCGCGGCCGGCGAGACATGGCCGGTGAAGCGTCCGATCCAGGCGTTCAGGGCCAGGTCGGCCGCGGCATGGGTGACATCGGTGTCCGGATAGGGGTGGCGCGTGCCCTGCCAGGCGCTGGCATCGCGCTCGCGCACGGTCGAAGCGGGAAATGCGCGTTCGTTCATGGTTTCGTCCTCAGTGGGCCAGCAGCACCGGCAGCGGCGCGCGCTCGAGCAGGATGCGCGTGACCCCGCCGAGCACGATCTCGCGCAGGCGGCCATGCCCGAAGGCGCCGGCCACCAGCAGGCCGGCGCCGCACGTGTGCGCCATGCCCAGCAGCGCCTCGCCGACCGGCAATGCGGTCCGCTCGGCCAGCACCTCTACCTGCACCCCGTGGCGCGCCAGGAACAGGGCCATGTCGGCACCGGGCTCCTCGCCGTGCAGGCCGCTCTCGCGGTCCGGATTGACCAGCGCCAGGCGCACCTTGCCGGCGCGGCACAGCAGGGGCAGGGCGCCGTCGATGGCGCGTGTCGCCGCCAGGCTGCCGTCCCAGCCGACGAGGATCTGGCCGTCGAGCGGCTGCCCGGCCCATGACGGCGGCACCACCAGCACCGGCCGCGCGCCGTGCAGCGCGACGTAGGCGGGCATGCCGTGCGGCGCGGCGCCTTCCTCGCCATCCTGGCTGGCGACGACCAGGTCGGCATAGCGCGACTGCAGCAGGAGCGCATGGCCGCTTTCTTCCTCGATCAGGCGCTGCCCCGTGGCAGCCACGCCGAGGCCGCGCGCGCCTTCCGCGAAGCGGGCCAGGCTGGCCTGCGCGCCCTGGCGCAAGGCCTCGAATTCGTCCGCCGGCGGCAGCGCCGGCAATGCGGCCAGGCGCGCGTAGGCGCTCAGGGACAAGCCGGTCGAGGCCACGCCCACCAGGCGCGCGCCGTGCGCGACGGCGAGCGCGGCGGCTGCCTGCAGCCGGCTTTCCATCGACGCGCTGTCGTCGACGTGCACCACGATCGTTTTGTACATGGACATCCTTTCGATGGCAGGGTGACTGGGGGCGCAGGGACGACTCTACGCCGGGGCTGGCGCCGCGTCAGGCGCACGAATGATGCAGATCAAAAAACTCAAGAATTTTCCGCAGGGAACACCGGCCCGGACGGCGCCGCCAGCACCACGCGGTTGCGTCCGCCGGACTTGGCCTGGTACAGCGCCCCGTCGGCCTCGCGCAGCAGGGCGTCCCAGTCGGGATGGCGCGCATCGAGCACGCAGACCCCGAGGCTGACCGTGAAGCGCAGCGTGCCGCCCGCGACCGGCAGGCGCTGCGCCTCGACCAGCGCGCGGATGCGTTCGGCGCAGGCGAGCGCCTCGGCGGCGTCGGTCTCGGGCATCACGCAGACGAACTCCTCGCCCCCGATCCGTCCGACGTAATCGCTGCCGCGCATGGCGGCGTTGCAGGTGGCGACCAGCACGCGGATCGCGGCGTCGCCGGCCTCGTGCCCATAGCAGTCGTTGACGCGCTTGAAATGGTCGATGTCGAGCATGGCGACGGCGAGCGGACGGCCGTGGCGGCGCGCCAGGATCAGGTCGCGCATGGCCGTCTCGGTGAGGTAGCTGCGCGACATCGCGCCGCTCAGGCTGTCGTGGCGCCAGGCGTGCAGCAGGGCTTTCTGGGCCAGGAAAGCCTCGCGCCGCAGGCGGCCCTGGGTCTGCGCCACGGCGCAGGCGAGGGCGAGGGCCAGGGCGAACAGGAACAGGCTGTTGACCACCAGCTTGGGCGGCAGCGTCCAGGCCGCCAGTGCCGCCAGCAGCAGCGCCGGCGGCAGGATGGCCGCCAGGCAGCGCCGCGGCCGCGGTTCGACCAGTGCCAGCGGGAACATGGATGCCGCGATGCCCGGCAGCGCCAGCGCCAGGCCGCCGTCGAGCATCGCGGCCGCCGCCACCATGGCGCCGGCATGGGTGCCGTACACCAGCACGCAGCGCGCGAACACGGTCCAGCCCAGCGGGAAGCGGCCGTAGCCGAGCGCGCCCGCGAGCACCAGCGCCAGGCGCACCTGCAGGGTCGGGCCGGCGGGGACGGGATCGATCCAGACATCCCAGAAGCCGAACAGGACGACGACCAGGCCGAAGGCCGGCCCCAGCACCGGCAGCAGCGCCTCGAGGCTGCGGTCGATGCTCTCGCCGAACGCGCGTTCGTCCTCGGCGTCGAGCCTGCGGCGCAACGGCGCCAGCAAGGCCAGGGCGCGCCGCCGGGCCACCGCCGCGCTGGCGCGCACGCCCCCGCTCACGCCGCCTCCATGGCGGCCTGCGTTTCGCGACAGGCACGCTGCGGCCGCTGCGCGCGCCGCGCAGGCGCGCTGCGCCAGCGCTGTATAATCGGGCATGCCGGACCTCCGGCGCGACGGAGCCAGCGATGCAAGCGATGGTATTCGACGGCGGCGGGCCACTGCGCCAGGCCGAGCTGCCCGACCCGGTGCCGCAGGGGCGCGAGCTGCTGCTGCGGGTGCGTGCCTGCGGCGTCTGCCGGACCGACCTGCATATCGTCGATGGCGAATTGTCGACGCTGCTGCGGCCCCTCGTTCCCGGGCACGAGATCGTCGGCGTGGTGCAGGCGCGCGGCCCGGAGTGCGCGCGCTTCGCGCCCGGCGAGCGGGTCGGGGTCGGCTGGCTCGGCGCAACCTGCGGCACCTGCGCCTGGTGCGCTGGCGGACGCGAGAACCTGTGCGACCGTGCCGTCTTCACCGGACGCGACCGGCACGGCGGCTACGCCAGCCTGGCACTGGCGGACGAACGCTTCTGTTTCCGCCTGCCCGACGCGTATGACGACGTGCATGCCGCGCCGCTCCTGTGCGCCGGCCTGATCGGCTACCGGGCCTGGCGCATGGCCGGCGCCGCGCACCGCCTCGGCCTGTACGGCTTCGGGGCGGCGGCCCATATCGTGGCCCAGCTGGCGGTGCGCCAGGGCGCCGAGGTGTACGCCTTCACCCGAGCGGCCGATGAAGGCGCGCGCCGCTTCGCGCGCTCGCTCGGCGCCTGCTGGGCCGGCGCCGCGCACGAGCCGCCGCCGCGTCCGCTGGACGCCGCCATCCTGTTCGCCCCGGCCGGCGAACTCGTGCCCCAGGCGCTGGCGGCCACCGCCAAGGGCGGGGTGGTCGTCTGCGCCGGCATCCACATGAGCGATATCCCCGGCTTTCCCTACGCCCTGCTGTGGGGCGAGCGGGTCGTGCGCTCGGTGGCGAACCTCACGCGCGCCGATGGCGAAGCCTTCTTCGCGCTGGTGGCCGACGGCCGCGTCGCGACCGCCCCGGCCGTGTTCCCGCTGTCGCAGGCGAACCTGGCCCTGGCGCGCCTGCGCGCCGGCGCGATCGACGGCGCCGCGGTCCTGGTGCCCGACGAACCGGGCCAGGCCGCGGGCGCTGCCGCGCCGTCCGGATAGCAGGGCGCCGGGGCGGGCCATACGACCGCTCAGTGCGCCATCAGCACCGGGATGGTCATCGTCTTCAGGATCGTGCGCGTGGCGCCCCCGAGCAGCAGTTCGCGCACGCGCGCATGTCCGTAGCCGCCCATGACCAGCAGGTCGCTGGCGCGGTCGGCCGCCAGCGACAGCAGGCAATCGCCGACCTCGAGGCTGGTCGTGTCGGCCACCAGTTCGGCGTCCACGTCGTGCGACGCCAGCCAGGCCAGCAGTTCATCGTCGGACTGCGCCGGCGCCTGTGGCGTGCCGACGACGGCGATGACGACGCTGTCGGCCTGGCGCAGCAGGGGCAGGGCGGCCGAGACGGCGCGCGCGGCCTGCCTGCTCCCGTTCCAGGCCACCAGGATGCACTGGCCGACGACGGCCCCGGTCTGGATGTAGGGAACCACCAGCAGCGGATGGGCGCCGGCCAGCAGGGTGTAGGCCGGCAGGTCGATGCCGCCCGCCGCATTCGGCCGCGCCGGGTCCGGCTGGCAGAGGACGGCCAGGTCGGCGTAGCGCGTGGCCAGGGCCAGCGCGGCGCCGGTCTCGTCGTCGATCAGGCGCCGTTCGTACCAGCGCACGCCGGTGCGCGCGGCCAGCGCTTCGAAACGGGCCAGCAGGCTCTCGGCCGTGCGCAGGCGTTCGTCCATGTACGGGGCGAGCACGGTACGGGCAAGGTCGGCGCCGGCGTCGCGGTAGAAGAAACGGGACACGCCGCTCGTCGCCACGCCGAGCAGGTGGGCGTCGAAGCGGATCGCCAGCAGCGCCGCGAGGGCGATCGACGTGGCCGCCTGGGGGGCATCGTCGACATGTACCAGAATGGTCTTGTAGCTCATGGGTGCTCCCGCAGGTGGGCAAGCGGCCTGGCCGGCCACCCGCGCCAGGCCGTCCGCAATGCGATGGTCCCAGCATGGTGCCTGGCAACCGTAATGTCCTTGATGCAGATCAAAACGGGCACGGCTGAGGTCGTCTAGCGGAATCGGCGCCGCCGCGCCACCTCCTCGCCGCGATGCGGCGCGCCGGCGCGTCCGCGACGTCCCCGGCGCGGTCGAAATCGGCTATGCTTCAGCTACTCTTTTCATGGCGAAAAAGCAACGGCGCCGGCGCCTGCAACGCCATCCGGATGCAAGCGTCCTCGATGACGGCCATCCGGCTGCTCCGGCGCGGTCGATCCACTCTTCGGAGACATGCATGACTTCAGTACGTGAGACCACGCCGGTGCGGGTGCTGGTCGCCCCGGATTCCTTCAAGGGCAGCCTGTCGGCCTCGCTGGTCGCGGCCAGCATCGCCGCCGGCGTGCGCGCCGCCATTCCCGGCTGCGTGGTGGTCGAGGCGCCGATCGCCGACGGCGGCGAGGGCTCGGCCAGCGCGATCGCGCAGGGCCTGCAGGGAAAGTGGGACGAGGTCGAGGCGGTCGACGCCAACGGCAAGCCGGTCGCCGTGCCCTTCGCCGCCTGCCATAGTCCCGCGCTCGGACCGTTCGCCGTCTTCGACGTCGCCGAGATCGTCGGCCTGCCGGCGGCCGTCGCGCCGCCCGGCGCCCGCACCACGCGCGGCGTGGGGCAGGCGATCCGCGCCATCCACGATCGCGGTTTCGGCACGATCGCGCTCGGCCTGGGCGGCTCGTCGACCAACGATGCCGGCGCCGGACTGCTGGCCGAACTGGCCTTCGTCTGCCGCGACGGCGCCGGAGCGCCGCTCGATCCGGTGTTCGACAACCTGGGGCGGGTGCGGGTCCTGGAGCGCCGTCGCGGCAGCGAATGGCTGCAGGGACTCAGGCTGATCGGCCTGACCGACGTGACCAGCCCGCTCACCGGCGCGGACGGCGCGAGCATGGTGTTCGGCCCCCAGAAGGGTTTCCAGGACCCGGCCGCGGCGGACGCCGTGCTGGCGCACTTCGCCGACTGCTGCGCCGCGCTGCTCGGACGCGACTTGCGCGAGGCCGCAGGCAGCGGCGCGGCGGGCGGCCTCGGCTTCGCCGTCGCGCTGCTGGGCGGCGTGCTGCGTCCCGGCGCCGCATTCGTGCTCGAAGCGCACCGCCTGGTCGCCGGCGCCGTCGACTACGACTGGGTGATCACCGGCGAAGGGCGCTCGGACCGCCAGACCCTGCTCGGCAAGGGCCCGGCCGAGGTGGCGCGCCTGGCGCGCGCGAGCGGCATTCCCGTGACCCTGCTCTCCGGCGCGGTCGATTCCGACGCGCAGCTGGAAGCGGCGTTCGACGGCGGATGTTTCTCGATCCAGCCGGGGCCGGTGAGTCTCGCGTATGCGATGGAGAATGCCGAGCAGTTGCTGCAGCGCGCCGGGCGCCAGGTCGGCGCGCTGTTCAGCCGGGCACGGCGCGCGACATGACCGGGCGCGCGCACGACCAAGCCTACAGCACCTGCTTCGCGTAGGAGATCCCGAGCTCGTCGTAGATCTCGTAGATCACCTCGAGCATGTTGACCAGTTCCGGCGAGCGGTCCATGTGGCGCGCGCTGAAGATGATCGGCGAGACGGCGCGGCCGTCGTCGAGGGGACGGTAGACGACGTCGGTGCGGATCATGCCTTGCAGGCTTTGCGGCACGATCGCCACGCCCTGGCCCGCGCCCACCAGCCCGATCGCGATCTGCAGCTCGCGCACTTCGATCACTTTTTGCGGCACCAGGTTGCGCTCCCTGAAGATGGCCAGCACCTGGTCGGCAAAGCTCGGGCGCGGATTCTGCGGGTACACCAGCAGCGCTTCCTGCGCCACTTCCGCCAGCGCCAGGGGGCGCTCGATCGCGGCAAGCCGGTGGCCGACGGGCAGGGCGACGATCAGCGCCTCCTCGCGCAGCACGATGCGCCGGATCGCCGGGTCCTCGCTTTTCAGGCGCCCGAAGCCGACGTCGATGCGGCCTTCCTTCAACGCCTGCAACTGCTCGATGGTGGTCATCTCGTGAAAACTGATCTCGACCGACTGGAAGCGGTTGCGGAAGCGGCGCACGATTTCCGGCAGCAGCCCGTACAGGGTCGAGGCCACGAAGCCGATCGCGAACTTGCGGTCGATCTTGCCGACGCGCTGGGTCATCGCCTTCAGGTCGGCCGCCTTGTTCAGCAGTTCCTGGGCATGCGCGTGGAAGAACTTGCCGGCCTCGGTCAGGCGCAGCGGGCGCGTCCCCTTCTCGATCAGCACCACCCCTAGCTCATCCTCGAGCTGCCCGATCTGGCGCGACAGCGGCGGCTGCGCGATGTGCAGGCGCGCGGCGGCGCGCGTGAAATTCTTCTCGTCGGCCACGGCGACGAAATAGCGCAGATGGCGCAGCTCCATGTTCATACCTCCAGGGTATCAAAGCCATACTAATTCAGTGTTGGACGGCCCATTTGTTCGGGAATATCGTGGACACACCGTCACACATTATACGAACCGAATATGATTCGCGATATCGAAACCACGCTGGTCGACGTTCCGACCATCCGCCCGCACAAGTTGTCGGTGGCCACCATGACGACGCAGACGCTGGTGCTGGTGCGCGTGCGCTGCGAGGACGGCATCGAGGGCTGGGGCGAAGCGACCACCATCGGCGGCCTGAACTACGGCGAGGAAAGCCCGGAAAGCATCAAGGCCAACATCGATGCCCACATCGCCCCGCTGCTCGTCGGCACCGAGGGCGCGGGCGTCGCGCCGCTGATGAAACACCTGCGCAAGACGATCCAGGGCAACCGCTTCGCCAAGTGCGCCATCGAAACCGCGCTGCTGGACATGCAGGGCCAGCGCCTCGGCGTGCCGCTTTCCGAACTGCTGGGCGGCCGGGTGCGCGCGTCGTTGCCAGTGGCCTGGACCCTGGCCAGCGGCGACACGGCGCAGGACATCGCGGAAGCCGAAGCGATGCTGGAAAAGCGCCGCCACCGCATCTTCAAGCTCAAGATCGGCGCGCGCGGCCTGAAGGAAGACGTGGCCCATGTGCTGGCGATCAAGCGCGCACTGGGCGAGCGCGCCAGCGTGCGGGTCGACGTCAACCAGGCCTGGAGCGAACTGGAGGCCGTGCGCGGCATCGCGGCGCTGGAAGAGGGCGGCATCGACCTGGTCGAGCAGCCCGTGCGCGCCGAGAACCGGGCCGCCCTGCGGCGCCTGGCCGCGCGCTTCGACGTGGCCATCATGGCCGACGAGGCCCTGCACGGCCCGCTCGACGCCTTCGATATCGCCCGCAATGGCGGCGCCGACGTCTTCGCCGTGAAGATCGCCCAGTCCGGCGGCCTCGTTCCGGCGCAGCAGGTGGCCACCGTGGCCCAGCTGGCGGGCATCGGCCTGTACGGCGGCACGATGCTCGAGGGCGGCGTCGGTACCGCGGCCACCGCGCACCTGTGTTCCACCTTCACCGACCTGTCCTGGGACACGGAATTGTTCGGGCCGCTGCTGCTGACCGAGGAATTGCTCGAAGAGCCCCTGGTCTACGCCGACTTCGCGTTGCGCGTGCCCGACAAGCCCGGCCTGGGCGTGCGGATCGATGCCGACAAACTGCGCCGCATGCGCCGCCAGTAACACATCACCCGGAGGAGTTCGCCATGCTGTTTCACGTAACGATGGAAGTCCAATTGCCGCCCTCGATGCCGAACGACCAGGCCGATGCACTGAAGGCGCAAGAAAAGGCGCTCGCGCGGCGCCTGCAGGAAGAGGGCAGCTGGCGCCACCTCTGGCGCGTCGCCGGCAAGTACGCCAACGTCAGCATCTTCGACGTGCCCGGAAACGAGGAGCTGCACGCGCTGCTGCTGTCGCTGCCCCTGTTCCCGTACATGCGCATCGAGGTCACACCCATGTGCCGGCACCCGTCCTCGGTGCGCGCCGGCGATCTTTAATCCTTCAAACAACCATCAGGAGACAACCATGAACCATCAAGAAATCGACCGGCTGGCCAAGGCGTGGATCGTCGACGCGGCGGACCGCCCCGCCAACCCGCGTGTGCAGGCGATCGTCCTGCGCCTCGTGTCCGACCTGTGCAAGGCCATGGAAGACCTCGATATCGAGCCCGCCGAATTCTGGAAGGGTGTCGAGTTCCTCACCAACGCCGGCAAGAACAACGAGCTTGGCCTGCTGACCCCGGGTCTCGGCCTGGAGCGCTTCATGGACATCCGCGCCGACGAAGCCGAGGCGCGCGCCGGGATCGAAGGCGGTACGCCGCGCACGATCGAAGGCCCGCTGTACGTGGCCGGTGCGCCGGAAAGCCGGGGTTTCGCGCGCCTGGACGACGGCACCGTATCGGACCGGGCCGAAGTGCTGTTCATGCAGGGCACGGTGTTCGACGCCGACGGCCAGCCGGTCGCGGGGGCGAAGGTCGAAGTCTGGCACGCCAACCTGGTCGGGAACTACTCCTTCTTCGACAGCACCCAGTCGCCGTTCAACCTGCGCCGCACGATCATCACCGACGGCGAGGGCCGCTATGCCTTCCGGTCGATCATGCCGAAGGGCTACGGCTGTCCACCGGGCGGCAGTACCGCCACCTTGCTCGACCAGCTGGGCCGGCATGGCCAGCGTCCGGCCCACGTCCACTTCTTCGTGAGCGCGCCGGGCCAGCGCATGCTCACTACCCAGATCAACATCGACGGCGACGAATACCTGTGGGACGACTTCGCCTTTGCCAGCCGCGAGGGCCTGGTGCCGCCGCTGACGCGCGTCACGGACCCGGCGGCCATTGCCGAGCGTGGCCTGGACAAGCCGTTCGCGTCGATCGACTTCGATTTCCACCTGCACCGCGAGGTCGCGACAGCGCCGCCGGCGCAAGTCGAGCGCCAGCGCGCCGCCGCCTGAACCCGGACCACCAGGAGAACACCATGATTCCCATTCATCCCGTGTCCGCGGGTTCCCCGGACCCGGCCGCCGCCGCGGGGCTCGACCTCGATGCGCTGCTGGTCGAAGACCACGCGCGCGGCGACTATCGCCTGCACCGCAGCGCCTTCACCGACGAACGCCTGTTCGAACTCGAAATGAAGCACATCTTCGAGGGCAACTGGATCTACCTGGCGCACGAAAGCCAGATCCCGAACAACAACGACTACTACACGACCCACATGGGCCGCCAGCCGGTGTTCATCGCGCGCAACCGGCAGGGGGAGCTGAACGCCTTCATCAACGCCTGCAGCCACCGCGGCGCCCAGCTGTGCCGCCTCAAGCGCGGCAACAAGGCGACCTATACCTGTCCCTTCCACGGCTGGACCTTCAACAACAGCGGCAAGCTGCTGAAGGTGAAGGACCCGGAAGACGCCGGCTATCCCGAGTCGTTCAACAAGGAAGGCTCGCACGACCTGAAGAAGGTCGCGCGCTTCGCCAACTACAAGGGCTTCCTGTTGGGCAGCCTGAACCCGGACGTGCCGTCGATCGAGGAATTCCTCGGTGAAGCGGCGAAGATCATCGACATGATCGTCAACCAGTCGCCCGACGGGCTGGAAGTGCTGCGCGGCGCGTCGACCTATACGTTCGAAGGCAACTGGAAGCTGCAGGCCGAGAATGGCGCCGACGGCTACCACGTCTCGGCGGTGCACTGGAACTACGCCGCCACGACCAGCCGCAGGAAGGAAGCGCCGGCCGAGCGCGAGGACAAGATCCGCGCCATGGACGCCGGCAAGTGGGGCCGCCAGGGCGGCGGTTTCTACGCCTTCGAGCACGGCCACATGCTGCTCTGGACCCAGTGGGCCAATCCGGAAGACCGGCCGAACTACCCGCGCCATGCCGAGTATGCCGCCCAGTTCGGCAAGCCGACCGCGGACTGGATGATCAACCGCTCGCGCAACCTGTGCCTGTACCCGAACGTCTACCTGATGGACCAGTTCGGCTCTCAGATCCGCCTGCTGCGCCCGATCGCGGTCGACAAGACCGAGGTGACCATCTATTGCATCGCGCCCAAGGGCGAGTCGGACCAGGCGCGCGCCCGCCGCATCCGCCAGTACGAGGACTTCTTCAACGTCAGCGGCATGGCGACGCCCGACGACCTGGAAGAATTCCGCGCCTGCCAGAGCGGCTATGCCGGCAGCGCCATGGCCTGGAACGACATGTGCCGCGGCGCCACCCACTGGATCCAGGGGCCGGACGAGGCGGCCAGGGAAATCGGCCTGGCCCCGGTGCTGAGCGGCGCGCGTACCGAGGACGAAGGCCTGTACACGGTCCAGCACCGGTACTGGCTGGGCGTCATGCAGCGCGCCCGCAAGGCGCAGGGAGCGCAGGCATGAACCCGATCGCCATCGCCGACGTGGCCGCCTTCCTGTACCGCGAGGCGCGCCTGCTCGATGACGAGCAATGGGACGCCTGGCTCGACTGCTACCACCCGGACGCCCAGTTCTGGATGCCATCCTGGGACGACGACGGCCAGCTGGTCAGCGACCCGCAGCGCGAGATCTCGCTGATCTACTACCCGACCCGCCAGGGCCTGGAAGACCGCGTGTTCCGGATCAAGACCGAGCGCTCGAGCGCGACGGTGCCGGACACGCGCACCAGCCACAACATCGCCAACATCGAAGTCGAGCGACAGGAAGGCGCCGTGCTCACGGTGCGCTTCAACTGGCACACGCTGAGCCATCGCTACAAGACCGATTTCAGTCATTTCGGCATGTCGCGCTACCGCATCGATTTCGGCGGCGAGACGCCGCGCATCCTGGACAAGTACATCGTGCTGAAGAACGACTACATCCACCAGGTCATCGACGTGTACCACATTTAACGCCATGCAAACCCGGGGAGACCGGGGAGGAGACAGACGATGAGCCATCACATCGCCCTGCAGTTCGAAGACGGGATCACCCGCTTCATCGCGTGCAACGAGAACGAGAAGCTGTCCGACGCCGCTTATCGCCAGCGGGTCAACATTCCGCTCGACTGCCGCGACGGCGCCTGCGGCACCTGCCGCGCGCATTGCGAGTCGGGCAGCTACGACATGCCCGAAGCGAGCTATATCGAAGACGCGCTCGAACCCGAGGATGCCGCTAGGGGCGTGGTCCTGGCCTGCCAGATGCGGCCGACCTCGGACTGCGTCGTCAAGATCCTGGCGACCTCGCAAGCCTGCAAGTCGGGGGCGCACAGCTACCAGGGCAAGCTGGCCACGGTCGAGCACTTCTCGCCCTCGACCATCCGCTTCGCCATCGATGTCGACGAGGGCGCGGCGCCCGGCTTCCTGCCGGGCCAGTACGTCAACGTCCAGATTCCAGGGACGGCGCTGACGCGCTCGTACTCGTTCAGTTCGGCGCCCGGCGCCGGCCGCGTCGAATTCGTGGTGCGCAACGTCCCCGACGGGCGCATGAGCGGCTACCTGGCCGGCCAGGCGGCGGCGGGCGACGCCATCACCTTCCTCGGTCCCTTCGGCAGCTTCTACCTGCGGCCCGTGACGCGCCCGGTGCTGTTCCTGGCCGGCGGGACCGGCATCGCCCCTTTCCTGTCGATGCTCGCGTCGCTGGAGAAGACGGGATTTCCCCATCCGGTGCGCCTGGTCTATGCCGTGACCAACGAATGCGACCTGGTCGGCCTGGATGAACTCGACCGCATCGCGGCGGCACATGCCAATTTCACTTACGTCAGCTGCGTGGCCGCGCCCGAGAGCACCCACCCGCGCAAGGGTTATGCCACCGCCCATGTCGAGCCGGGCTGGATGCATGGCGGCGCGGTCGACGTCTATCTGTGCGGCCCGCCGCCGATGGTCGATGCGGTACGCGGCTGGCTGAACGAGACCGGGGTCGCGCCCGCCAGTTTCCACTACGAGAAATTCTCGCCGAACGGGGGAGCAGGAGCATGAGCAGGAGCATGAGCATGGACAAGCGTCGACGTTTCGAAGACCGGGTGATGATCGTCACCGGCGCGGCCCAGGGGATCGGCCGCGGCGTGGCCCTGGCGGCGGCGCGGGAAGGGGCGCAGCTGGTGCTGGCCGACCGCGCGCGGCTGCTGGAAGAGGTCGGGGCCGAGGCCCAGGGATTGGGCGCGCTGGTGACGCTGGCGAACGTCGACCTCGAGACCTATGCCGGGGCGTGCGAACTGGCCGGGACGGCCCTGCGCGAATTCGGCCGCATCGATGTGCTGGTCAATAACGTGGGCGGCACCATCTGGGCCAAGCCCTATCAGGAATACGCCGAAGCGCAGATCGAGGCCGAGATCCGGCGCTCGCTGTTTCCGACCCTGTGGTGCTGCCGCGCGGTGCTGCCGGCCATGATCGCCCAGCGCGGCGGGGCCATCGTCAACGTGTCCTCGGTGGCCACGCGCGGCATCCACCGCATTCCGTATTCGGCGGCCAAGGGCGGCGTCAATGCGCTGACCGCGAGCCTGGCCTTCGAGCACGCGCAGGACGGCATCCGCGTGAACGGCGTGGCCACCGGCGGCACCGAGGCGCCCCCGCGCGTGGTGCCGCGCAACCCGGAACCGCTGAGCGAACAGGAACAGGTCTGGTACCAGGGCATCGTCGACCAGACGCTCGCCTCGAGCCTGATGCACCGCTACGGCACGATCGACGAGCAGGTCGGCGCGATCCTGTTCCTCGCCTCGGCCGAGGCGTCCTACATCACCGGCAGCGTGCTGCCGGTCGGTGGCGGCGACCAGGGGTGAACATGGCGACCATTCCAGTCGACGGCGCCACCCTGCATGTCCGCTGCGACGGCGACCGCCGCCGCCCCGCGGTGCTGCTGTCCAATTCCCTCGGCACCGACCTGTCGATGTGGGATGCGCAAGCGGCCGTGCTGTCCCTGCGCTTTCACGTCGTGCGCTACGACACGCGCGGCCACGGCGGCTCGAGCGCGCCGCCGGGACCGGCCACGATCGCGCAACTGGGCGCGGACGTGCTGGCCGTGCTCGACCATCTCGACATCGGACGCGCCCACTTCGTCGGCCTGTCGATGGGCGGCGTGATCGGCCAGTGGCTGGGCGCGCATGCGCCCGAGCGCCTGGACAAGCTCGTGCTGGCCAACACCGCGTCGCGTATCGGCACGCCGGACGGATGGCGCGAACGCGCCGCCGCGGTGCGCGCGCACGGCATGGGCGAGATCGCGGCCGGCGCGCCGGCGCGCTGGTTCACCGCTGACTTCGCGGCGCGCCAGCCGGTGCTGGTCGGCTCGATGCAGAAGACCTTGCGCGCGCAAAGCCCCGATGGCTACGCGGCTTGCTGCGAAGCCCTGATGGATGCCGACCTGACGATGCAGCTGAGCCGCATCGTGGCGCCGACCCTGGTCATTGCGGGGGCCTGCGACCCTGTCACGACCGTGGCGCACGCCCGCTCCCTGGCGGCAGGGATCGCAGGCGCGCGCCTGGTCGGCCTGCAAGCCTCGCACCTGTCGAACCTCGAAGCGCCGGACCGTTTTACCGGCGCGCTCAATGACTTCCTGTCGGCCTGAGGCCGACGCCTTTCGAGCCACCTAGCCAAGGAGCGGACATGCGCCAGTCCCGTCATGAGCAGCGCGTCGATGCGGCGCAAGCCGTCCCGCGCCCGCCAGCGCTGCAGTCCGCCTGGTCCGACTGGTCGGCCTCGGCGGTCAGCGCCGGCTTCCTCGCCGTGCTGGTTTCCTTCACCGGGCCGCTGGCGATCTTCTACCAGGCCGCGCAGGCGGCCCAGGTCGACAGCGCGACTTTCGCGTCCTGGGTCTGGGGGATCTCGATCGGTGCCGCCGTGTCGGGCATCGTGCTGAGCTGGACGCTGCGCATGCCCGTCATCACCGCCTGGTCGGCGCCCGGCACCGCCTTGCTGGTCGTGCTGTTTCCGGGGCTGTCGCTGGGCGAAGCGGTCGGCGCCTACCTGACGGCCGCCGCGATCCTGCTCGTCATCGGGCTCTCCGGCAGTTTCGACCGCCTGATGGCGCATGTCCCCAAGGGCGTCGCCAGCGGCATGATGGCCGGGATCCTGCTGCCCTTCGGCCTGGATGCCTTCCGCTCGACGGGCTCGCTGCCGCTGCTCGCCTTCGGCATGGTGGCCGCCTACCTGGTGTTGCGGCGCTGGGTGCCGCGCTACAGCGTGATGCTGCTGCTGGCCGCCGGCGTGCTGCTGGCGCTCGCCACGGACGCGACCGACTTTTCCAGCGTCAGCCTGCAACTCGTGGCGCCGCAGTTGATTGTGCCCGCCTGGTCGTGGGCCAGCACCTTCAGCCTGGCCCTGCCGCTGGTCCTGGTGACGCTGGCCGGCCAGTACCTGCCGGGCATGGCGGTGCTGCATACCTCCGGCTATGCGGCCAGCGTACGCCCGATCATGAGCGTCAATAGCGTGGTTTCGCTGCTGGTCGCCTGCACCGGCGGCATCACGATCGCGATCGCGGCGATCACCGCCGCCATGTGCACCGGTCCCGACGCCCACGAGGACCCGCGCCGGCGCTACGTGGCCGGCATCGCCAACGGCGTGTTCTACCTGCTGGCGGGCTTGTGCGGAGGCTCCATCGTGATGCTGTTCGCGGCGCTGCCGAAGGAGCTCGTCGTCACGCTCGCGGGCCTGGCGCTGCTCGGGCCGATCACGGCCAACCTGGCCGGCGTGATCCAGGCCGACGACCACCGCGAAGCGGCCGTCGTCACCTTTCTCGCCACCGCGTCGGGCATGCGCTTTCTCGGCCTTGGGTCGGCGTTCTGGGGGATCGCGATCGGCATGGCCGCCTGCTGGATCCTGCACGGGAACGTTTTCAAACCGCAGCAAAAACAGAAGTACGAAGTGAAGTAGCACGGGTTCGCACACACACACAAACGATAACGGAGACACGTACCATGCGACACTTCGACATCCACAAACTCGCCGACACGGCGACCTTCAACCGCTTCCACGGCTCGCTCCTGATGTGGTGCGGCATCATCATCATCTGCGACGGCTACGACCTGGCCGTGGCCGGCATCGCCCTGCCTTCGATCATGAAGGACATGGGCGTCACCGCCCAGAACGCCGGCTTCATGGTCAGCTCCGCGCTGTTCGGCATGATGTTCGGGGCCATCACGCTCGGCACCCTGGCCGACCGCATCGGCCGCCGCTGGGCCATCGCCATCTGCGTCGCGCTGTTTTCCGTCTTCACGGCCGCCGCCGGCCTGACCCACGACCCGTACGTGTTCAGCGCGCTGCGCTTCCTGGCGGGCCTGGGCATCGGCGGCGTGATGCCGAACGTGGTCGCGCAAATGACCGAGTACTCGCCACGCAAGATCCGCGCGACCATGGTCACCCTCATGTTCAGCGGTTATGCCGTCGGCGGCATGCTGGCGGCCATCCTCGGCAAGGGATTGATCGAACAATACGGCTGGCAATCGGTGTTCCTGGCTGCCGGCGTGCCGGTGCTCCTGATTCCCTTCGTGCTCAAATCGATGCCGGAATCGATGCCCTTCCTGGTCCGGCAGGGGCGCCTCGACGAGCTCAAGGCGATCCTGTCGCGCCTCGATCCTTCCTACCGTGCCCAGTCGGGCGACAGCTTCGCGCTGCCCGCGGTCGACCGCGCATCGGGCGCGCCGGTGGGCAAGCTGTTCCAGGAAGGGCGGGCGTTTTCCACGCTGATGTTCTGGGTCGCCTTCTTCATGTGCCTGTTCATGGTCTACGCCCTCAGTTCCTGGCTGACCAAGCTGATGGCCGGCGCCGGCTATAGCCTCGGCTCGGCATTGACCTTCGTGCTGGTGCTGAACTTCGGCGCCGTGATCGGCGCCGTCGGCGGCGGCTGGCTGGCCGACCGCTTCCACATCAAGTACGTGCTGGTGGCCATGTATGCGCTGGCCGCGGTGTCGATTTCGCTGCTCGGCTATCCGGTCTCGACGCCGGTGCTGTTCCTGCTGGTCGGGCTGGCTGGCGCCTCGACCATCGGCACCCAGATCGTGACCTATGCCTATGCGGGCCAGTTCTACCCGAGCGCGGTGCGCGCGACCGGCATCGGCTGGGCATCGGGCGTCGGCCGCAGCGGCGCCATCCTGGCGCCGATCGTGATCGGCACCCTGGTCGGCATGGCGCTGCCGCTGCAGCAGAATTTCGTGGCGATCGCGATTCCCGCCGTCGTCGCGACGCTCGCGGTCCTGCTGATCCGCCATGAACGCTCAGCCACGGCCGTCGTCGAAGCCGAGCCGCAGGCAAGCCCGGTGCGCACGACCGCGTGACCGCCGCGCACGCTGCCCAATCCGCACGGCGCGCGCGTTCGCGCCGTGCTTTCCCGGCCGGCGGCCGGTTTCCCGCCCGCCGGCCGCGACGTCTTCCTGCACCGCGAAAACGGCCTGCCCGGCACGGGACCGGCGCCGGCAGCATCGTCATCTGAAAGTTTATCGGCCAGTCGGCGCAAAGCGCTTCATAATCGTGCCCGACGCCGGTGCCGGTGCCGCGCTGGCCGGACACGCCCCTACGCCGCTCGCCGGCACGCCGACAACAGGAAGAACGCATGCACGATTCACTTTCCGCCGACATCGTCGTCCACGACCGCCGGCAGACCGCCGCGCTGCTCGATTATGCCGAACTGGTCGACGCCGTCGCCGCTGCGGCGGCCGAACGCGAGGCCGGCGCCATCCTGAGCCCGGAGCGCCTGGTGATCCCGCTCGGCGGCGGCGCGGTCATGCTCAGCATGCCGGCGGCGGCCGCCGATATCGCCATCCACAAGCTGGTCAACGTCCACCCGGACAACGCGGGCCGCGGCTTGCCGACGATTCACGGCGCCGTCACCGTGTGCGAAGCGGCGACCGGCCGCATCATCTGCGTGCTCGACGGGCCGGAAGTGACGGGCCGCCGCACCGCCGCCGTGACGCTGCTGGCGATGCGCCATCTGCTGCCGCGCGCGCCGCAGCACGTCCTGGTCGTCGGCACCGGCTCGCAGGCGCGCTACCACGTGCAGGCCATGCAGGCCCTGCATCCGCAGGCACGGGTGTGGGTGCGGGGACGGACCGCGCAGGCGGCGCTGCGCTTTTGCGAGGAAAACCGGATGCTGCACGCGCAACTCGCGCCCTGCGCGGATGGAGCACCCGCGATGGACGTCGTGGTGACGCTCACGACCAGCACCGAACCGGTGTACGACGAGGCGCCGCGGGCAGGGCGGCTGGTGATCGGCGTGGGCGCCTTCAAGCCGTCGATGGCGGAACTGGGCGCGCGCCTGCTGGCCGGCAGCGACATCTATGCCGACGATCCGGCCGGCGCCCGGCACGAAGCCGGCGACCTGCTCAGGGCCGGCGTCGACTGGTCGCGCATGGCGTCGCTCGGCGCACTCCTGCGCGCGAGCGTCGACGGCGCGCGCCCCGCGGTGTTCAAGAGCGTCGGCACCGCCGCCTGGGACCTGGCGGCCGCGCGCGTGGCACTACGGAGCCTGGCCGTCCGCTAGCCGATTTCTACTTGAGGCCGTGTCCGAATGTCAGACGTGACCCCAGCTCTGCAGCTCGGGGCTGGCTGGCGCATGAAAAAACGCAGCATCTCGCGGCTGGCGTCGGGGCCGCTGGTGTCGGTGTAGCTGCCGCGCCGGTCGCCGCCGGACCAGGCATGGCCTGCGCCGTGGATGGTCCAGTGTTCCGCCACCACGTCGCCCATCGTGCCGCGATGGGTCTGCCTGGTGAAGCTGCGGCCGCTGGCCTCGCCCGTCTCGGCCAGCACGGCCAGCTCGCAGGATTGGCTCGGCGTGCGCGCCATGTAGCAGTCGATCGATTGCTGGACGACGTCGGCGCTGTTCTTCTGGTGGACCGTGTGGTCCACGTCGCCGTGGAAGACGATGACCGGGATGCTGGCCATCGGCACGGTCTGCTTGGCGGCGCTCAGGTCGGACCCGTCGCGCATGGCCGACATGGCGCTCGTGCTACTCGTGGCGCTCCGGTGCGGCAGGCCGGAATGGCAGCCGACCGCCTTGAACAGGTCGGGATAGGTCCGTCCCATGATGACCGCCATCGCGCCGCCCGACGACAGGCCGGCAATCGACACGCAGGCAGCGTCGACGTCGTAGTCGGCGATGATCGAGCGGGTCAGGGCCGCGATCAGCGCCGGCTCGCCTTCGTCGCGCTCGTGGTGGGCCTGGTCGTACCAGTTCCAGCAGCGGTTCCAGCTCACTTGCGTCGATTGTTCGGGATACAGGACGAGGCATTGCGACTGTTCGGCCAGTTCGTTCATGCCGGTGCCAAGCGCGAAGTCCGCTGCATCCTGTCCACAGCCGTGCAGCATCACCACCAGCGGCATGGCCGTGTCGCGTTTGCCGCTCGGCACGTACAGCCTGTAGGGGATGGAAGCGGCCCCGCTGTCGAAGCGGCCCGACAGGAACTGTCCCTGGTTCGGCGTCTGCGCGCACGCAGGCACACCGGGCGCCAACAGGCTTGCCCACGGATTGAAACTAAAAAAAGGCCACTGCCCGGTTGCTGGATCGATCATGTTTACTCCGTCGAAGTCGAATTGGACGCCTTCCGCATATCCGGCAACTATATAGAAATGCTGCGCCGCAGCATGTCAGTCGATAACGCTAGAGCGCGTAGGAGAATGGTCCGACCCCGGTGAAACAGCCACGACCGATCGATCTGCCGTCATGCCGGCCAACGGGCGTAGAGGGCAGCATGGTGAAGAATGATGTGGGAGCAACAACTAAGGTTTATCGTAATTCGAGACGACATTCACGTCATGAATTGCCATCATTCTGAAATGCAATTAGATTTTTCGGCAGTAGGCGCCATACTGGTGACATACCAACCAGTCACACAACGAGGAAATCATGTCCACGAGCCCTACCGTCGCCCTGCTGGAAAGCACCCTGTTCGAGCGGGCAGTCCAGTTCGCGAAGAAACTCGTCGCGGGTCCCGCGGCAGGAGATGCCAACGGCGATCTCTGGCAGCTCTATCGCATGACGCGTGGCGTCGACTCGGTCCGTCCGGGCGTCACCCGCAAGCTCGACATGATGGCGCGCCGGCGCGCCGGCCAGGCAGGCTAGCCCGGCGGGCACCGTGCCGTCCCCGAAAGCCGAGGGGCGCAGGGATACCGGCCCGCCGCCGCGATCGCGTACGCCTGGACGGGGCATACAACTGTTGAATGTCCGCTATTCGGGAATACAATTAGATTTATTTCTCAAAAGCATCATACTGTCCGTATCCGATTAGCAGCGAGTCAAAGCATGTCCAGCATCGAAGGCGTCCAGGCAGCGACGCCGGTCCCACAAGCAAATTTGTTGAACAACGCTGCGGCTTTCTTGCGAAAGATTGGCAGCCGTCTCGTCGTGCCGGTCGCGTCGACCGAGGACATGAACCAGGTGTGGCGCATCTACCGCCTGAGGCCCGGCGCCGATACGGCGCGCCCGGCGCGGACCGGGGCCGCTGACAGGTAGTGCGCAGCCGGGCGCCTTCTGGATATGAGTGAGGACCAGGCCATGCCGGGCCGGCACCGCCGCCCGCGGGCGCGTCCTCAAGCGCGCGATTGCGCCGCCAGCCGCCGCGCCGCTTCGGCGCCGGCCAGCATGCCGAGGGCAAGCAGGGCCGCCATGGCGATCCAGGTCAAGGGCGGCGCCGCGAACCGGAACAGGCTGGCCAGGCTGGGGATGTAGACGGCCGCAAGCAGCAAGCCGGGCGCGAGCGCCGCGATCGCCCAGAAAACCGGGTTGGCCGCGCGCAGCGCGTCGCGCAGCCTGCCCTGGCGGTTCAGCAGCAGCAAGCCGAGATTGCATAGCACCATGACGGCGAAGGCGAAGGCGCGTGCCTGCGCTTCAGGCAGGTGTTCCAGCGCGTAGCCGTAGGCGAGCACCGTCAGCAACAGCGACCAGCCGCCGGCCAGCACTGCCCGGTGAATGTCGACGCGCCCGAACAGGCGCTCGGCGCGCGCACGCGGCGGGCGCCGCATCAGCCCCGGTTCGTCCGGCTCGCTCTCGAAGGCCAGCGAACAGGCCGGGTCGATCACCAGTTCGAGAAACACGATGTGCACCGGATACAGCAGTACCGGCCAGCCGAGCAGCACCGGCAGCAGCGCCATCCCGGCGATCGGCACATGGATCGCCATCACATAGGCCATCGACTTGCGCATGTTGCTGTAGATGCGGCGCCCGGCGCGCACCGCCTGCACCAGCGAGGCGAAACGGTCGTCGAGCAGGGTCAGTTCGGCCGCCTCGCGCGCGACATCGGTGCCGCGCAGCCCCATGGCGACGCCGACGTCCGCCGCGCGCAGGGCCGGCGCGTCGTTGACGCCGTCGCCGGTCATGGCGACCACCTCGCCGGCGCGCTGCAGGGCTTGCACGATGCGCAGTTTTTGCCGCGGCACGATGCGCGCGCAGACCGCCGCGCCGGCCAGGCGTTGCTGCAGCAGGGCGTCGTCCATGGCCGCCATCTCGGCGCCGGTGAGCACGCTGCCTGCGCCGAGTCCGGCCTGGTGCGCGATGGCCTGGGCCGTGGCCGGATGGTCGCCCGTGATCATCAGGATGCGCATGCCGGCGGCGCGGCAATCGGCCACCGCATCCGGAATGTCGGCGCGCAGCGGGTCGGCCAGGGCGGCCAGGCCGAGCAGCTCGAAAGGGAGGTCGGCCGGGTCATCGGGCAGCGCGGCGGGCGCGCGGGCACGGCCCACGGCCAGTACCCGCAAGCCCTCGGCGGCCATCGCCGCGGCGGCGGCCAGCACGGCCGCGGCCTGCGCCGCGCCGAGCCCGCACATGGCGGCCACCGTTTCGGGCGCGCCCTTGATGGCGGCCGTCAGCGCGCCGCCATCGGCCCACACATGAATGAGTGCCGGGCGCGTCGGCGTGATGCCGTATTCGCGCACCAGCGGGCCGGGCGGCGCCAGGGCGTCGGCCGCCAGCCGTGCGCGGGCGGCGCGCTCGAAGGCCGATTCCATCGGGTCGCTCGCGTTGGGGCGGCTGGCCAGCAGGGCAAAGCGCAGCAGCTCGCGGCACGGCGGCGCCAGGGGCGCGCTCCCGGCGAGCGGCACCTGGCGGCCTTCGCACCAGAGCGCATGCACGGCCATGCGGTTTTCGGTCAGGGTGCCGGTCTTGTCGACGCACAGGACCGAGGTCGAGCCCAGGATCTCGATGGCCGCCAGGCGCCGCGTGAGCACCTGCATGCGCGCCAGGCGCCAGGCGCCGAGCGCCGGAAACACGGTCAGGACGACCGGGAACTCCTCCGGCAGGACCGACATCGACAGCGCGACCCCGGCCAGCATCGATTCGAGCCAGGGGCCGCCGCGCAGGCGGAGAATGAGGATCAGGAACAGGCTGACCGCGGCGCCCAGCAGCGCCAGGCGCCGCGCCAGGTCCCCGGTCTCGCCCTGCAGGCGGCTGGGCGGCGGGCGGATCGCGTGCAGGGCGCTGCCGATGCGGCCGAGTTCACTGTGCACGCCGGTGCGCGCCACTCGCGCCAGGCCGTGACCCTGCACCACGAGCGTGCCGGCATACACCCAGGGCGAACCGTCGCCGCCGGGGACGGCGGCCGGCGGCTCGCCCGGCGCCGCGCACTTGGCGACCGGTACCGATTCGCCGGTCAGCATCGATTCGTCGGCCTGCAGGCCGGCGCCGGCGGTGAGCCAGGCGTCGGCCGGGACGCGGTCGCCTTCGCCGAGTTCGACCAGGTCGCCCGGCACCAGTTCGGCCGCCGGCAGGCGGCGGCGCTGGCCGCCACGCACGACCAGCGCGGTCGGCGTGGCCAGTTCGCGCAGCGCCTGCAGGGCGCGTTCCGTGCGGCCTTGCTGGTACAAGGTCAGGCCCAGCATGGCCAGTACCATCAGCAGCAGGAAGATGCCCTCGCGCGTCTCGCCGAGCGCCAGGTAGAGACCGGCCGCGCCGAGCAGGAGCACGAACATCGGCTCGCGCGCCATGTCGCGCACGATGGCGCGCCAGCGCTGTCCGCGCGCTTCGGGCAGGGCATTGGGGCCGGTCTCGGCCAGGCGGCGCGCGGCCTCGGCCTCGCTCAGGCCCTGGGACGCAGGATCGGCGGCGGCGTCGTTCATGCGCGCGGCGCGGACGGCGGTAACACCAGTACCGGCACCGGCGAGGTGGACAACACGCGCATGGTCTGGCTCCCGACTTTCAGCCTGGCCAGGCCGTGCCGGCCGTGCGAGCCCATGACGACCAGGTCGCATCCCGCGCGCCGGACCGCGTCGACGATCTCGTCGCCGGTCGCCAGCGACATGGCCGTGAGCGCGCGGCAGGGCACGCCGGCCGCGTGCGCCGCCGCGGCCACCTCGCCGACGATG
Source organism: Massilia jejuensis (assembly GCF_042656795.1). Classification (NCBI taxonomy): domain Bacteria; kingdom Pseudomonadati; phylum Pseudomonadota; class Betaproteobacteria; order Burkholderiales; family Oxalobacteraceae; genus Massilia; species Massilia jejuensis. The sequence goes on along the minus strand of NZ_JBHSMS010000047.1, from coordinate 134,084 downwards.
CGCCGCGCCTCGTCTTCCAGGATGCCGAGGTCCGCGCCGCCGGCCAGTGCCATCGCGTTGTCGGCCGCGAACAGCAGGGGCGCCGGCTGGACGACCGAGAAGGCGACGATCTCGGCGCCCATCTCCGTGGCCAGGCCGATCGCCGCCGCCGTGGCCGCGCGCGCGGGCGCGGAACCGTCGGTCGGGACCAGAATGCGCTTGAACATGGCGGCTCCTGTGGACATCGGGCGCGCTCAGGGCGTGATCGCCACTTTCAGCACGCCGTCGCGCTGGTTGGCGAACAGGTCGTAGGCCAGTTCGATTTCCTCGAGACGGAAGCGGTGCGTGACCAGGGGACCGAGGTCGACCCGGCGCGAGGCCAGCACATTCATCAGGCGGCGCATGCGCTCCTTGCCGCCCGGGCACAGGGTGGTGACGATGCGGTGGTCGCCCAGGCCGGCGGCGAAGGCGTCCACCGGCAGGCCGAGCTTGCCCGAGTACACGCCCAGGCTGGAGAGGGTGCCGCCCGGTTTCAGGACCCGCAGGCAGCTCTCGAAGGTCTGCTGGGTGCCGAGCGCCTCGATCGCCACGTCGGCGCCGCCGGTCAGGCGCATGACCTGCTCGACCGGGTCGCCGGCGTGGAAATCGACGGTCTCGTCGGCGCCCAGGCGGCGCGCCATCGCCAGCCGCTCGGGCACGCCGTCGACGACGACGATGCGGCTCGCCCCGCGCAGTTTCGCTCCCGCGGTGGCGCACAGGCCGATCGGCCCCTGGGCGAACACGACGACCGTGTCGCCGATGCGGATCGCTCCGTTCTCGGCGCCGCCGAAGCCGGTGCTCATGATGTCGGGGCACATCAGCACCTGTTCGTCCGAGAGGCCATCGGGGATCGGCGCCAGGTTGGCCATCGCGTGCGGCACCTTCACGTACTCGGCCTGGCAGCCGTCGATCGTATTGCCGAAGCGCCAGCCGCCGATGGCATGGCCGCCGCATTGCGCGCCATGGCCGTCGAGGCAGGTATGGCACTGGCCGCAGGGGGTGATGGCGCCGGCCAGGACGCGCTGCCCGATCTTGTAGCCGGTGACGCCGGCGCCGAGCTCGGCGACGACGCCGACCGGTTCGTGCCCGATCGTCAAGCCCTCCGCGACCGGATATTCGCCCTTGAGGATATGCACGTCGGTGCCGCAGATGGTCGTCATCGTCACCTTGATCACGGCTTCGCCGGGGCCGGCGACCGGAACCGGCTTGCGGCCGAGGACGATGCGGCCCGGGCCGGTGAATACTGCTGCGTTCATCATCGCCATCATGGTCTCCTGACAGGGGTACGGGCGGGGTACGGGCGGGGCGCGGGTCAGTGCGCCATCAGCACGGGAAGGGTGGTGTCGGCCAGGACGGTCTTGCTGGCGCCGCCCAGGATCAGCTCGTGGAACCTGCTGTGGCCGTAGCAGCCCATGACCAGCAGGTCTGTGCCGAGCTCGGCGGCCAGCGCGAGCAGGGCGGCGCCGGGGTCGGGCGCCGGCCGGCGCAGGGTTACCTCGCTGCGCACGCCGTGGCGCAGCAGGTAGCGCTCCAGGTCGGGAATGTCGGGCGGGCGCTCGGCCTCGGCCGCCTCGTCGGGATGGAAGGCGGCGATCGTGACGGCCGCCGCGTGCCGCAGCAGCGGCAAGGAAGCGGCGATCGCGAACGCCGCTTCCTTGCCGCCGTCCCAGGCCAGCAGGACCTTGTCGAACCTGGGGCCGCGGCAACCGGCGCGCGGCACGACCAGCACCGGCCGCGCCTGCGCGAGGATCACCGATTCCGGCAGGCGGGTCGGCTGCTCGCCGAGGGCTTCGTCCGGGTCGTCCTGGCTCATCACGACGAGGTCGGCGAAGCGTGCCAGGCGCGCCAGCGCCTCGTCCGCCTGGTCGCGCACCAGCCGCTTTTCCGCCGTCAGCCCATGCCTGGCGGCGACCTGGGCAAACTGGCGCAAGGCGCGCGTGGCCAGGGTGTCGAGCGGCGCGAAGCAGCCGGCCTCGATGCTGCCGGGCGCGAACGGGCGCCCGGCGGACACGACGAAGCGCGACAGGCCCGTCATCGCGGCGCCGATCAGGTGGGCGCCATGCTCGACCGCCAGCCGTGCGGCCAGGTCGACGCGCGCATCGGCATGACGCGACAGGTCGGCGTGGACGAGGATGGTCTTGTAGTCCATGGCGGATCTCCGACGGCGGCGCGCGCCGGTTGGCGCTTGCTGGGATCGAGTCTCCCCGGTGCGTTCTTGTTTGTATTTGATCTGCATCAAAATCGCCAAGACACGCGCCGATTGGCGAAAAAAACAACGCCTGCGGGCACGGCCCGGCGCAGGCCGCCGCCGGGTGCGGCGGCCCCGGCCGGCCGCTCACTGCCGGGTTCGCTAAACCGGATGCCAGCTATAATCCTTGATGTGCATCATGGATTCTGCCGTGCGCGGCGGCTAGGCTCACAGGGTCGCGGAGGAGCCCGATCATGAGTGTGCGTTACCTGGATCATTTTTTCACGCCGCGCTCGGTGGCGGTGGTCGGTGCCTCGGCGCGGCCCGGCAGCGTCGGCGCGACCGTGTTCGCCAACCTGGCCGCCGGCGGTTTTCGCGGGGCCATCTGGCCGGTCAATCCGCGCTCCGGGGAAATCGGCGGCATCAAGGCCTTCCGCGATGTCGCCGATCTGCCGGGCGCGCCCGGCCTGGCCGTCATCTGCACCCCAGCCGCCACCGTGCCGGCCATCGTCGCGCGCCTGGGCGCCATGGGCTGCCGCGCGGCCGTCGTCATCAGCGCCGGGCTCGATGCACCGGCCCCCGGCGGAGGCACCCTGCGCCAGGCCATGCTCGACGCCGCCCGGCCGCACCTGCTGCGCATCCTCGGCCCCAACTGCGTCGGCCTGCTGGTGCCGGGCATCGGCCTGAACGCGAGTTTCGCGCCGACCGCCGCGCTGCCGGGGCGGCTCGCCTTCGTGGCCCAGTCGGGCGCGCTCGTCACGACCGTGCTCGACTGGGCGCGCGAGCGGCGCATCGGGTTTTCCTGCTTCGTCTCGCTCGGCGACGGTACCGACGTCGACTTCGGCGACCTGCTCGACTACCTGGCCGGGGATCCGGGCACCGATGCCATCCTGCTGTATGCCGAGAGCGTGCGCCAGGCGCGCAAGTTCATGTCGGCCGCGCGCAGCGCGGCGCGCGCCAAGCCCACCGTCATCGTCAAGGCCGGCCGCACGGCCGAGGCGGCGCATGCGGCCTTCAGCCATACCGGCGCGCTCGCCGGGGCCGACCTGGTCTACGACGCCGCCATCCGGCGCGCCGGCATGCTGCGCGTGTTCACCACCGCCGAGCTGTTCGACGCGGTGGCCATCCTCGCGCGGCCGCGCGCCGCCGGGACCGGCGCCGGGCGGCTGGCGATCCTCACCAACGGCGGCGGTCCCGGCGTGCTGGCCACCGATGCCCTGGTCGCCGGCGGCGGCGCGCCGGCACGGCTGGCCGAGGCCACGCTCGCGCGGCTCGATGCGGGCTTGCCGCCGAACTGGTCGCGCGCCAATCCGGTCGACATCATCGGCGACGCGCCCGCCGCGCGCTACCAGCATGCCCTGCGGGTGCTGCTCGAGAGCGGGGAAGCCGACGCGGTCCTGCTGATCCATGCGCCGACCGCGATCGTCACCAGCGCCGAGGTGGCGCGCGCCGTCCTGCCCGCGCTGCGCCAGGCGGCCAAGCCCGTGCTGTGCTGCTGGCTCGGCGGAGCCGGCGCGGCGCCGGCGCGCAGCCTGTGCGCCGAGGCCGGCGTGCCGCAGTTCGACACGCCCGAGGAAGCGGTGCGCGCCTGGCTGCAGCTGCTCGACTACCAACGCAACCAGGCGCTCCTGACCGAGGTGCCGGGCGCCGTGCGGCTGGCGCCGCCGCAGCGCGAGGAGGCGCGCGCGCGGATGGCGGCGCTGGCGGCAGGCGGCGCCGCCGTGCTGCCCGAGGAAGAGGTGCGCGCGCTGCTGTCGGCCTACGGCATCCCGCTCGTGGCCACCGCAAGCGCCGTGGACGAGGAGGACGCGGTGCAGGCGGCCGCGCGCATCGGCTACCCGGTGGCCCTGAAGATCGTCTCCCCCGAGGTCTCGCACAAGTCGGACGTGGGCGGCGTCGCGCTCGACCTCGACGACGAGGCGGCGCTGCGCCAGGCGGCGCGTGCCATGCGCCAGCGTCTCGCGGCCTTGCGCCCGGGGGCGCGCCTGGCCGGCTTTACCGTGCAGGCGATGGCGCGCCGTCCGCAGGCGGTCGAACTGATCGCCGGGCTGGGCACGGACCCGGTGTTCGGGCCGGTGGTACTGTTCGGGCAGGGCGGGGTGGCGGTCGAGGCGGCGGCCGACAGCGCGATCGGCCTGCCGCCGCTGAACCGGGTTCTGGCCAGGGACATGATTGGCCGCACCCGCGTGGCGCGCTTGCTCGGTGCCTACCGCGGCCGTCCCCCGGCCGACCTCGACGCCCTGGCCGACGTGCTGGTGCGGGTCGGACAGATGGCGGCCGACCTGCCGGCGCTGTGCGAACTCGACATCAACCCATTGCTGGCCGACAGCGCCGGCGTGCTGGCGCTCGACGCGCGCATGCGCATCGCGCCGCCGCCCGCCGCGGGCGACGCTCTGGCGCGTCTGGCGATCCTGCCCTATCCGGACGAGCTCGAGCGCCGGGTCGATACCCGCATCGGGGTGCTCACCCTGCGCCCGATCCGGCCCGAGGACGGCGCGGCGCACCAGGTGTTCTTCCACGCGCTCACGCCCGAGGATGTCCACTTCCGCCTGTTCGGCAGCCAGCGCGAACTGTCGCCCGCCCAGCTGGCGCGCTTCACCCAGATCGACTACGCGCGCGAGATGGCCTTCATCCTGACCCGGCCGGGGCCGGCGGGCGAGGGCGAGACCCTGGGCGTGGCGCGCCTGGTTACCGATCCGGACAATATCGTCGGCGAATTCGCGATCGTGGTGCGTTCGGACCTGAAGGGGCAGGGACTGGGCAGCCTCCTGCTGGCGGCGCTGCTCGACTATGCCCGGGCGCGCGGGACCGGGGCGATCGTCGGCCTGGCGCTGTCCGACAACACCCGCATGCATGCGCTGGCGCGCAAGCTCGGCTTCACGCTGTGCAGCGCCGCCGACGGGACGGTGGAGATGCGGCGCGTGCTGAACCCGCAGGCCGGGGCGCCTTGAGCGCGGCGCTCCTGGTCGCCCAGGGCCATCCCGACCGGCAGCGGCCGCGCCCGTGCCACGCGCCGGCGCGCGCCCAAGCCGCCGGGGCCGATTGCATGCGGACCTGCCCGCACGCGGTCAAGGCACGTATTTCCAGGCACCCTTTTCGATCTTCACCATCACCTGCGAGCGCTGGTCCAGGCCCTGGTGGTTGGTCGGGCTCATGTTGAAGACGCCGTGCGAGGCCGTCACGTTCTTGATGCCTTCGAGCGAATCGCGCAGGGCGGCGCGAAATTCCCTGGTGCCGGGTTTGGCCTTCGGCAGCGCGGTCTTCGCCGCCGCTTCCAGCAGGACCGCCGCGTCCCAGGCATGGCCGCCGAAGGTCGACACGCTGTCCTTGCCGTGCGCCGCCGTGTACTTGTTCACGTAGGCCAGCGCGGTCTTCTTGACCGGATTGCTGTCCGGGAGCTGGTTGGCCACCAGCATCGGGCCGACCGGAACGAAGGTGCCTTCGCAATCGGCGCCGCAGACGCGCAGGAAGTCGCTGTTGGCCACGCCGTGGGTCTGGTAGATCTTGCCCTTGTAGCCGCGCTCGCGCAGGGCTTTCTGCGGCAGGGCGGCCGGGGTGCCGGAGCCGGCGATCAGGATCGCGTCGGGATTGGCGGCCATCAGTTTCAGGACCTGGCCGGTGACCGAGGTGTCGGTGCGCGCGAAGCGCTCGTTGGCGACGATCTTGATCTTGCGCGCCGGGGCGAACTTGCTGGTCTCGCCGTACCAGCCTTCGCCGTAGGCGTCGGCAAAGCCGATGAAGCCCATCGTTTTCACCCCGGCGTTCGACATGTGCTGGGTGATGGCGGTGGCCATCTGGCCGTCGTGCTGGGTGGTCTTGAAGATCCAGCGCCGCTTGGCATCCATCGGCTCGACGATGCGCGCCGCGCCGGCGATCGTGATCATCGGCGTCTCGGTTTCGGCCGCCACTTCCAGCATCGCCAGCGAGGTCGGCGTGACCGAGGAGCCGATCAGGATGTCGACCTTGTCTTCGGAGATGAGCTTGCGCGCGTTCTTGACGGCCTGGGTCGCGTCGGAGGCGTCGTCGAGGATGATGTACTGAACCTTCTGGCCGCCGATCTCGTTCGGCACCAGCGCGAAGGTGTTCTTTTCTGGAATGCCGAGCGAGGCCGCCGGGCCCGTGGTCGAGATCGACACCCCGACCTTGATCTGCGCGTGGGCACTGAAAGCGGCCGCCAGGGCGGCCACGAGGACGATGCTCTTTGACACAAGGGTGAGGCGGGAAATGCGGGTCATGCTGTCTCCTTCATTGTGTTTTGAAATGTACGCCGGCGAGGCCGCCCGGGGACGCCCGGTCACGCCGCCTGCGCGCTAGTATAGGCCGCCCCTGCACAAAAAATGTCGGTTCCTCAACAGTTTTCGCATATCATTTATCGATGGTGGAGGGAAACCGGAGCGTGCCTGCGGGCCGCCGCGGCCGGCGCGCGCCACCTTGCCGATAACGAATCACGAAAAGGAGGGCCGTCAAGGCAGGGCCGCGTGCGGGCCGGGGCGACGTTTCGCGCCCGCGCAAGGACCGGCATGCCCCGGGCAGCGGTATGGATTTCACGATTTTCGCCATCCTGACCCAGGACGGCATCGCCAGCGGGGCGGTCTACGTGCTGCTGGCGCTGGCGCTGGTGCTGGTGTTCTCGATCACCCGCGTCATCTTCATTCCCCTCGGCGAATTCCTCGCCTTCGGCGCCCTGACCATGGCCGCCCTGCAGGCGGGCAAGACGCCCGCCAGCGCGGTCTTGCTGTTGGTGCTGGGCGTGGCCGCCTTCCTGCAGGAAGCCCATGCCGCCGTGCGCAGTCCCGCCGGCCAGGTCGACCGCGCGCGCGCGCTCGGCATCGGCCTGGTGAAATTCGTGCTGTTCCCGTGCGCCGTCTTGCTGGCCGCGAGAACCGCCGACGGCGCCAGCTGGCCGATGGCGGCGCAGCTGGCGCTGACCTTCGCCATCGTCGCGCCGATGGGACCGATGATCTATCGCCTGGCCTTCCAGCCCCTGGCCGCGAGCCCGGTGCTGGTGCTCCTGATCGTGGCCGTCGCCGTGCACCTGGCCTTGATGGGGATCGGCCTCGTCATCTTCGGCGCCGAGGGCTCGCGCACGACGCCATTTTCCGATGCCGCCTTCGCCGTCGGCACGCTCGCCATCTCGGGCCAGAGCATCGTGGTGATCGCGACCGCGCTGGTGCTGATCGGCGCCCTGTACCTGTATTTCGACCGTACCCTGTCGGGCAAGGCGCTGCGCGCCACGGCCGTGAACCGGCGCGGCGCGCGCCTGGTCGGCATCGGCACCACCCAGGCCGGGCGCCTGGCCTTCCTGCTGGCCTCGACCATCGGCACCCTGTGCGGGGTACTGATCGCGCCGCTCACCACGATCTATTACGACAGCGGCTTCCTGATGGGCCTGAAGGGCTTCGTCGGCGCCATCATCGGCGGCCTGGGCAGCTATCCGCTGGCGGCCGCCGGCGCCCTGCTGGTCGGCCTGCTCGAAGCCTATTCCTCGTTCTACGCCAGCGCGTTCAAGGAAGTCATCGTCTTCACGCTGATCATTCCGGTACTGCTGTGGCGCTCGATCGTGCATCCGCAGGTCGAGGAGGGCGAAGCGTGACGCGCCACCCATTGACCCTGCTCGCCGTTGCCGCCCTCGTCTTCGGCCTGCTGCCGCTGCCGGCCTACTGGATCACGCTCGGCAACTACATCGGCCTGTACGCGATCGTCGCGCTCGGCCTGGTGCTGCTCACCGGGGTCGGCGGCCTGACTTCCTTCGGCCAGGCCGCCTTCGTCGGCCTGGGCGCCTACGCCACGGCCTACCTGTCGACGGCGCACGGCATCTCGCCCTGGCTCGGCCTGGTGGCAGGGCTGGCGATCACCGCCGCTTCGGCGCTGTTCATCGGGGTCATCATGCTGCGCCTGTCCGGCCACTACCTGCCGCTCGGGACCATCGCCTGGGGCCTGTCGCTGTACTTTCTGTTCGGGAACCTGGAAGCGCTCGGCAAGTACGACGGCCTCGGCGGCATTCCCCCGATCCGCCTGTTCGGCATCGACCTCGGTTCCGGCGAGAAGATGTACTTCCTGATCTGGCTGATCCTGCTGGTCTCGGTCGCGCTGCTGCGCAACCTGCTCAATTCGCGCTCCGGCCGCGCGATCCGCGCCCTGAAGGGCGGCGGCCTGATGGCCGAGGCGATGGGCGTGAACACGGCGGCCATGAAGATCCGCATTTTCGTCATCGCCGCCTTGCTCGCCTGCGTCTCGGGCTGGCTGTACGCGCACCTGCAGCGCGCCGTGAACCCGTCGCCTTTCGGGCTGAACTCGGGCATCGAATATCTGTTCATGGCCGTCATCGGCGGCGCCGGCCACCTGTGGGGCGCGCTCCTGGGCGCGGCCGTGCTCACCGTCCTGAAGGACCAGCTGCAAAGCTACCTGCCCGGTTTGCTCGGTTCGAGCGGCAATTTCGAGATCATCGTCTTCGGCATCCTGATGGTGGTCCTGCTGCAGCACGCACGTCACGGCATCTGGCCCTTCATCGCGCGCTACCTGCCGGCCAGGCCCGACGCGGTCGCGCCGGCGAGCGCGCCGGGCCTGCCGCAGCGGGCCAGGCCGGCCCCGGGCCGGCCGCTGCTCGTGGTCGACAAGGCGCGCAAGCAGTTCGGCGGCCTGGTCGCGGTCAACGACCTGGCGTTTGCCGTGAACAGCGGCGAGATCGTCGGGCTGATCGGTCCGAACGGGGCCGGCAAGTCGACCATGTTCAACCTCGTGACCGGCGTGCTGCCGGCGACGGGCGGCGCGATCCGCTTCGGCGCGGGCGAGCAGCTGCGCCGGATCGACGCGCTGCCCGCGCGCGAGATCGTCAGGCTGGGCATCGGACGCACCTTCCAGCACGTGCACCTGCTGCCGGAGATGACGGTGCTCGAGAACGTCGCCATCGGCGCCCACCTGCGGGCCGGGCAGGGCGTGCTGGCCAGTTCGCTGTCGCTGGAGCGCGCCGGCGAAGCGGCGCTGCTGTTCGAAGCGAAGCGCCAGCTCGAACGGGTGGGCCTCGGCGGACTCCTGTACGAACAGGCCGGCAACCTGGCGCTGGGCCAGCAGCGCATCCTCGAGATCGCGCGCGCGCTCTGCTGCGACCCGATCCTGCTGCTGCTCGACGAACCGGCGGCCGGCCTGCGCTACAAGGAAAAAGAGGCGCTGGCGACCCTGCTGAACAAACTGAAAGGCGAGGGCATGAGCATCTTGCTGGTGGAGCACGACATGGATTTCGTCATGAACCTGACCGATCGCCTGATCGTCATGGAATTCGGCACCAAGATCGCCGAGGGCAGTCCGGCCCAGGTGCAGCAGGACCCGGCCGTGCTGGAAGCCTACCTGGGAGGGATCGACTGATGGCCGCGCCGATCCTGGCAGTGAAGGACTTGCGCGTCGCCTACGGCAAGGTCGAGGCCCTGCATGGCTTGAACATCGTGGTGCCGGCCGGCCGGATCGTCACCGTCATCGGCCCCAACGGCGCCGGCAAGTCGACCATGCTCAATGCTCTGGCCGGCGCGCTGGTGCCCAATGCCTCGGCCACGGGCGCGGTGCTGCTCGACGGCGTCGACGTGGGCGGCTATCCGGTCGAGGGGCGCGTCGCCCGCGGCATGAGCCTGGTGCCCGAAAGCCGCGACCTGTTCACGACCATGAGCGTCGAGGACAACTTGCTGCTGGGCGCCTACACGCGCTACAAGCGCGGCGAAAAGGATTACGCGGCGCAGCTCGACGACGTCTATGCGCTGTTTCCGCGCCTGCGCGAACGGCGTGCCCAGGCGGCCGGCACCATGTCCGGCGGCGAACGCCAGATGGTGGCGCTGGGGCGCGCCCTGATGGCCAGGCCCACGCTCCTGATGCTGGACGAACCCAGCCTGGGGCTGGCGCCGCTGATCGTCAAGGAGATCTTCCGCGTCATCGTGCGCCTGAAGGAAACCGGGGTCGGCATCCTGCTGGTCGAGCAGAACGCGCGCGCCGCGCTGCAGGCGGCCGACTACGCCTATGTGCTGGAAACGGGCGGGGTCGTGCTGGAAGGGGCGGCCGCCGACCTGGCGAACGACCCGAACGTCATCGCTACCTATCTGGGACTGAACAAGAAGCAGGCATGAGCGTGGAACCGGCCATTCACGGTGATGCGCACCGTGATGCGCGCGGTGATGCGCAGGCATCGGCGCGACCCCGGTCCCGGCCGGCGGCGGCCGCCGCCGGCTAATGCGCGACGAGCACCGGCAACTCGCTCTCCTGCAGCAACACCCGCGTCACCCCGCCCAGCACCAGCTCGCGGTAGCGGCTGTGTCCGAATGCCCCGGCCACCAGCAAGCCCGCCCCGCAGTCGCGGGCGACGCCGAGCAGCGCTTCGCCGACCGGCCCGCGTGTCTCTTCCTTCACCACGTCGACGCGCACGCCGTGGCGCGCCAGGTACAGGGCCATGTCGGCGCCGGGTTCCTCGCCGTGCAGGCCCGACTCGGCGTCGGCGTTGACCAGCGCCAGGCGCACGCTGCAGGCGCGCACCAGCATCGGCAAAGCCGCGTGGATGGCGCGGATCGCCTGCGCGCTGCCATCCCAGCCGACCACGATGTCGTCGCCGAGGGGCGCGCCGGCGTAGCCTTCCGGGACCACCAGCAGCGGCCGCGCGCCATGCACGGCCACGTACTGCGGCAGGCCGCGCACGGTGTCGAGCCCGCGCGTGTCCTGGCTGGTGACGACCAGGTCGGCATAGCGCGACTGCAGCAGCAGGGCGCGCCGGTGGTCGTCCTCGACCAGGCGCTCCTCGACCGACTCCGCCCCGAGCCGGCGCGCGCGTTCGGCGAAGCTGCGCAGGCTGGCGCGCGCCGTGTCGCACATGGCGTGGAATTCGTCGATCGGCGTGACCGCCATCGAGCCGGTCAGCAAGGCGTACGAGGGCCAGGACATGCCGGTGGCGGCGCTGCCGACCAGATGGGCGTCGAAGGCCTTCGCCAGCAGCGTGGCCGCGCGCAGGCGCGCTTCCATGCCGCGGCCGTCGTCGACGTGCACCACGATTGTTTTGTACATGTCGTCTCCTTGCGCAAGGACACAGTGGGAAAAGCGTTTTCGCCATCACGAGTGTACGCCTGGCCGGCCGCGCCGTCTCGCGCACGCGCGACAATGCGCAAAGGCGGGCGCAGTAGACGCTCGTGGCCGGCCGGCGGCGGGCATCGGGCAAGCGACGCCGGGCAAGCGGGAAGAGTCCACGAGGCATCGAGCGATGACGGCCGGTATCGATCGCGTGTCGACCGTCTTTACAGCTCGGCAGTGCGCGCGCCGCCCGACGCCCCGTGCGCCCCGATCGGCACGTTTTATGCTCGCTACAAGGCACACCCATTTCGGAGGATTCGTCATGAAACGTCTTGTTCTCGGTTTGTCCACCTCCTTGCTGCTGTGCTGCGCCGGCATGGCGAATGCCGCCGTGATCAAATACGGGGCGGCACTGAGCGGTCCGGCCGAAGATCCCCGCAACGAGTCGCCCGCCACCGGCCGCACCACGGTCCTGATCGACGAGGCCGCCAACACGATGACGTTGCGGGCCACCTTCTCGGGCCTGCTGGGCCCGACCACGGCCTCGCACATCCACTGTTGCACCGTCGATCCATTCACCGCCCGAGCCGGGGTGGCGACCGCGCTGCCTTCCTTTTTCGCCTTTCCCATCGGGGTGACGGAAGGGACCCATCGCGAAACCTTCGACCTGTCGAATGCCGCGACCTATAACGCCACTTTCATCGCCGGCAATGGCGGCACCGTGGAAAGCGCGCGGCTGGCCTTCCTGGCCGGACTGGCGTCGGGACGCAGCTACCTCAACATCCACACGACGGCCTTTCCCGGCGGCGAGATCCGCGGCTTCCTGACCGAAGTGCCGGAACCGGGCAGCCTGGCCCTGCTCGGCCTGGGCGCGCTGGGACTGGCGACGCTGCGGCGCCGCGCCGCGCGCCTGGCGCGCTGAGCGCGGTCCTGGCGCAGGACCCGGACCCGCCGGCACCGTGCCGGCGGGTCCATTCATGACGCCAGTTCATAAGCGTATGTCATTAATGCGCCCTTATCATGGGTCCCCGGCCGGGTTAGAGTCGCCGCATCGACACCCAGCCAGGAGAAACACCCATGGATGTACGCGCCTATGCCGCCACTTCCCCCACTTCCGATGTGGCGCCGCTCACCGTCGCGCGCCGCGCGCCGCGGCCAAGCGATGTCGTCATCGACATCCTGTATTGCGGCGTCTGCCACTCCGACCTGCACACCGCCCGCAACGACTGGGGCAATTCGATGTATCCGGTGGTGCCCGGCCACGAGATCGTCGGCCGCGTGGTCGGCGTCGGCGCCGGGGTCACGCGTTTCAAGGAGGGCGACAGCGTCGGCGTGGGCTGCATGGTCGACTCCTGCCAGCACTGCGCGCCCTGCGAACACGGCTACGAACAGTATTGCGAGAACCAGGCCACCTACACCTATAACGGGCTCGACCGTCACGACGGGACGCCGACCCACGGCGGCTACTCCGAGCGCATCGTCGTCTCGGATAGGTTCGTGCTGAAGATGCCGCAGGGACTGGACCTGGCGGGCGCCGCGCCGCTGCTGTGCGCCGGCATCACCACCTGGTCGCCGCTGCGCCACTGGAAGGTCGGCCCGGGCAGCAAGGTCGCCGTCGTCGGCCTCGGGGGGCTCGGCCACATGGCGCTGAAACTGGCCAATGCGCTGGGCGCGGACGTGACCCTGTTCACGCGCTCGGCCGGCAAGGAAGACGATGCCCGCCGCCTCGGCGCGCACCGGGTGGTGCTGTCGACCGACGACGGCGCGATGGCCGCGGTCGCGGGCCGGTTCGACCTCATCATCGACACCGTGCCCTACGTGCACGACCTCAATCCCTACATTCCGACCCTGGCCACCGGCGGCACGCTGGTCCTGGTCGGCTACCTGGGCGAACTCGAGCCGGCCCTGAACACGGTGCCGATGGTCATGAACCGCAAATCGGTCGGCGGCTCGCTCATCGGCGGCATCGCGGAAACCCAGGAGATGCTGGACTTCTGCGGCAAGCACGGCATCACCGCGGACATCGAGACCATCGCCATCGAAGAGATCAACGGCGCCTACGAGCGCATGCTGAAAAGCGACGTGAAGTACCGCTTCGTGATCGACATGGCCTCGCTCAAGGCCGGCGCCTGAGCGGGACAGGCATGCGGCATCGGCTCCCGTTCCCGACCGCGCCGCGTGCGCGCCGGGGCGCGCGTTCCTTAAGCCCTGTGGCGGATCGCGTCGATCACCAGGCCCAGCGCGCGCGAGGAATGGCGCCGGCTGGGGTAGTACGCATGCAGGCCGGGCCAGAGCGGACACCAGTCTTCCATCACGCTGCGCAGGCGCCCGGCGGCCAGGTGCGGCGCCACCAGTTCGTCCGGCAGGAAGCCCAGGCCGGCCCCGTCCAGCGCCGCTTCCAGGATGTGGCCCGCATCGGTGAACACCGCCTGGCCGCGCACCCGCGCTTCGACGTCCCGGCCCTCATGGCGCAGTTCCCAGGCATAGATGCCGCCGCTGCTGGCCAGGCGCAGGTTGATGCAGTTGTGCTGCATCAGATCGGCCAGCGAGGCGGGCGCCGCGCGATCGGCGAAATAGAACGGCGCGCCGACGATGCGCATGCGGATGTCGGGCGTCAGGCGCACGGCGATCATGTCCTTGTCGACCTGGTCGCCGTGGCGCACGCCGATGTCGTAGCGTTCGGCGGCGATGTCGACGATGCGGTAGTCGGCGCTCAGTTCGACGTGCAGGTCCGGGTGGAGCGGCAGCAGGGGCGCGATGCGCGGCCACAGCACGCTGGAAATGACATGGTCGACGGCGGTGATGCGGATCGTGCCCGCCGGCTTGCCGCCCAGTTCGCTGATGGCGGCGATTTCCGCCTCGATCTCCTCGATCCGCGGCGCCACGTTCTGCAGCAGGCGCTCGCCGGCTTCGGTGAGCGAGACGCTGCGCGTGGTGCGGGTGAGCAGGCGCACCCCCAGGCGCGCCTCGAGCGCGCGCACGATGTGGCTGAGGGCCGACTGGGTCATGCCCAGCCTGGCGGCGGCGCGCGTGAAATTGCGCTCGCGGGCGACGGCGAAAAAGACCAGCAGGTCGTCGAGGTTGTCGCGGGCCATGGGGGCGGGCTCCTGGAATCGGTCGGGCAGTCGATGAGAATTTTCACTGATTCTAACAGCCGATTCATGCGTTCCGCTCATGAATCCGTGCCAGCCCAGCCCGCTGCGAACCGGGCGCCACGGCGCCAGGGCGCACCACGCCGGTGCGCGGTCAACCGTGCCGCCCACCTTCATGAATGTCTTTATCATAAGACGACTTCCCAGAGGGCCGCTCGCGCGTCCCGGCTGGAAACCATCCACGCCGGGCGCTGCGACGCGCCCACACTTCAAAAGGCTTGACGAACATGATGGACGACTTGAGCGACTTGAAACTGTCGCGCCGCGACTTGCTGAAAACCGGGGCGGCCGCCGCGACCGCCGCCGCCACCGCCATGCCCGGCACGGCCGCGGCCCAGGCGGGCGCGCGCCAGCCCGTCAATCCGCCGCCGGCCAGCGCGAAGACCACGCTGCGCGTGAACGGCCAGCGGCGCGAGCTGGACGTCGACACGCGCACCACGCTGCTCGACGCCCTGCGCGAACACCTGAAACTGACCGGCACCAAGAAGGGCTGCGACCAGGGCCAGTGCGGCGCCTGTACCGTGATCGTCAACGGCCGCCGCATCAACTCCTGCCTGAGCCTGGCGGTCATGCACGACGGCGACGAGGTCACGACCATCGAGGGCCTTGGCACCCCCGGCAAGCTCCATCCGATGCAGGCGGCCTTCGTCAAGCACGACGGCTACCAGTGCGGCTATTGCACGCCGGGCCAGATCTGCTCCGCGCTCTCGGTGATCGAGGAAATCCGCGCCGGCATTCCGAGCCACGTGAGTGCCGACCTGAACGTGAAACCGCTGCTGAGCATGGATGAAATCCGCGAACGCATGAGCGGCAATATCTGCCGCTGCGGCGCCTATTCGAACATCCTCGACGCGATCGCCGAAGTCGCCGGCGCGCCACGCCAGGAGAAAAAAGCATGAAGGCCTTCACTTACGAACGCGCCCGTTCCCCGGCCGAGGCGGCCGCCGCGGCCGAGAACAACCCCGGCGCGCGCTTCATCGCCGGCGGCACCAACCTGCTCGACCTGATGAAGCTCGAGATCGAGGCGCCACCCCACCTGATCGACGTCAACGGCCTGAAACTCGACCGCATCGAGCCGGTCGAGGGCGGCGGCCTGCGGGTCGGCGCCCTGGTCCGTAATACCGAGCTCGCCAGCGACGCGCGCGTGCGGCGCGACTATGCCGTGCTCTCGCGCGCCCTGCTGGCCGGCGCCTCGGCCCAGCTGCGCAACAAGGCCACCACCGCCGGCAACCTGCTGCAGCGCACCCGTTGCCCCTACTTCTACGATACCAATCTGCCCTGCAACAAGCGGATGCCGGGCAGCGGCTGCTCGGCCATCGGCGGCTATACGCGCAACCACGCGATCGTCGGCCAGAGCGAGGCCTGCATCGCCACCCATCCGAGCGACATGGCGGTAGCCATGCAGCTGCTCGACGCGGGCGTCGAGACGGTGCGCGCCAACGGCAGCACGCGCGTGATCCCGATCGCCGACTTCTATCGCCTGCCGGGCACCACCCCGCATATCGAGACGACCCTGCAGCCGGGCGAACTGATCACCGGCGTGGTGCTGCCGCGTCCGCTCGGGGGCTTCCATACCTACCGCAAGGTGCGCGACCGCGCCTCGTATGCCTTCGCCCTGGTGGCGGTGGCCGCCGTCGTCCAGAAAGACGGCAGCGGACGCGTCGCCCTCGGCGGCGTGGCGCACAAGCCCTGGCGCGTGCCGGCGGCCGACGCGGTCCTGCCGCGCGGCGCCCGCGCCACGCTCGACACCCTGCTCGCCGGCGCCAAGACGACGAGCGAGAACGCTTACAAGGTCCCACTCATCGGGCGCACGCTCGAGAGCGTGCTGGCCGACGCAAAGAAAGGCTGAGGGCATGAAATTCACCACACCCGCCACGACCAACCCGATCGACCAGCTGAAGGTCGTCGGCAAACCGCTGGACCGCATCGACGGTCCGATGAAAACCACGGGCACCGCGCCGTACGCCTACGAGCAGCACGCGGCGGCCCCGAACGCCGCCTACGGCCATGTGATCGGCGCGGCCGTCGCCAAGGGCAGGATCGCCTCGATCGACAGCGCCGCCGCGAAACGCGCACCCGGCGTGCTGGCGGTCGTCACGTATGAAAACGCCGGCAAGCTCGGCAAGGGCAAGTTCAACACGGCGCACCTGCTGGCCGGCCCCGAAGTCCAGCACTACCACCAGGCCGTGGCCGTGGTGGTGGCCGAGACCTTCGAGCAGGCGCGCGCCGCCGCCGGCCTGGTCAAGATCGAATACGTCAAGACTAAAGGTGCATACGACCTGAAAGAGGTCAAGGGCAGCGCCAAGCTGCCGAAGAAGGAAGACAAGCCGGAATCGAAGGTCGGCGACTTCGCCGCCGGATTTGCGAGCGCGCCGGTCAAGCTCGACGCCACCTACACCACGCCCGACCAGTCGCACGCGATGATGGAGCCGCATGCGTCGCTGGCGGTGTGGGAAGGGGACAAGCTCACGCTGTGGACGGCGAACCAGATGATCGACTGGGGCAAGGGCGACCTGGCGAAGACGCTCGGCATTCCGAAGGAGAATGTGCGCCTGATTTCGCCGTATATCGGCGGCGGCTTCGGCGGCAAGCTGTTCCTGCGCTCGGAAGCTTTGCTGGCCGCGCTCGGCGCGCGCGCCGCGGGCCGTCCGGTCAAGGTCGCGCTACAGCGGGCGCTGATCTTCAACAACACCACGCACCGCCCGTCGACCATCCAGCGCATCCGCATCGGCGCCACGCGCGAAGGACGGATCACGGCCATCGCCCACGAGAGCACCTCCGGCGACTTGCCCGGCGGCCAGCCGGAAACGGCGGTCCAGCAGACCCGCTTGCTGTATGCGGGCGCGAACCGGTTCACGCAGCTCAAGCTGGCCGTGCTCGACTTGCCGGAAGCGAACGCCATGCGCGCGCCGGGCGAAGCGCCGGGGATGATGGCGCTCGAAATCGCCGTCGACGAGATGGCGGAAAAGCTGAAAATGGACCCGGTCACCTTCCGCATCGTCAACGACACGACGGTCGACCCGGAAGAACGCTCGCGCAAGTTCTCGCAGCGCCGCTTCGTCGAATGCATGCGCCAGGGCGCCGAGCGCTTCGGCTGGAAGAACCGCAGCGCCGAACCCGGCAAGCTCCGCGACGGCCGCTGGCTGGTCGGGATGGGCGTGGCCTCGGCCTTCCGCAACAACATGAACATGAAGTCGGCCGCGCGCGCGCGCCTCGAGCGCAACGGCGTGGTCACGATCGAAACCGACATGACCGACATCGGCACCGGCAGCTATACCATCATCGCCCAGACCGCGGCGGAAATGATGGGCTTGCCGATCGAGCGCGTCGTGGTGCGCCTGGGCGACTCCAGCTTCCCGGTATCGTCCGGTTCGGGCGGCCAGTGGGGCGGCAACTCGTCCACCGCCGGCGTGTACGCGGCCTGCGTCAAGCTGCGCGAGGCGATCGCCGCCAAGCTCGGTGTCGACCCGGCCATGGCCGAGTTCATCGACGGCGGCGTGCGCGCCGGCGGCAAGACGGTGCCGCTGGCCCAGGCCGCCAGGGACGGCGAAATCAGCGCCGAGGACATGATGGAATACGGCGACCTCGAAAAGAAAATGCAGCAATCGACCTTCGGCGCCCATTTCGTCGAAGTCGGGGTCGACGCGGCCACCGGCGAAGTACGGGTGCGGCGCATGCTGGCCGTCTGCGCGGCCGGGCGCATCCTCAATCCGAAATCGGCCCGCAGCCAGGTAATCGGCGGCATGACGATGGGCGTGGGCGCGGCCCTGATGGAGCACCTCGTGGTCGACAAGCGTATCGGCTTTTTCGTCAACCACGACCTGGCCGGGTATGAAGTGCCGGTACACGGCGATATCCCGCACCAGGAGGTGATCTTCCTCGACGAGACCGATCCGACCAGTTCGCCCATGAAGGCCAAGGGCGTCGGCGAGCTCGGTATCTGCGGGGTGGCGGCGGCGGTGGCGAATGCCATCTACAATGCCACCGGCGTGCGCGTGCGCGATTATCCGATCACGCTCGACAAGCTGTTGCCGAAGATGCCGGCCTACGTGTAAGCCCCGGCCGGCCGGGACCGGTCCGCATGCGGCGCCGGTTCCCGCGCATCTCGCGCCGCAAGGGAACAACATCGCATCGAGGAGGCCAGGCGCAGCATGGAATGGTTTGTCGACCCGAACATCTGGATAGGGTTTGCCACGCTCGTCGTCCTCGAGATCGTCCTTGGCATCGATAATCTGATTTTCATCGCCATCCTCGCGGAAAAGCTGCCGCCCGAGCAGCGCGAGCGCGCGCGCTTGCTCGGCCTGCTGCTGGCGATGCTGATGCGGATCGCCCTGCTGACCATGGTGTCCTGGCTCGTCACCCTGACCGCACCCCTGTTCTCGCTGGGCGGCCTGGTCTTTTCCGGGCGCGACCTGATCTTGCTGGCGGGTGGCTTGTTCCTGCTGTTCAAGGCCACCATGGAATTGCACGAACGCATAGAAGGCAGGGCGGCGCAACGCGGCGGCGTCGTCGACTACGCCGCGTTCGGGGTGGTCGTGGCGCAGATCATCGCCCTCGACGCCGTGTTCTCGCTCGACTCGG
This sequence comes from Massilia jejuensis, assembly GCF_042656795.1. NCBI lineage: Bacteria > Pseudomonadati > Pseudomonadota > Betaproteobacteria > Burkholderiales > Oxalobacteraceae > Massilia > Massilia jejuensis. The sequence goes on along the minus strand of NZ_JBHSMS010000047.1, from coordinate 115,109 downwards.
TGATCACGGCGGTCGGCATGGTCGACGAGCTGTGGGTGATGATGGCGGCGGTCGTGGTGTCGATGGGCGTGATGCTGTTCGCCTCCAGCACGCTGACCCGGTTCGTCGACGCCCACCCGACCGTCGTCGTGCTGTGCCTGAGTTTCCTCCTGATGATCGGCCTGTCGCTGGTGGCCGAAGGCTTCGGCTTCCACATTCCGAAGGGCTACCTGTACGCGGCGATCGGCTTCTCGGTCGTGATCGAAGCGCTGAACCAGCTCGCGGGCCGCAGCCTCGCCAGGGAAGAAGCGCGCTTGCCGCTGCGCGAGCGCACCGCCGACGCCATCCTGCGCATGCTGGGCGGGAAAAGCGAGCCGCCCGGCGCGCCCACGGCACCGGCGGCGGCGCGTCCGGCCGACGCCTTCGAGCCGGCCGAGCGCAACATGGTCAGCGGCGTGCTGAGCCTGTCGCAGCGCTCGATCCGCACGATCATGACCAACCGCGCCGACATTTCCTGGATCGACATCGACGCCAGCGCCGAGGTGATCCGCGGCCAGATCATGGTCACGCCGCACAGCTTCTTCCCGGTCTGCAAGGGGCAGCTCGACGAGATCATCGGCGTGGTGCGCGCGCGCGACCTGATGGCCGACCTGGCCCTGGGCGGGCGCATCGACCCGGCCCATCTGAGGACGCCCATCATCATTCCCGAGACGGGCGACGTGCTGCGGGTCATGGATACCCTGAAGCGCTCGCATGGCCAGCTGGTCCTGATCGCCGATGAATACGGCACCCTGCAAGGACTGGTGACGCCGATCGACATCCTGGAGGCGATCGCAGGCGAATTCCCCGACGAGGACGAGCAGCCGGCCGTGGTGCGACAGGCGCCCGGCCGCTGGCGCATCGACGGCGCGGCCGACCTGCATTACGTGCAGCAGGAGCTGGGGATCGATGCGCTGGTGAGCGAGAGCGACGATTACGCCTCGATGGCCGGCTTCATGCTGGAGCGCCTGGGGACGCTGCCGGCGGTGGGCGAACGCGTCACGCTCGACGACCTGCGCTTCGAGGTGGCCGAGGTCGAGGATCGGCGCATCGCCGCCGTGCTGGTGACGCGGGTGGAGCCGCCGGCCGGGCGCCGGCCCGGCCGCACGCAGCGCGGGCCGGGCGTGCCGGGCACGCGCGCCCAGGCGCGGCCGACGGGACCGCCATAGCCGCGTCGCCACCGTGGGCGCGTCGCCGCAGGCCGCCCACACCAACATTGTCAGGAGGAAAATACCATGTCACGTGGAGATAAATCGTCCTATACGGATAAGCAAAAGCGTCAGGCCAAGCATATCGAGGAAAGTTACGAGAAGAAGGGCACGCCGCCGGCCGAGGCGAAACGGCGCGCCTGGGCAACCGAGAACAAGGTCTCGGGCGGCGGCAAGAAACACTAAGAACCTATTCCAGCGGGAATCAGCAACGACGGATTTCTGCTGGGATGGCTTCCAAGGATGGCGCTGCGTCATAAGCGCAAGCCATTCGCCCGCAGGTAGCCGTCGAGCACGTCGATCGACGGCGTCCCCGCGGCCAGCCCGACATAGGTGTCGGGCCGCAACAGGTAGCAGGCCCCGGGCGCCAGGCCAGCCGCCGCGCAGCCGGCATGCCATTCGTACTGGCGCAGCGGCACGCCGTGCAGGGCGCACCAGGTGATCACGTCCGGGCGCGCGCTGCCGTACAGGTGGGCCTGCCAGCCGGGCTTGGGCAGGGGCGCGAAATTGTCGCCGGTGTCATAGGCAACCCAGGGCAGGCGGTCGCCGCCGCGCACCCTGCCGGCACGGCCAGCATTGAGCGGCGCGTGGCGGTAGCGCAGCAGCGTTTGCGAAATGGTGCGGAAAAAATACTCGCGCGCGGAAGGCAGCCTGCCGATCAGGGGCATGATGCTCGGCACGATTCCCGTGCGCACGATCTCCGCGACGGGCCCGTCGGCCGTGAGGAAGCCGAAGGCGCGGTCGGTGGTGGCCACCAGGCGCCGCGCGCAGGGCAGGCGTTCGGCTTCATAGCTGTCGAGCATGCTTTCCGGCGCCTGGCCCTGGAGCACGGCGGCCAGCTTCCAGGCCAGGTTGACGGCGTCGCCGATGCCGCTGTTCATGCCCTGGCCGCCGGCGGGACTGTGGATGTGGCCGGCGTCGCCGACCAGGAAGGCGCGCCCGCGCCGGAAGTGTTCGGCAATGCGGTGGTGCACGCGGTAGGTCGCGAACCAGTCGACCCGGGTGACCTTGATCATCAGGTTGTCGATGGCGCGTCCGGCCACGTCGGCAAACTGCAGCGATTCGGCGCGCTCGGCCAGTTCCTCGCGCACCGTGCCCACCAGCCGCCCGCGCCCGCCGGGGGCCGTCGCGAACACGACCAGCAGGTCGGATTCGTCCAGGTCGACGTTGAGCTCGCCGTTCAGGGCCGGGCTGTCGCCCTCGATATCGGCCACGTAGAACATCTGGCGGTAGGCGCCGCCCGGAAAACCGACGCCGATGGCATTGCGCACCGCCGAACGGGCGCCGTCGCAGCCGATCAGCCAGCGCGCGGCGCAGCGTTCCTCGACGTCGTGCAGGTCGTGCAGCCGGGCCACCACATGGTCGCCATGTTCGTCGAAGCCGGACAGGGAAACATTGCGTTCCACTTCCAGTCCCGCTTGCGCCAGGCGCTCGACCAGCAGCCGCTCATGCCTGTCCTGCGGGTAGATGTGCAGGAAAGGGTAGGGCGTCAAGCCGGCGCCGACAGCCCCCAGCGCGATGCGCGCGCGATGCTTGCCCTCGGCCCAGAGGTTGAAGTAGTCGATCGGGTAGCCGGCCTCGAGCACGGGTTGGGCCAGGCCGAGCTGGCGGTAGAGTTCGAGCGTGCGCGCCTGAATCGCCAGCGCGCGCGACGTCGTGCCGGGTCCGCCGGCGGCGTCGACGATGCGCACGTCGACGCCCATGGCCTTCAGCCACAGGGCCAGCACCAGCCCGCTCGGGCCGGCGCCCACGATCAACACGTCCGATGCTTTCATGGCGTCTCCCTCGCAGCTCCTGCAGCCATCCTACGCCGGCGGCTTCTTCTTCGCACGCGTGCCTGGCGTCTCGCGGGCTGCTTGCCGGGCGCGCCGCGAGAGCGTTGTCATTGAACCGCAGGCGTGCGCCGCGGCGCCGCCTGCGCCTGCATCATGGGCGCAGGGCCGGCAGCGCGGCCTCGACCGCCTTCCAGGACAGGAGCAAGCATGACAGCGCAGCACGAGCAGGCAGGCGCCATCGGCCGCATCGGCATCCTCACCGGCGGCGGTGACGCGCCCGGCCTGAACGGCGTGATCCGCGCGGTCGTGCTGGCCGCCGCGCGCCTGGGCTGGGAATGCCACGGCATCCGCGACGGCTTCAACGGCCTGCTCGCGCCCGATACCTGCGCCGGCGAGCCGGTCCGGCGCCTGCTCGAAGCGGATGTCGCCTCGATCGGGCACCTCGGCGGCACCATCCTCGGCAGTACCAACCGCGGCAATCCCTTGCGCTTTCCGACGCCCGGACCCGACGGCCAGCCCGTCGAGCAGGACCGCAGCGGCGAGGTGGTCGCGCTGTGCCGGGCGCGCGGGCTGGACGCGCTGGTGATCGTCGGCGGCGACGGTTCGATGGGGATCGCGCAAGCCCTGCATGCCCGGGGACTGCGCGTGGTCGGGGTGCCGAAAACCATCGACAACGACCTCGACCGCACCTTCTTCACCTTCGGCTTCGACACCGCCGTCGGCTTCGCCAGCGAATGCATCGACCGCCTGCACACGACGGCGCACAGCCAGCACCGGGTGATGGTGGTGGAAGTCATGGGGCGCTACGCCGGCTGGATCGCGCTGCATGCGGGAATCGCCAGCGGAGCGCACGCGATCCTGATTCCGGAAATCGCGTACCGCACCGACGCGGTGGCGGCCGCCATTGCGCGCCGCGGCGCGCGCGGCCACCGCCACGCGCTCGTCGTCGTGGCCGAAGGCGCGCAGGCGGCCGGCGGCGCGCGCGTGGTGGCGGCGGCGGCCGGGGTCGGCCGGGCCGAACGCCTCGGCGGCATCGGCGAGCGGCTCGAAGCGGAGCTGGCGGACCTGACCGGCAAGGAATGCCGCAGCGTCGTGCTCGGCCACCTGCTGCGCGGCGGCAGTCCGTCGGCCTTCGACCGGATCGTCGCCGCGCGTTTCGGCGCCGCGGCGGTGCGCGCGCTGGCGGCGGGACAGCGCGGCGTGATGGTCGCCCTGGGGCCGCAGGCGATCGAACTGGTGCCCCTGGACGCCGTCGCGGGGCGCACGCGCACGGTCCCGGTCGACGGCGACACGGTCGCCACCGCGCGGGAGCTGGGCATTTGCCTGGGCGACGCCGCGTGAAATGTCGGCTTCACGCACCAGGCGTGAGCATTTTTACAATTTTGTAAGGCTTGTCTTACATTGATGGGGCGCGCGTGCCGATGTCCCCTGCATAGCCCAGCCCGGATAATTCCCGTGATCATTCAACAAGATTGCGAACACACGCCCATGATGCCACCGCTCGTTACCGATCTACCCGATGCAGTGCAGGCGCCGCCGTACGCGGCCGGCGCGCGTACGCCTGCGAAAGACCTGTATTTCGCCCTGTACGCCGATCCGCTGCACAATGCACGCGCGGCCGACGCCTACCTGCGCGACCGGATCGCCGCCGTGCAGGACATTCCGGCCGACTTGCCGCCGACCCCGGCCCAGCTGCCGGGCTGGGTCGAAGCGCGCAGCGAGGCGGTCGGCATCCAGTACCGCGAATACCTCGCCGCGCGCAAGGGCGGGGCGCCGCGCCGCTATTTTTCCAGCAAGGCGCATGCGCTCAATTTCATCAAGGCGGTCGCGCCGACCAAGCTGGTCGACGGCTCCTGGCTGTACGGCATGCTCAAGCACTGGAACAGCCCGGACTTCCATCCGCTGATCAAGACCTATCTCGAAGAACTGGGCGAGGGCGCGCCGAGCAAGAACCACGTCACCATCTACCGCAAGCTGCTGGCCACGCATGGCATCGACAACTGGGAAAGCCTCGACGACGAGCACTTCGTGCAGGGCGCGATCCAGCTCGCGCTCGGCCAGAACGCCGAGCACTTCCTGCCCGAGGTGATCGGCTTCAATCTCGGCTACGAACAGCTGCCCCTGCACCTGCTCATCACGTCGTACGAGCTGAACGAATTCGGCATCGATCCGTATTACTTCACGCTGCATGTCACCGTCGACAACGCGGCCACCGGCCACGCCCAGAAGGCGGTCCAGGCCCTGGTCGATCTGATGCCGCGCGTGGGCGACCGCGCCGCCTTTTACCAGCGCGTGATCGACGGCTACCGCCTCAACGAACTGGGCGCGAGCACCAATTCCGTGATCGCCGGCTTCGACCTCGAGGACGAGCTGGTGCGCATCCTGGCCCACAAGAGCGTGGTCGGCAAGAACATGCATTCCGACTACTGCCGTGTCGCCGGCCGCTCGGTCAACGAATGGCTGGGCGAGCCGGGCCAGATCCCGCGCTTCCTGGCGGCGATGGAAGCGGCCGGCTGGATCAAGCGCGGCGAAGAAGTCGAGCACAGCCGCTTCTGGCGCCTGATCGAAGGCGAGCGCGCCGAGATGTTCGGCGTCTTTTCCGCCTACGAGCAGCAGGTGCTGCGCGACTGGATCGTCAGTGTGCCCGGTAGCAATGTAAAACCGGAACGGGTACTGACCCATCGCGCGCGCCAGCGCACGCTCGACAACCTCGGCCAGCATGCCGAGCGCAGCGGGAGCTTCCCCGAGCGCGGCCTGATCCGGCGCCGCGCCGCGCACGACAGCGGCAGCGAGAACGAACTCGCGCTGCTCGAACAGCGCGTCGCGGGCGCGGCCGGCAAGGCCGAGGCGATGGCCCTGCTGGTCGAGCTGATGGCGCCCAGCCGGCACCACGGCGCCGCCGGCCTGATGGCCACCCGCATGTACACCCAGCTGCTCGACATCTGACGCGCGGGCAGGCTTCACACGGCCGGCGCCGCCTGGCGGCCTGGCCGGCGACCCATCAAAATTCGAACGACAGGGACTTTCTCGTGTATATCCTCGAACAACGATTCCTGCGCGGCCCCAACGTCCACGCGGATACCCCCTGCCTGCTCAGCGTGATCGATCTGGAAGACCTGTACGGCATCTCCTCGAAAGACATCCCCGGCTTCAACGACGCGCTGCTCGCCGCCTTGCCCTCGCTGCACGGCCAGCTCCTGCCGCTCGGCCGCGACGGCGGCTTCGCCCAGCGCCTGCGCGCCGGCACCTACCTGGCGCGCGTGGTCGAACACGTCACGCTCGCGCTGCAGTCGGTGGCCGGTCCGGCGGTCGGCTATGGCCGCACGCGGCCCGCGGCCGGGCGTCCCGGCCAGTACCGCGTCGTCGTCCAGTACGCGATCGAGAAGCTGGCCGAGCCGAGCTTCCAGCTGGCCGTCGACGTCGTCACGGCGATGGCCAGCGGCGCCGGCTTCGACCTGGCGCCGCGGCTGCAGGAGCTGCGCGCGCTCGGCGCGCGCTACGCCGTCGGCACCAGCACCGCGGCCGTGCTGGCCGCCGCCCACGAACGCGGCATCCCGACCCACCGCATCACCGACGAGGCGAACCTGTTCCAGCTCGGCTGGGGTTCGAAACAGAAACGCCTGCAGGCCACCACCACGAGCGACACCAGCTATGTCGCCGTGAAGATCGCCAGCGACAAGCAGTTGACCAAGGCGCTCCTGATGGAAGCGGGCGTGCCGGTGCCGGAAGGCGGCACCGCCGCCACGCTCGAGGAAGCCCAGCGCATCGCGCGCCGCCTGCGCGTGCCGGTCACCCTGAAGCCGCTCGACGGCAACCAGGGCAAGGGCGTCACCACCAGGTGCGCGACGCCCGAGGAAGTGGCTACCGCCTTCGACTTCGCGCGCCAGTACGGGCGCCGCATCATCGTCGAGCGTTTCGTCGAAGGGCGCGACTACCGCGTGCTCGTGGCCGGCGGCCGGATCGCCGCCGCCTCGTTCCGCCGACCGGCGCACGTGGTGGGCGACGGCGTCTCGACGATCGCCGAGCTGGTCGAGATCGAAAACCAGAATCCGGCGCGCGGCGCGGGCCACAGCAACGTGCTCACGCGCCTGGCGCTCGACGCCCACGCCGAAGACATGCTGCGCCGCCAGGGCTATTCGCCCGACGCCGTGCCGGGCCCGGGCGTCTGCGTCGAACTGCGCAGCAACGCCAACTTGTCTACCGGCGGCACCGCCGAAGACTGCACCGACCTGCTGCCCGAGAGCACGCGCGCCCTGTGCGTACGCGCCGCCTGCAAGATCGGCCTGGACGTGGCCGGCATCGACATCGTCTGCCGGGACATCACGGTTCCCCTCGACGAGCAGGGCGGCGCCGTCATCGAGGTGAACGCCGCGCCGGGCATCCGCATGCACCAGCACCCGAGCGCCGGCAAGCCGCGCGACGCCGGCGATGCCATCGTCGACGGCCTGATGGGCCCGTCGAACGGGCGCATCCCGGTGGTGGCGGTGACCGGCACCAACGGCAAGACCACGACCACCCTGATGATCGCGCACGCGGCGCGCGTGGCCGGCCTGGGGACGGGGGTGACCACCACCGAAGGCGTGTTCGTCAACGGCAAGCGCCTGGTCAAGGGCGACTGCACCGGCTACTGGTCGGCGCGCACCGTCCTGTCGGCACCGGACGTCGATTTCGCGGTGCTGGAAACGGCGCGCGGCGGCATCCTCAAGCGCGGCCTGGGGTTCGACCAGTGCGACGTCGGCGTGGTGCTGAACGTGGCGGCCGATCACCTCGGCCTCGACGGCGTCGACACCATCGAGGACCTGGCGCAGGTCAAGGCGGTGGTCGCCTCGTCGGCCGCGAAAGCACTGGTGCTCAACGCGGAAGACGCGCTCTGCGTGGCCATGAGGCGGCGCGCGCGGCCGGACGCCGAGATCGTTTTCTTCTCGATGGACGCCGAAAGCCCGGTCCTGCTGCAGCATCTGGAAGACGGCGGACGCGGCACCTACCTGCAGGACAATGCGATCGTGATCGCCGACGGCACGCTGCAGCAGGAACTGATGCGGGTGGAAGCGATGCCATCCTCGATCGGCGGGCGCGCGCGCTACAACATCGCCAATGCCCTGGCGGCCAGCGCGGCGCTGATGGCATCGGGCTTTTCGAACCTGCAGATAGCGGACGGCCTGTCGAGCTTCGTCTCCGACGGCAAGACCAATCCGCTGCGCACCAACGTGTTCGACGTGCGCGGCGTGACCGTCGTCGTCGACTACGCCCACAATCCGGCCGCCTACGCCGCGCTGGCCGAGATGGCGCGCGCGCTGCTGCCGGGCCATCTGGTGGGCATCGTCACCGCGCCCGGCGACCGCCGCGACAGCGACCTGCTGCAGGTCGGGGAAGTCTGCGGCGAGGGTTTCGACGAGCTGGTGGTGTACGAGTCGCAAAGCCGCGGCCGGGCGCCGGGCGGCGCGGTGGACCTGATCATCGAGGGCATCGAGAAGGTGGTGGGGCCTTCCGATACGATCCACCGCGAACTCGAGGTGCAGCAGGCGATCCGCCTCGGGCTGTCGCTGTGCCGGGCCGGGGATGTGCTGGTGTTCGCCTGCGGCTCGTCCCTGCAGACCTTCATCGATGCACTGCGCCTGGACGATCCCGAAAGCGCGGACAGAATCGCGTCGCAGGGCGCGTGAGCCCCTCGCGCCCGGCATGACGGGCGGCATGGGGCGCGCAGTCGTGGGCGTGGTCGACGCGTGGCGGCCAGGTTCGCCTCGCGGGCGGCGTCATGACAGCGGGTTCCGTTTCGTGACGTTCTCCAGGAAATCGCGCAGCGAGGGCGACATCGGCTTTGCCGGTTCGCCGTCTTCGGGCAGGTAGTAGCGGCTGCCGGCGGGCAGCAGGTGCAGGCGCACGTCGATCAGTTCGGGCGTGGCGCGCTCGGCGATGTCGGCCATGTTGGTATCCATCGTGCGGCCGTCGATCACGGTCACCGAGCCTTCGCCCAGCACTTCGATGCCGCGCCCGCGTTCGATCACGAGGGCGGTGTCCTCGTCGATGCCGATGCCTAGCAAATAGGGGTTCTGCGCCACCACCGAGAGCAGGCGCGCGAGGCGCTGGCGCTCCGAGAAATGCTGGTCGATGACGACGCGGTGCACGAAGCCGAGGCCGGCGGCAAGGCTGACCGCGCCCTTTTCGGGAAGCAGGTCGGTGCGGCCCTGGGCCAGCATGTGGCCCGACATGGCCGAGGCGCCGGCGCTGGTGCCGGCGATGCAGGCGCCGCGCACCTTGAGGGCGGCATGCATCGCGGCGTCCAGGGCGGTGCCGCCGACGATGGCGAGCAGGCGCTTCTGGTCGCCGCCGGTCATGAAGATGCCGTCGGCCTCGGCCACCATGCGCACCTTCTCTTCGTCGTTCGCATCCTGGCGGTTTTCCAGCACCAGGTGGGCGTGGCGGGTGACGCCCAGGTCGGCGAAGGCCTGCTCATAGATGCTCCACATCTGGTCGGCGACCCTGCTGGCGGCGGTGATGACAACGATGCTGGACTGGACGCCGCCGGCCAGTTCCACGAAACGGGTCAGGATTTCCTTGCGGTGCTGGCGGTCTTCGTGGCCGCCGATGATGACGAGGTGGCCGTGCCGGGCGCGCCGCTGCGGTTCTGTTTTCATGTCATGCGGTGGCGGTGGACATGCGCGCATCGCCGCCGTGGACGGCGATGGCTGGTTCCTGTTGCTTGCTGCGCATGGCTGGCTTCCTTTTTGTGGTTGGCTCCGCGCTTGTGACGCTTGGCATATTCGATCGAGAATTATGCAAAACCGGATCGGGCATACCTATCGGTACCCCAGCCGTGCGCATGTAAGAAGAAACTTACAAAGAAGGCAAGCTTGCGGCGCCGGGGCCCCCGCGTACCGGCCCGGTTCAGCGCAGGCGCCGTGGGTGGCTGCGGATGGCGCGCGCCAGTTCCTGCGCCACTTGCTGGCGGATCGGTTCGGATACATAGCTGCCGATCTCGAGGCAGGTGGCCGGCGACTCGAGCCGGATCAGTTTGTGCACGCGCGCCTGCGGAGGGGCGATCCGGGTGCGGGCGGGATCGAGCTGGAACCGGCTCCGGCGCCCGGCATCGATGCGCTCGACGACCAGGGCCTGCTCGGTGAGGGCGATCCGTTCCACGTCGAGCGCGTGGCGGGCGTAGTGCAGCAGCGCCCAGCCGACCGCCGCCATTTCGACGAACGCGAACGCCAGCACGACCCAGACGCCCTGCAACAGGAAGAGGAGGGCGATGCCGAACGACCCGGTACACAGCAGCAGATAGACGGCGGCCGACTGGCGCGGCGTCAGCGAGCAATTGCGCTTGAGGATCCAGGTATGGGCCATGCTGCATTATAGGAGGGCGCCGCTTCCGATGCCGCCGGCATTGCGCGCGGCCTTGCGCGTGACCGGCACGCAACGGGCTGGCCAGGCACTTCGCCAAGGAAGCTGTTTTCTGTTAAGATTTCGCCCCTTCAAAACGCGTCCCTCCAAAAAGGCAGACATGACGAACGCTTGCGGCGTCGACTTCGGTACGTCGAACTCCACTGTTGGCTGGATCAAGCCAGGGCCGGGCCGGGCGGCGGAGGGCGCGCGCGCCTTGCTGGCGCTCGAGGATGGCAAGGCCACGCTGCCCTCGGTGGTGTTCTTCAATGCCGACGACGACGAGGTGCGCTACGGACGCGCGGCCCTGGCCGATTACCTGGCCGGCTACGACGGCCGCCTGATGCGCTCGCTGAAAAGCCTGCTCGGGACGAGCCTGATGGATGGCCAGACCGAGGTCGGCGGCCGGGCGCTGCCGTTCCGGCTGCTGCTGGCCCAGTTCATCGGCGAGGTCAAGCGGCGCGCCGAAAGCCAGGCCGGCGAGGCCTTCCACCATGCCGTCTTCGGGCGGCCCGTGTTTTTCGTCGACGACGATCCGGCTGCCGACCAGCTGGCCGAGCATACGCTGCTCGAGATCGCGCGCAGCGTGGGCTTCCGCGAGATCGCCTTCCAGTACGAGCCGATCGCCGCCGCCTTCGACTACGAATCCCGGATCGAGCGCGAGGAACTGGTCCTGATCGCCGATATCGGCGGCGGGACCTCCGACTTCTCGCTGGTGCGCCTGGGACCGGAGCGCGCCGCCAAGCCCGAACGGCGCGACGATATCCTTGCCACCGGCGGCGTGCATGTCGGCGGCACCGACTTCGACAAGTACCTGAGCCTGTCCGCGGTGATGCCGCTGCTGGGCTACAAGAGCGCGCTGCGTTCGGGCGCCGAGATCCCGTCGAGCTATTATTTCAACCTGGCGACCTGGCACACGATCAACCAGGCCTATACGCGAAAGAGCATCGCCCAGCTCGACGACCTGGTGCGCGACGCGCGCGAGCCGGCCAGGCTGGCGCGCCTGCAGCAGCTGATCGCCGATCGCGCCGGCCACTGGCTGGCGATGCAGGTCGAGGGCGCCAAGATCGCGCTGTCGGACCGCGCGCAGGTCGCGCTCGAACTGGAGCGCCTGGCGCCGCCGGAAACCCTGATGGTCGAACGCGCCGGCTTCGAGGCGGCCATCGGCACGCTGCTCGACGCGATCGACGGCACGGTGCTGCGCCTGCTGGCCGACGCGGGGGTGGAAGCCGGCGCGGTCGACACCGTCTTCTTCACCGGCGGTTCGAGCGGCGTGGGCTTGCTGCGCGAGCGCGTCGGCGCCCTGGTGCCGGATGCGCGCAAGGTCGAGGGCGATCTCTTCGGCAGCATCGGCGCCGGCCTGGCGCTGGACGCCCTGCGCAAATTCGGTTAAAAGGATTGCATGTCCCCGAATCACATGTCCCCCTTCGAACGCCCCATCGTGATGCTCGACTTCGAGACCACCGGACTCTCGCCCGCCATGGGCGACCGCATCACCGAGGTGGCCGCCCTGCGCATCGTCGGCGGACAGGTTACCGAACGCTATGTCTCGCTGGTGAACTGCGGCGCGCGCATTCCCGGCTTCATCACGCAGCTGACGGGCATCACGCAGGAGATGGTCGACTCGGCCCCGTCGGTGCGCAAGGTCGTGCCCGAGCTGCTCGACTTCATCGGCAGCGATACGCTGTCGGCCCACAATGCCAGTTTCGACGAGAAATTCCTGGCCGCCGAGAGCGAACGCCTGGGACGCGCCTGCGGCCACGTCGGCCTGGTCTGTTCGCTGAAACTGTCGCGCCGCATGTTCCCCGGCATGCCCAGCTACAAGCTGGGGACGCTCTCGCGCCAGCTCGGCATCGCCTTTCGCAGCGCGGCCCACCGGGCCGAGGCCGATGCCGAGGTCGCGGCCGAAGTGCTGATCCATATCGGGCGCCACATCGGCGCGTCCTACGGCTTGCAGCTGGTCGGGCCGGAGCTGCTGGTGTCGATCAACAAGCTGGCGGCGGCCAAGGTCCCGACCTGGCTGGGTAAATACGCTTCGGAAAAAAACGCAGCACTATCGCCCTGATCGCATTACAATGCCGCCATCATGATGCGTCGTTGTCTCGTCCACGTCCTGCTCTCGCTGGTCCTGCTGGCTTCCCAGCAGATGGCGTTCGCGCATGCGATGTCGCACTGGACCGTCAAGCTCGGCTCGAACAAGGCCGCCGCTTCCCTGGTCCAGGGCGACCCCGATCGCGATCCGGCGCGCGCGGTCGCACGGGACCAGGGATGCGGCCAGTGTCTTGCCTTCGCCCAGGTGGCGTCCGCCATCGGCAGCGGCACGCGCCACTTCTTCCCGCTCGACCTGCGGACCGAACGCGTCGCCGCCCTGGCCGGCAGCGCCCTGGCGCCGCGTACCGTCCGCCTCTTCGATTCGCGCGCGCCGCCTTCCTTCGTCTAGCGCCCCCGTCTTGCCCATGGCCTTCCTGCACCTTGCCGGAAGCTGCCCGTCATTCTCTATTCGATCGAAAGAACAGCATGCTGAAACAGTCCGGCCTTTCGCTGGCGCTCGCCGCCGCATTCTCGCTGCCCCTGTCCGCCGCCGCCGACACCCCTGAACTGGCCGCGATCCGCGCCCAGGTCGCGGAGATGAAACAGTCCTACGAAGCCCGCCTGCAAGCGCTGGAACGGCGCCTGCAGGACGCGCAGGCCGCCGCGGCTGCCGCGCAGAACGCGGCCGTCGGCGCGCAGCAGGCCGCCGCCGCGGCCCCGGCCACGCCGGCGCCAGCGGCAATGGCAGCTGCGCCGGGCGCGCGCGTGGCGCAGCCCGACAACAGCTTCAATCCGAGCATCTCGCTGGTCCTGGGCGGCACCTTCGCCGACCTCCAGCGCGATCCCGGCACCTACCGCTTCGGCGGCTTCATCCCGCCCGACGGCGAGATCGGTCCGGGCAGCCGCAGCTTCAACCTGGGCGAGTCGGAACTGACGATGACGGCCAACATCGACCCGATGTTCGCCGGCCAGCTGACCTTCGCGCTCACGGCCGAGAACGAAGCCGAAGTCGAGGAAGCGTTCGTCCGTACCCGCGCCCTCGGCGGCGGCATGAACCTCAAGGCGGGCCGCTTCCTGTCAAGCGTCGGCTACCTGAACGGCCAGCACAGCCACACCTGGGATTTCGTCGACGCGCCGCTGGCCTACCAGGCCTTCCTCGGCGGCCAGTACCGGCCGGACGGCATCCAGGCGCGCTGGCTGGCGCCCCTGGACACCTTCCTCGAGATGGGCGCGGAACTGGGCAGCGGCCGCAGCTTCCCGGGCAACGACCGCAACAAGAACGGCTTCAATGCCACCAGCCTGTTCGCGCACGCCGGTGACGACATCGGCGACTCGAGCAGCTGGCGCGCCGGCGTGTCCTGGCTGCGCACGCGCGCCGCGGGACGCGAATACGAAGACGGCGGCGTGCCGAACGTGTTCGACGGCCGCAGCACGATCTGGCTGGCGGACGCCGTCTATAAATGGGCGCCGAACGGGAATCCGACCCAGACCAACTTCAAGCTGCAGGGCGAATACATGCGGCGCAAGGAAAGCGGCACCCTGGCCTCCGGCGAGCTGGCCGACGCCTATGCCAGCACCCAGTCCGGCTGGTACCTGCAGGGCGTCTATCAATTCATGCCGAACTGGCGCGTCGGCCTGCGCCACGACCGCCTGGCCTCGAACAGTCCCTTCATCGGCCTGGTCGACAGCGGCGCGCTGCCGGCCGACGCCTTCCCGGCGCTGGCCGGCTACAAGCCGAAGCGCTCCAGCGTGATGCTCGACTGGAGCCCGTCCGAGTTCTCGCGCCTGCGCCTGCAGTTCGCGCGCGACGAGGCGCGTCCCGGCCAGCCGGACAACCAGGTGTTCCTGCAATACATCATGAGCCTGGGCACCCACGCCGGCCACACGTTCTGAGGCACGCCATGCGAACCTTTCGAATGAGACTCATAACCGGCTGCGCACTGGCACTGGCGGCCGTGCTGGCCCCGGCGCAGGCGGCGGTCAACGTGCTGGCCTGCGAACCGGAATGGGCGGCGCTGACCCAGGAAATCGCCGGCGACAAGGCCAGGGTATCGAGCGCGACGAATGCCTTGCAGGACCCGCACCGGGTGGAAGCGCGGCCGGGCCTGATCGCCCGTACGCGCAACGCCGACCTGCTGGTCTGCACCGGCCTGGACCTGGAAGCGGGCTGGCTGCCGCTGCTGATCCAGCAGTCGGGCAACCCGAAAATCGCGCGCGGTCAGCCGGGATTCTTCGAGGCGGGCAGCTTCGTTCCCCGTCTCGACATCCCGGCCAGGCTCGATCGCGCCGAAGGCGACGTGCATGCCTACGGCAACCCGCACGTGCACCTGAACCCGCACAACATCGCCCTGATCAGCGCCCAGCTGGCCAAGCGCCTGGCCGCCATCGATCCGGCCAACGCCGCCCACTACGGCGCGCGCCAGGCCGATTTCGCCGGCCGCTGGTCGCAGGCGATCCGCAAGTGGGAAGCGCAGGCGGCGCCGCTGCGCGACGCCACCGTCGTCGAACACCACCGCAACATGGGGTACCTGCTCGGCTGGCTCGGCATGCGCCAGGTCGGCACGCTGGAACCGAAACCCGGCGTCGAGCCGAGCGCGGCCCAGCTCGGCCAGTTGCTGGCGCAGTTGCAGCGCGAACCGGCCAGGATGGTGCTGCGCGCGGCCTACCAGGACGGGCGCGCCTCGCAGTGGCTGGCGCAGCGCGCGCGCATTCCGGCCGTCGTGATTCCCTACACGGTCGGCGCCGACGCCGGCAGCGGCAACCTGTTCGCCCTGTTCGACACCACCGTGGCGCGCCTGACGGAAGCGCTCAAGTGAGCGCGGACGGCATCGACCTGATGATCGTGTTGCCGGCGTTCGCCGCCGGACTGCTGGTGCTGGCCACCCACATCCCGCTCGGTGCCCAGGTGCTGCGGCGCGGGATCGTGTTCATCGACCTGGCGATCGCCCAGATCGCCGCGCTCGGCGTGATCGCCGCCGGCTCGCTCGACTTCGACCCGCACGGCTGGACCGTGCAGGTGGCGGCGGGCGTGGCGGCCGTGCTCGGTGCCCTGCTGCTGACCTGGACCGAAAAGCGCTGGCCCGACGTGCAGGAAGCGCAGATCGGCGTGCTGTTCGTGCTGGCGGCCACGGCGGGCCTGCTGCTGCTGGCTCACAACCCGCACGGCGGCGAGCACATGCAGGACCTGCTCGCAGGCCAGATCCTGTGGGTCAGTTACGACCAGCTCATCCTGCCGGCGATCGGGGCGGTGCCGATCCTGGCCGTGCTGGCGGCCTTTCACAACAGCCTCGGGCGGCTCGGCTTCTATCTCGTGTTCGCGCTGGCCGTGACCGCCTCGGTGCAGCTGGTCGGCGTGTACCTGGTGTTCGCGACCCTGATCGTGCCGAGCCTCGCGGTGCGCCATTACCCGGAGCGGCGCAGGCTGCCGATCGCCTACCTGGTCGGCATCGCCGGCTTTGCCGCGGGCCTGGTGCTGTCGGTGCTGATCGACCTGCCGTCGGGCGCGCTGATCGTGTGGTGCCTGGCGCTGCTGGCGATGCTCGTGCATGCCCTGGGCCCGGACCGGCCGGTGCCGTCCTGAGCTTCGCATGCCTCGTCCACGGACCCGCCGCGCTCGCGCCCGGCGGGTTTTTTTCATGGACGCGGGCCGGCACGATTGTGCACGGTCAAACCCGTTGCGGGTCACCGTCGTTAAAATTTTGTTAATACTTATGAGGCCGCCTGACACGAACGGGCGCCGAACGAACGCGTTCCATACCGGGGATCAGCATGAACCACCAGAAGCTCCAGAACGAGAGCCACCAGGCCTATCTGTGGTTCCGCGACGCCGCCGAGCGCGGCAATGCCTACGCCCAGTTCAACCTCGGCATGATGTACAAGAAGGGCAACGGCGTGGAGCGCGACGACGCCTGCGCCGTGCACTGGCTGCGCCTGGCGGCCGGGCAGGGACTGGCCTTCGCCCAGAACCACCTGGGCGCCATGTACTACCACGGGCGCGGCGTCGAACGCTGCGACCACGAGGCGGCGCGCTGGTTTCGCCGCGCCGCCGAGCAGGGCGATGCCTCGGCCCAGCAAAACCTGGGCCACATGTGCCGCCAGGGACGCGGCATGGCCGTCGACCCCGAGCGCGCGCTGGCCTGGTATTACCGGGCGGCCGAGCAGGGCATGGCGGGCGCCCAGAACCAGCTCGGCGAATGCTACCTGAACGGCGTGGGCGCGGCCGTCAACCATCCGCTCGCGATGGCCTGGTTCCGCAAGGCGGCCCTGCAGGGCGAGGCCGCCGCCCAGTTGAACCTGGGCCTGATGTACCAGGCCGGGCAGGGCGTGGACGCGAGCGCCAGCCAGGCGCTGTACTGGTTCCGCAAGGCGGCGGCGGCCGGGGAGCGCGGCGCCCAGCGCGAGCTCGGCATCGCCTACGCCGAGGGCAAGGGGGTGCGGCTCGACGCGCGCCGCGCCTGCGCCTGGCTGCAGCGGGCGGCCGAACACGGCGACTGCGAAGCCCAGTTCCGCCTCGCCACCATGTACGTGAACGGGCGCGGCGTCGAGCGCGACGAGGCGCGCGCCCTCCAGTGGTACACGCGCGCGGCCGGCGGCGGGCACATGGCGGCCCAGTACAACCTGGCCAACATGTACGCGCACGGCCGCGGTACGGCGCGCGACCCGGCGCGCGCCTTCGACTGGTACCGGCGGGCCGCCGAGTAGGGCGCGCCCAACGCCCAGTTCAACCTCGGCGTCATCTACGCCGGTGGGCAGGGCGTCGAGAAGGACGAGGCGCGCGCCGCCTACTGGTATCGCCTGGCGGCAGAGCAGGGCGATGCCAGCGCGCAGAACAACCTGGGCGTGATGTACGCCAGCGGCCAGGGCGTGCCGCAGGACGACCGGGAGGCCGTGCGCTGGTACGAGCAGGCCGCCGAGCAGGGCCACGCCCTGGCCCAGTACAACCTGGGCGGCATGTACGGCAGCGGCCTCGGGGTGGCGCGCGATCCGGTGCGCGCCTATATGTGGATGCTGCTGGCGGCCGAGGCTGGCGACAGCGCCGCCAACGTCAACAAGACCATCGTCGCGCGCCGCCTGAGTCCCTCCGAGATCGGCTGGGCGATCGACCAGTCCCACAAGTGGCAGCTGAGCCACCGCGCGCTGCTGGCGCGGCGGCCGGCCTGAGCCCCGCCGGGAACCCAATGCGTTTCTGGCTGCCAGAACCAGCGCGATGCTGCGTTGGCTCCACCGCGCTCGCGGGCCTTGCAGTGCTCGCACTGCGGCGCACTCGCCGCCTTTCGTCCATATCGCTTCCTGCCGGGTTGTGCGCTATGATTCCCCTCGGCACATTTCGCCTTTCACCGTTCCGAAAAGAATATGCACATGAGACATGCAACGATTGCCGTCGCCCTGATGACGGTCTTTGGCGCCGCGCACGCCGCCGAACCGGCGCGCTGCGTGGCGGACTCGGCGCTGACCTATCCGGTCACCGCCAAGGTCGCGCACACCGACAATTACCACGGCACCACGATCGCCGACCCCTACCGCTGGCTGGAAGACGCGAACAGCGCCCAGACCAAGACCTGGGTCGACGCCCAGAACGCGGTCACGCAGGGCTACCTCGGCCAGATCCCGCAGCGCCGGGCGATCCGCGAGCGCCTGACCAGGCTGTGGAACTACGAGCGCTACTCGGTGCCGTCGAAGGAAGGCGGCCGCTATTTCTACAGCCGCAACGACGGCTTGCAGAACCAGTCGGTGCTCTACACGATGAAGTCCCTGGCCGACACCCCGCGCATGCTGCTCGACCCGAACACGCTGGCGGCCGACGGCACGGTTGCCCTGGCCGGCGTCGAGATCAGCCCGGACGGCAAGCTGATGGCCTACGGCACCGCCGCGTCGGGCTCGGACTGGAACGAGTGGAAGGTGCGCGACATCGAGACCGGCAAGGATCTCGAAGACCACATCAAGTGGGTCAAGTTCTCGCAGACCGCCTGGACCAAGGACGGGAAGGGCTTCTTCTACAGCCGCTACGACGAGCCGGCGGAAGCGGCCAAGCTGGCCGGCATCAACTACTTCCAGAAACTGTATTATCACAAGATCGGCACCCCGCAAAGCGCGGACGTCCTGGTCTACGACCGTCCGGACGAAAAGGAGTGGGGCTTCCGCGCCCAGACCACCGACGACGGCAACTACCTGTTGATCACGGCCACCAAGGGCACGGCCCACAAGTACCGAGTCTTCATCAAGGACTTGCGCACACCCGATTCGAAGGTCGTGCCGCTGGTCGACAATTTCGAGGCTGCCTACGACTTCATCGACAACGTCGGATCGACCTTCTACTTCAGCACCGACCGCAAGGCCCCGCGCCAGCGGATCGTCGCCATCGACGTCAACCGGCCGGATGAGCGCAACTGGAAGCAGGTCGTCGCCGAGTCCAGCGAGACGCTCGCGAATGCCCACATCGTCGGCAACCGCCTGGTCCTCGAATACCTGAAGGATGCGCGCAGCGTCGTGCGCGTCAACGACCTGAACGGCAAGCCGCTGCGCGAGATCGCCCTGCCGGGCATCGGTTCGGTGTCGGGCTTCACCGGCAAGCGCGGCGACTCGGAGACCTTCTTCTCCTTCACCGGCTTCACCACCCCGACCACGATCTACCGCATGGACATGAAGAGCGGCAAGACCAGCATTTTCCGCCAGCCGAAGGTCGACTTCGACCCGAACGCCTATGAAACGCGCCAGCAGTTCTTCACCAGCCGCGACGGCACCCGGGTGCCGATGTTCATCGTCTCGAAGAAGGGCCTGAAACTCGACGGCAACAACCCGACCTACCTCTACGGCTACGGTGGCTTCAATATCTCGATGACCCCGGGCTTCTCGCCGGCCAACCTGGCGTGGATGGAAATGGGCGGCGTCTACGTGGTGGCCAACCTGCGTGGCGGCGGCGAGTATGGCGAGGCCTGGCACCAGGCCGGCACCAAGCTGCAAAAGCAGAACGTGTTCGACGACTTCATCGGCGCGGCCGAATGGCTGGTGGCGAACAAGGTGACCTCGCCGGCGAAACTGGCGATCGGCGGCGGCAGCAATGGCGGCCTGCTGGTGGGCGCGGCGATGACCCAGAGGCCGGACCTGTTCGGGGCGGCGATCCCGATGGTGGGCGTATTGGACATGCTGCGCTTCCACAAGTTCACGATCGGCTGGGCCTGGACCTCGGACTACGGTTCGGCCGACAATGCCGACGAGTTCAAGGCCCTGGTCAAGTATTCGCCGCTGCATAACCTCAAGTCCGGGACCGCCTATCCGGCGACCATGGTCACCACGGCCGACCACGACGACCGCGTCGTCCCCGCGCACAGTTTCAAGTTCGCCGCGGCGGCCCAGGCAGCGCAAGCCGGCTGCAACCCGGTCCTGATCCGCATCGACACCAAGGCCGGCCATGGCGCGGGCAAGCCGACCGCCAAGCAGATCGAGGAAGTGGCGGACCGCTGGGGCTTCCTGAGCAAGGCCCTGAGGATGTAACTGCGCGCAGGCGCCGGCCGCCTGCACGGGGCCGGCGCCGCCGCGACGGGCCGCCGCCCCGGCGGCCCGCCACCTTCGACCGGAGATGCGCCGCCGATGAATGCGCCGATTGAGTTCGATTACGATGCCGCGCTGGCCGCCTGCTCGCGCGGCGACCAGCACGCGCTGCGCAGCATCTACGACCGCGACGGCCGCCACCTGCTGGGGGTTGCGCTGCGCATCGTGCGGCGGCGCCAGGTGGCCGAGGACGTGCTGCACGACGCTTTCCTTTCCATCTGGACCAGGGCGGGCAGCTTCGACCCCGGCCGCGGCGCCGGCCGCGGCTGGATCTACAGCGTCGTGCGCCACCAGGCGCTGGACGCGGTGCGCGGCAGCGGGCGCGAAGTGCAGGCCGACGCGGATGCGCTCGACAGCCTCGGCGCCGCGCCGGGCGCCGATGACGGCATTGCCGATGCCTTCGAACGGCGCCAGGACCTGGGCCGCCTGCACGACTGCCTGGTCGGACTCGACGAGGCCAAGCGCAGCAGCATCCTCTATGCCTACATCGACGGCTGCTCGCACGCCGAAATCGCCGCCCGCATGCACTCGCCGCTGGGCACGATCAAGGCCTGGATCCGGCGCGGCCTGCGCGCCCTGAAGGAATGCATGGGATGAGCCCGATGGATGACGATACCGACGACCTCGCCGGCGAATACGTACTCGGCACCTCGAGTGCGGGCGAACGGCGCCGCATCGCGTTGTCGCTGCCGCACGAGCCGGCCCTGCGCGCGGCCGTGCAGGCCTGGGAAGCGCGCCTGCAGCCCTTGACAGCGCTGGCGCAGCCGGTGGAACCGTCGCCGCGCTTGTGGGCGCGGGTCGAAGCCTCGCTCGCAGCCACGCGTCCGGGCGCGCCGCTCCCGGTCACCGCCAGGTGGTGGGACAGGCTGGGCCTCTGGCGCGCGCTGGCCGCCACCGGCCTTGCCGCCGCGGCGGTCATGGCCGTCGTGCCGCGCTTGCAGGCGCCGGTCGCCGCGCCGCGCTACCTGGTCGTGCTGGCCGCGCCGGCCGACATGGCGCCCGGCTGGATCGTGCAAGTGAAGGCCGAGGGCGCGCTCGAGCTGGTGCCGCTGGGCACCACCCGCGTTCCGCCGGACCGGTCGCTGCAGCTATGGACCAAGGCCGAGGGCTGGACCGGGCCGGTGTCGCTCGGCCTGGTCGAGCCGGGCAAGGCGGCCGGCGTGTCGCTGGCAAAATTGCCGCCGCTGCAGCCGAACCAGCTGTTCGAGATCACGCTGGAACCGAAAGCCGGCTCGCCGACCGGGCGGCCGACCGGGCCGATCCTCTACATCGGCCGCGCCGTGCAGGTGCTGTAGACCGGCGGCGGCCGGGCAGTGCGCGGCGGCCGCGCTTGCCCGGCTACTTGATCAGGATCGCGATGTCGCGCAGCCCGACCTGACCGTTCCCGATCGCCGACGCGGCCGGCGTCGCCGGCCCATTGATCATGGTCGCCGCCCCGCTTGCCAGATCGACCCGGTACAGCGACGACGGCGCACCCGCGCCCGTGCGCAGCACCGCCAGCGCCAGCCCGTTCGCCCCGCCCGCGATATCGATGCCGGCGTCGCCCGCCGCCGCCACGCCCAGCGGACCGACGAGCGTGAGCGTGCCGTCGTTCGGCGGATTCTGCAGCGCCAGGCTGGCGCTCGCGTTGTCGATGTCGTAGAGCATGGTGGCCGTGGCGCCGTGATAGCTGTTGGTGTAGGCGCCGGCGGTGACGACCGGCGCCGCGCCCATGCGGTTGAGCGCGCCGTCGGTCGTGGTAGCGCCGGTGTCGACGTTGATGCGCAGGTTCTGCCCGGTGTCGCCCAGCACGCGCAGGCGGTCGGCCACCGGATTGAAGTCGACCGCGAACGCCGTGCCGGCGAGCGCCGCATACGGCGCCGTGGTGTCGGCCGGGTCGGCGCCGAGGGTCGCCTTGGCGGTGGCCGCGCCGCTGGCCGGGTCGATGGTGACGATGCGTCCCGCCGAGGTAATTCCGTACAGCAAGCCGTCTTTCGGGCGGAAGTCGATGCCGAGCAGGCTTTCGCCGCCGCCCAGGCCGGTCACGGACACGGTGGCGTCGATCGTGTTCGGCGTGGCCGGCTTGAAGGCCAGCAGGCGCCCGTCGTCGACCAGGCCATATGCGAGGGGTGCGGCGGGGGTGCGCAGGGCGATGCCGCGGATGTCCTCGCTCACGCCGAGGGCGCCGACGCTGGTGGCCGGCGTGGCCGTGGCGGCCAGGTTGATCGTATACAGGGTACGCACCCCGCCCACGGTGAGCACGGCATAGCCGACATTCGTGCGGGCGTCGATGTCCAGACCGTTGGCCGCGCCGGCGTCGAAGCCCAGGGCGACGGGCAGGCTGAGGGTACCGTTGTTCGGCGGATTCTGCACATACAGGGTGTCGTCCGTGGTGTCGAGCGCGTACAGGGTCGTGCTGCCGGTGCCGGCGAAGGAGTTGGTGTAGGCCGAGGCCGTGACGGCGTTGGCGACGCCGCCGTTGATCGCGCCGTCGGTCGTGGTGGCGCCGCTGTCGACGTTGATGCGCAGGCTCTGGCCGGTATTGCTGACCACGCGCAGGCGGTCGGCGGCCGGGTTGAAATCGACCCCGAAGCCGGTGCCGGCCAGGGCGGTGAAGGGCAGGGTGGTGTCGGCCGCGTCCGCCGCCAGGGTGGATTTCACGGTCGCGGCGCCGGTGCCGGTGTCGACCGTGTAGACGCGGCCGCTGCTGCCGAGCGCGTACAGCAGGCCGTCGGCCGGGCGGAAATCGATGCCGAGCAGGGTTTCGGCGCTCTGCAGGCCGCCGATGGCGACGCTGGTGCGGATCGTGCCGGGCGCATCGCGGTTGAAGGAAACGAGCCGGTTGCTGGCCGTGAGGGCGAACACGTCGCCCGCGGTCATCGCAGGCGGCGCCGGGGCCGGCGCCATGGGCGCGTCGGCCATGTCATCGTCGTCCCCGCCGCAGGCGCTCAGGGCCAGGGCGATGGAAGTGGCAAGGATCAGCTTCGGGAAAAAGTGCTTGTTCATGGTCTGCCTCCTGAAATGTTGGCACGGGCTGTGCGGTAAAGGATCAACGGATCAACGCTGTCGATTCCCTTACTACGTCGTCGGCCAGGATTTGGATGCAGTCACCGCAAAATATATGTGAAAACCGTGTTGCCGGGCTAAACACGACCGGCGCGTCCGGCACGCCCGGCACGCACCTTAGCGGTGCACGACCACCAGCAGGGCTCTTGCCTCGGCCTTGCCGACATTGCGCAGCACGTGGTCCTGGTCGGCCGGATAGCGCGCCGTGCCGCCGGTCTTGACCTTGCGCTTTTCCAGGCCGACTTCGACTTCCAACGCGCCATTGAGCACGGTCATGTGCTCCTTGGTGCCGGGATCGTGCGCCTGCGACTTCAATTCGCCGCCGGGCGCCAGCGTCAGCTCATACCATTCGTATTGCCCGGCCAGCTCCATCGGACCGAGGATGCGCAGCACATAGCCGGCGTGGTTGCCGGGCAGGGTCGGCGTCTCGTGGGCGTCGAGCACCCGGATCGCCTCGACGTCGCGCGTTTCCGACGCCAGCAGCTCGCCGATCTGCACGCCCAGCGCATTGGCGAGACGCCAGGTAATGGCAATGGTAGGATTCGCCTTTTCGCGCTCGATCTGCGAGAGCATCGACTTCGACACGCCGGCGATGCGCGACAGGTCTTCCAGCGTCAGGCCGCGCGCCAGGCGCAGGCGCTGCAGGGTGGCGCCGACTTCGGGCGGCGCGTTATTGGTCGGGACCAGGGTTTTCATCGGTAGCCAGCTCTCGTGTTTGGGTGGTGGCCGGACCTTGCCAAGTTCAGCACGTCGGCGTAATATCCATTATATTGAATTTCAGTTCGAGATACCGAAAACAGCGCGCCCTACTGGACACGGCCGGCATGGGCAACGGTACAGCATAGTCCAACCGCCGGTCAAGCCGGCATCAACGACGAGGTAACGAGATGAGCGAGCAAGCGAAGAACGCGTCCAGGGAAGGGTTTTACAGCGGCCTGCAGCAGAACCTGTCCACCCTGCGCGAGCAGGGACTGTTCAAGCCCGAGCGCGTGCTCGCCTCGCGCCAGGGCGCCGAGGTGCGGTCCGAGGACGGCCGCACCCTGATCAATATGTGCGCCAACAACTATCTGGGCCTGTCGGGCGACCTCGCCACGCAACAGGCGGCCGAGGAAGCGCTGCGCAAGTACGGCTACGGCCTGTCTTCGGTGCGCTTCATCTGCGGCACCCAGACCGTGCACAAGGAGCTCGAGCGCAAGCTGTCCGCATTCCTCGGCACCGAGGATACGATCCTGTACGCGGCGGCCTTCGACGCCAACGGCGGCGTGTTCGAACCCTTGTTCGACGAAAACGACGCCATCATCTCCGACGCGCTGAACCACGCCTCGATCATCGACGGCATCCGCCTGTGCAAGGCGGCGCGCTACCGCTATGCCAACAACGACATGGCGGACCTGGAGCAGCAGCTGCAGGCCGCGACGGCGGCCGGCAAGCGCCACAAGGTCATCGTCACCGACGGCGCCTTCTCGATGGACGGCACCATCGCCCAGCTCGACAAGATCGTGGCTCTGGCCGAACGCTACGGCGCCCTGACCATGATCGACGAGTCGCACGCCTCCGGCTTCATGGGCGCGACCGGGCGCGGCACGCACGAGCACTGCGGCGTCATGGGCAAGATCGACATCATCACCGGCACCCTCGGCAAGGCCCTGGGCGGCGCGATGGGCGGCTTCACCTCGGGCCGCAAGGAATTGATCGAAACGCTGCGCCAGAAGTCGCGTCCCTACCTGTTCTCGAACACCCTGGCGCCGATGATCGCCGGCGCCTCGCTGTCGGTGCTGGACCGGATCTCGGCATCGACCGAACTGCGCGACCGCCTGCACGAGAACACGGCCTACTTCCGCAAGGAGATCGAGCGCATCGGGTTCACGATCAAGCCGGGCACCCATCCGGTGGTGCCGGTGATGCTGTTCGACGCGCCGGTCGCGCAGAAATTCGCGGCGCGCATGTTCGAGCTGGGCGTGCTGCTGTCCGGCTTCTTCTACCCGGTGGTGCCGATGGGGCAGGCGCGCGTGCGCGTCCAGCTGTCGGCGGCGCACACCCGCGAACAGCTCGACACCGTGCTGGCCGCTTTCGCGCAGGCCGGCCGCGAACTCGGTCTCATCAAGAACAACTAATCTGTACAGCAACCCGGGAATCCACATGGAACGCATCCTCATCATCGGCGCCAACGGCCAGATCGGCAGCGAGCTCGTCTCCGCCCTGGCGCAGCGGCACGGCGCCGCCAATGTCCTCGCCACCGACATCGGCGCCGACAACGTCTACGGCGCAGCGCGCTATGCCCAGCTCGACGTGCTGGACAAGGACCGCTTGACGGCGCTGGTCGAGCAAGAGAGTGCGACCCAGGTCTACCAGCTTGCCGCGCTGCTGTCGGCGACCGGCGAGAAGGCGCCGCTGAAGGCCTGGACCCTGAACATGGACGGGCTGCTCAACATCCTGGAAGTGGCGCGCGAACGCCTGGAAGCGGGCAAGCCGCTGAAGGTGTTCTGGCCCTCGTCGATCGCCGCCTTCGGCCCCAACACCCCGGCGCAGGACACGCCGCAATACACGGTGATGGACCCGACCACGATCTACGGCATCAGCAAGCTCGCCGGCGAACGCCTTTGCGAGTACTACCACGCCAGGTACGGCGTGGACGTGCGCTCGATCCGCTACCCGGGCATCATCAGCTTCAAGTCGCCTCCGGGCGGCGGCACCACCGACTACGCGATCGCGATCTTCCACGCCGCGCTCAAGGGCGAGACCTATGAATGCTTCCTCGGCCCGGAGACCACGCTGCCGATGATCTACATGCCGGACGCGATCCGCGCCACGATCGAGCTGATGGAGGCGCCGGCCGGGAAAGTGGCGATCCGCTCCTCGTACAACGTGGCAGGCGTCTCGTTCAACCCGCGCGAACTGGCCGCCGCGATCCGGCGCAGCCTGCCGGCTTTCGAGATCGCCTACAAACCGGACAGCCGCCAGGCAATCGCCGATACCTGGCCGCGCAGCCTGGACGACAGCCGGGCCGCGGGCGACTGGGGCTGGCAGGCCAGGGTCGGCATCGAGGAGATGGTGACCAGCATGCTCGAAAATATCGACGTCGGCGCCACCGCCTGATCCGGTCACCATCACAACGAACATTGCGAGACGCCGTCCATGGACATGAGTGTTTTCGATCTTTTCAAGATCGGTATCGGGCCATCGAGCTCGCATACGGTAGGGCCGATGGTCGCGGCGCGCCGCTTCCTGCTCGAATGCGGTCCGCTCGACCAGGCCGCCGGCGTCGAGGCGCACCTGTACGGTTCGCTCGCGCTGACCGGCGTCGGCCACGCGACCGACAAGGCCGTCATTTTGGGCCTGATGGGCGAGACGCCGCAGGACATCGACCCGGACACGGTCGAGGACAAGCTGGCCGAAGCCGAACTCGATGGCGTGCTGCGCCTGCTGGGCGTCAAGGAAGTGCCGTTCTCGATGCGCACCGGCCTGGTCTGGCACAAGCAGTCGAGCCTGCCCGAGCATCCGAACGGCATGCGCTTCGTGCTGCGCCTGCTCGACGGCAGCGTCATCGAACGCGTCTTCTATTCGGTCGGCGGCGGCTTCGTCACCGCCGCCGGCGAAGCCCAGCGTCCACAGGCGCCGGGCGCCGTCCGGGTGCCATACCCGTTCGCCACCATGGCCGAGCTGCTGGCCCAGGGCCGCGAGCACGGCCTGTCGATCCCGCACATGCTGCGCGCCAACGAACTGGCGCGCATGAGCGAAGCGGAGCTGGACGCGGGCCTGGTGCGCATCTGGCAGGTGATGGGCGACTGCATCGACCACGGCCTGGCCACTTCCGGCCAGCTCCCGGGGGGGCTCAAGGTCAAGCGGCGCGCGGCCGCGCTGTGGAAGCAGGCGCACTGCGTCGAGGGCAGGCGCGTGAACGAATTGCCGCACGATGCGACGCACCAGGTCACGCTCTACGCGATGGCGGTGAACGAGGAAAACGCCGCCGGCGGACGGGTGGTGACGGCGCCGACCAATGGCGCGGCCGGCATCATCCCGGCGGTGCTGCGCTATTACGCCGAAGACTGCCGGCCGACGGACGCGCTGATGGGCATCCGCGACTTCCTGCTGACGTCCGCCGCGATCGGCATGCTGTGCAAGAGGAACGCCTCGATCTCGGGCGCGGAGGTGGGTTGCCAGGGCGAGGTCGGCGTCGCCTGCGCGATGGCCGCGGCAGGGCTGGTGGCGGCGCTCGGCGGCTCGAACGAACGGATCGAGAACGCGGCTGAAATCGGCATCGAACACCATCTGGGCATGACCTGCGACCCGATTGGCGGGCTGGTGCAGATTCCCTGCATCGAGCGCAACGGGATGGGGGCGATCAAGGCGATCACGGCGGCGTCGCTGGCCCTGAAGGGAGATGGGACCCACTTCGTCAGCCTCGACAACGCCATCGAGACGATGCGCCAGACCGGAGCGGACATGCAGGTGAAGTACAAGGAGACGTCGCTCGGCGGCCTTGCGATCCACGTGGTGACCGTCAACCACGCGGCCTGCTGAGAGCGGCCCGACTCGTCCGCAGACAGGAATCCGGCACCCGCACTATAATAAAAGCATCATCGCGAGCCCAACCGGATCATCCAAAGTATGCAATACGTGTCTACCCGCGCAACGAGCGCGTCCGCTTCCCGCAATCCGGAAACCTTTTCCACGATCCTGCTGGGAGGCCTGGCCCCCGATGGCGGCCTGTTCATGCCGGGCGAGTACCCGCAGATCGGCAGCGAGGAACTGAGCGCCTGGCGCGCGCTGTCCTATGCCGAGCTGGCCCATGCCATCCTGCGCAAGTTCGCCACCGACATCCCGGACGCCGACCTCAAGGCCCTGACCGCCAAAACCTATACGCCCGAGGTCTACCGCAACGCCCGCGCCGGCGAGTCGGCCCGGGACATCACCCCGCTGCGCACGCTCGAAGACGGGCCTGGAGGCATGCTGGTCCTGCAGGCGCTGTCGAACGGCCCGACCCTGGCCTTCAAGGACATGGCGATGCAGTTGCTGGGCAACCTGTTCGAGTACGCGCTGGCCAAGGACGACGATGAGCTCAACATCTACGGCGCGACCTCGGGCGACACCGGCAGCGCCGCCGAATACGCGATGCGCGGCAAGCGCGGCGTGCGCGTGTTCATGCTCTCGCCGGCCGGGAAGATGAGCCCCTTCCAGACCGCGCAGATGTTCAGCCTGCAGGACCCGAACATCTTCAACATCGCCGTCGACGGCGTGTTCGACGACTGCCAGGACCTGGTCAAGGCCGTCTCGAACGACCTGGCGTTCAAGGCGCGCCACAAGATCGGCACCGTCAATTCGATTAACTGGGCGCGCGTCGTGGCGCAGGTGGTGTACTACTTCCGCGGCTATCTCGCCGCGACGACGGACAACACCCAGCGGGTGTCGTTCACCGTTCCGTCAGGCAATTTCGGAAACGTCTGCGCCGGCCACATCGCGCGCATGATGGGCCTGCCGATCGACAAGCTGGTGGTGGCGACCAACGAGAACGACGTCCTCGACGAATTCTTCCGCACCGGCCGCTACCGCGTGCGCAAGGCCAGCGAAACGCTGCACACGAGCAGCCCGTCGATGGATATCTCGAAGGCTTCGAATTTCGAGCGCTTCGTCTACGACTTGGTGGGTCGCGACAGCGAGCGCACCCGCGCCTTGATGCGCAAGGTCGATACCCACGGCGGCTTCGACCTGTCTGGCGGGCCGGGGGCGGACGGCGACGAATTCAAGCGCGTGTCCGAGTACGGCTTCGTTTCCGGCAAATCGACCCACGCGGACCGTCTCGCCACCATCCGCATGGTGGCCGACGACTACGGCATCGTGATCGACACCCATACCGCCGACGGCATCAAGGTCGCGCGCGAGCACATGGCGCCCGGCGTGCCGATGATCGTGCTGGAAACCGCGCTGGCCGCGAAATTCAACGAGACCATCCTGGAAGCGCTGGGCACCGACGCCGAGCGGCCGGCCGGTTTCGAGGACATCGAGGCGCTGCCGCAGAAATTCGTCGTCATGCAGCCCAATGTCGACGAGATGAAGACCTTCATCGCCGCGCACACGGGGCTGTGACGATGACGATTCCCGAAAAAACGCCGGCGCGCCCGCTGCTGTCGGTGCGCGAAGCGCTCGACGCACTGCTGGCGGGCGCGCGTCCGGTCGCCGATATCGAACAGGTGGCGACCCTCGATGCGAACGGGCGCGTACTGGCGCGCGACCAGGCTTCGACGATCGACGTGCCTTCCGCCGACAACACCGCGATGGACGGCTATGCCGTGCGCGCCGCCGATTGCGTGAACGGCGGCGCGGTCCTGCGCGTGGCCCAGCGCATCCCGGCCGGCCATGTCGGCGCCCCCCTCGAACCGGGCACCGCGGCGCGCATCTTCACCGGGGCGATGATCCCGGCCGGCGCGGACGCGGTCGTGATGCAGGAGCAGTGCGAGCTGGCCGGCGACATGGTCACCATCCGCCACACGCCGCAAAGCGGCGAATGGATTCGCCGCAGCGGCGAGGACATCCGGGCCGGCGCCACCATCCTGCCGGCCGGCACGCGCCTGCGCAGCCAGGAACTGGGGCTGGCCGCTTCCGTGGGACTGGCCAGCTTGCCGGTGCGGCGGCGCGTGCGCGTGGCCGTCTTCTTCACCGGCGACGAGCTGACGATGCCGGGCGAAGCGCCGGGCGGCGTGCTCGCGCCCGGCGCGATCTACAATTCGAACCGTTTTACGCTGCGCGCGCTGCTGGAGAATCTCGGCTGCGTGATCACCGATCTCGGCATCGTGCCCGATACGCTCGAGGCCACGCGCGCCGCGCTGCGCGCCGCGGCGCGCGAGAACGACCTGATCATCACCTCGGGCGGCGTCTCGGTCGGGGAGGAAGACCATATCAAGCCGGCCGTCGAGCGCGAGGGACAGCTGAACCTGTGGCAGATCGCGGTCAAGCCGGGCAAGCCGCTGGCCTTCGGCGAAGTGCACCGGGAGGACGGCACGGCGCAGGGCGGCGCCGCGTTCTTCCTGGGCCTGCCCGGCAATCCGGTCTCGAGCTTCATTACCTTCCTGCTGTTCGTGCGGCCTTTCCTGCTGCGCCTGCAGGGCGTGACGGGACCGGTCGAACCGCGCGCCTGGCAGCTGCGCGCCGACTTCAGCCTGCCCAAGGCGGACCGCCGCAACGAATTCCTGCGCGCGCGGGTGAATGCCGGCGGCGGCCTCGACCTGTTCCCGAACCAGGGTTCCGGCGTGCTGACCTCCACGGTCTGGGGCGACGGCCTGATCGACAATCCGCCGGGCCGCGTCATCAACGAAGGCGATATCGTGCGCTTCATCCCGTTCGCCGAACTACAGCACTGATCCCATGAATATCGAACTGCGATTTTTCGCGTCCGTGCGCGAGGCCGTCGGCCTGGCCAGCGAACGCATCGAACTCCCGGCCGGCGTCGCCACGGTGGGCGCCGTGCGCGAGCACCTGATCGCCCGCGGCGGCGCCTGGCGCGAGGCGCTGGGCCACGAACGGGCCCTGCGCATGGCTTTCGAGCACGTCATGTGCGGGCCGGACACGCCAGTGACGGAGGGCGGGGAAGTGGCGTTCTTCCCGCCGGTGACAGGCGGCTAGAAACCTGTCCCGGCAGGAAGCCGTTGACGATGCATGGCTGGGACGCGACTCCTGCCGGCATCGGTTTCAAGGATGCGCCTACAAGGCCATGACCGACTTCTCGGCCAGTGCCAGCAGCCTGGCGCAGTTTTCGCTGCGCCCGCCGAAGTCGGCCCAGGCGGTGGCGCGCGCCATGTCCTGCCACTTCCTGAGCGTGTCCGCATCCATGTCGACCACGCGCGCGCCGGCGCGGGCGTAGACGTTCGCCACCGCCGCGTCGTCGTTGCGGGCCATGCGCAGCGCGAACCTTTCCAGGTCGGCGCCGACCGCCATGATGGCGGCCTGCTGGTCCTTGGGCAGGCGCTCGAAGACGGTCTTCGACATCAGGAGCGGTTCGAGCATGTACCAGTAGCCGCCGCTGCGCGCGGTGGTCAGCGAACGCGACACGTCGTGCAGGCGGAAGGACATGAGCGAGGTCGAGGACGTGAAGGCGGCGTCGAGCGCACCGTTCTTCATGGCGGCGTGGATCTCGTTCGAGGGCAGGTTGACGATGGTGGCGCCGGCCTGCTGCAGGACCAGGTCCATCTCGCGCGAGCCGCCGCGCACCTTCAGGCCACGCACGTCCTCGGGGGCGACGACCGGGGCGCCGCGCGCGGCCACGCCGCCGGCCTGCCAGATCCAGCTGATCACGACCAGGCCTTGTTCGCCCAGGATGCGCGTCAGTTCCTTGCCCACGTCGGCGCTCTTCCAGCCATAGCCCTGGGCGTAGGACGTCACCAGGCCGGGCATCAGGCCGATGTTGGCTTCGGGCGACTCGGCGGCGGCATACGACAGGGGCATCAGGGCCAGGTCGAGCCCGCCCTTGCGCAGGGCGCCGAACTGGGCGTTCGGGGCCATCAGCGAGGCGTTCGGGTAGATCGAGAACTTCAGGCTGCCGCGGGTGCGTTTCTCGACATCGGCCGCGAACATGCGGCACAGGCGGTCGCGGAAATCGCCTTCCATGATGCTGCCGCCGGGGAACTGGTGCGAGATCTTCATCGACTGCGATGCGGCCCAGGCACTGCCCAGCCACAGGGGACTGGACGCGAGCGCGCCCAGCAGGGTTCTACGGGCCAAGATCGGCCCTGTCTTCAACGACATATTCATCCTCCAAGATGATTGACACTGCTTTACGGGCAAATCGTGCATGCCTGTGGACATGCATCGTTTGCTGTTACCTGATGGCGCCAGTAAGAATATTCCTTCGACAATACTTGTCAAGCAGTATCTTGCCTTCTTAACAAATAGACCGTGAATAACTCGATAGTATCGCGCGTGCCGGTGGGCACAGGCTTGGGTGCGCTCAAGGAGGATGGGCAGTTATTTCTTGCCCGGGGCGCCGCCCGCGCCGCGCTTGAGGTTACGGTAACGGTTGCCGATGAAAATGGCCGAGGCCACCGCCGCCCAGGCCAGGGCCGAAGGCCAGGCACGCTCGACCGACTCTCCTTGCAGCAGGTTGACGCCGATCAGCAGGGCGAACATCGAGACGGCGGCGAACAGGTATTGCATGATCCAGTGGCGAAGCGGCGGCATGGCGGTCTCCTCAGAGCGTTTTCAGGAATTGGCGCAACGCGTCGTGCACCGCCTGCGGCCGGGTGCGGCATGGCGAAGTGGCGCGCGTTGTCGATGGCATGGACGTCCGGCGTCGGGTGCCGGTCATCGGTTCCCGATGATACGCTACCTTGACGGCGCTGGACATGGCAGCGCAGCGCCGGCCGCGCTTGCGGGGGCGCTGAACCATGCGGCGATTTCGACTACAATGCGCGTCCCGCACCCCACCGTTTCGAGCATGCCGACCAACCCGAACAATTCGCGCCGCGTGATCGTCGTCGGCGGCGGCCCCGCCGGCCTGATGGCGGCCGAAGTGCTGGCCGGGGCCGGTGTGCGGGTCGACCTCTACGACGCCATGCCTTCGGTCGCGCGCAAGTTCCTGCTGGCCGGGAAGGGCGGCATGAACATCACCCATTCCGAGCCGTACGCGGACTTCGTGCGCCGCTACGGCGCGCGCAGCAGCGAGGCCGCGGCCTGGCTGGACGGCTTCGCGCCGGACGACGTGCGCGCCTGGATCCATGGCCTGGGCATCGGCACCTTCGTCGGCAGCTCGGGCCGCGTGTTCCCGGCCGACATGAAGGCCGCGCCCCTGCTGCGCGCCTGGCTGCACCGCCTGCGCGAGAGCGGCGTGCGCTTTCACATGCGCCACCGCTGGCGCGGCTGGGAGGGCGGCGCGCTGCGCTTTGCCGCGCCCGGGGGCGAGACGACGGCGACGGCCGACGCCACGCTGCTGGCCCTGGGCGGCGCGAGCTGGGCGCGCCTCGGTTCCGACGGCGCCTGGGTGCCGCTGCTGGAAGAGCGCCGGGTCGCCGTCGCGCCGCTGCTGCCGGCCAATTGCGGTTTCGACGTCGGCTGGACGCCGCATTTCGCCGCCAGGCATGCCGGCGCGCCCCTCACCACGGTGGCGATTGCCTACGAAGAGCAAGGCGGCGCGCGCGCGCGCCGCCAGGGCCAGTTCGTCGTCACCGCCACCGGCGTCGAGGGCAGCCTGATCTACGCCCTGTCGAGCGTGCTGCGCGACCAGATCGCGGCGCGCGGCCAGGCCACGGTCTGGCTCGACCTCGCGCCCGACCACGACGCCGGGCGCGTGCGGGCCGAGGTGGCGCGGCCGCGCGGCGCCCGTTCGATGTCGAGCCATCTGCAAAGCCGGCTCGGGATCAAGGGCGTGAAGGCGGGCCTGCTGCGCGAATGCCTGGCGCAGGCCGACTACATGAACGAGGAGACGCTGGCCGACGCGATCAAGGCCCTGCCGCTGACATTGAAGCGCCCGCGCCCGATCGACGAGGCCATCAGCAGCGCCGGCGGCGTGCGCTTCGAATCGATCGATGCGAACGGCATGCTGCGCGCCGTTCCCGGGGTATTCGTGGCGGGCGAGATGATCGACTGGGAGGCGCCGACCGGCGGCTACCTGCTCAGCGCCTGCTTCGCCAGCGGGCGGGCCGCTGCGGCGGGCATGCTGCGCTTCCTCGCGGCTCAGTGATCGAAGTGGACTTCGCCGCTGCCGGTGCGGCTGACGCTGCGCCGGGACGGATTGCCGTGGACGTCGATGTCGCCGCTGCCGCTCACCGCCGCCGCGATCGCCGCATTCGCCGTCACGCTGGCATTGCCCGACCCGGTCTGGCGCACCTTCACGTTTTCGGCGCGCAGGCGCTGGGCATCGAGGGTGCCGGAACCGTTCGAGGCGGCCTGGAAACTGCGCGCCGCGCCCGCCAGCGTGATCGTGCCGGAACCCGTGAGCGCGGCGTCGACGCTGTCGCTGTTGCCGGCGTCGAGGGTGAGGTCGCCGCTGCCGTGCACGGTGGCTTTCGCCTGGCGGTAGCGGCCGTTGAAATCGAGGCTGCCCGAGCCGTTCAGTTCCACCTCGATCGCCTCGCCCGAAAAGCCGTTGACGCGGGTGTCGCCGCTGCCGTCGACGGCCACCCGCTCCAGGCCCGGCAGGGTCAGCTCGACTTCGATCGGCTGGCGGTGCCGCAGCACGATGCCGCGGGTGCCGATGTGCAGCACCCGGCCTTCCTGGACGGTGTCGATGTTGGCCAGCAGCCGCTGTTCGCCGCGCACGACGAGCGCAGGCTGGGCGCCGTAGCGCAGGGTGAGGTCGATCGGACCGCGCAGTTCGACCGCGCGCGCCTGGCGCGTCAGCGGGCGCGTTTCCTCGCCCACGATGCGCGCGTCCATGCGCGCGGCGCCGCCCTGGGCGCGCAGCATGCCGTAAAACAGCCCGATCAGCACGCAAGCGAGGAGCAACAGGCCGAGGCCGACCCGGAATAAAGAACGCATCGCGCCTCCCTCAGCCGCCGCGCAGCAGCGACATGTTCATTTGCAGGTAGCGCTTCACGCCCAGCGCCGCATAGCGGGTCACGACGATCGACACCAGCAACAGCACGATCCCGCCCAGCACCGAAGCCAGGCCGAGCATGGTCTGGGTGGCGCGCGAGGCTTCGTCGACGCCGGTCGAAATCCGGATGCCGCTGCCGGCCACCCGTTCGGCGCCGCGCACCACGCGCGAGCCGGACGCCGGCCCGGCCTCGCGGCGGGCTTGCGCCTGCGCGTCGGCGTCCTTGTCCTGGCTGACCTCGATGCCGCTCTCGCCGATCGCCACGCGGGTGCGCCTGCCGTCGGCGGCGCCGCCGACGACATGGCGCAGGGGGCCGTCGAGCACCAGCTCGTTGGCGCCGGCCAGGCCGCCGGCCGCGACCGCGATGCCACCCACGTAGAAGGCGAAGGCGGCGACATAGAGCAAGGCCAGCAGCGCGCCGAAGACGGCGGCCGGGATCACCATGAACAGGTTGAAGATCAGGAGGCCCAGCACCGAGACGAACATGCGCACCAGGCTGGCCGGGTTCCTTTGCGCGGCGAAGGCGTCCATGTGGGTGCTGGCGCGCAGGGTCAGCGCCACTTTTCTGGGATCGTCCAGCTCGCGGGCGATGTCTTCCTCGCTGCGGCCGGCGGCGATGCCGTCGACGAAGCGCTGCTCGTACCATGCCAGGGTCTTGGCCTGCACCGCCGGCGCCAGGCCCGGCATGGCGCGCTTGAGCGCGTCGAGGTAGTCGAGCTTGCCCATGGGTTCAGGCGTAGCCCAGCGCGAGGATCGCCACCAGGGCCGGCGCCGCGGCGTTCGCGCGCGCGCCGAACAGTTCCGGCGCGACCAGGACCACGGTGCTGGCGGCGACCAGGGCCAGCAGGAGCAGCAGGCGCAATCCGAGACGGGTATTCATAATGGGTAGGCGCGGGCGAGCGATCTGATTGTCCGATGCCGCTACGTTACCGAGTCGGCGCCCGGCTTGCCACCGGCATGCGACAGACTGCCGTTTTTGGCGCTTGAGGCGTCCCCACGCAGGATGATCGCGGCCGCGGCCTCGCCGCTGCGCACGGCCGACTCGAGCGTGGCCGGGTAGTCGCCGGCCGTGTAGTCGCCGGCCAGCACGAGGCCGGCAAGGACGGTCGCGTTGGCCGGACGCGCCAGGCCGGGCGTGCAGGCGAAGGTGGCGCGCTTTTCGGTGATCACGCGCTGCCACTGCGGCGCCGCCAGGCCGAGGCCGGGAAAGGCGGCATCGAGTTGCGCGGCGATGCCGCGCGCCAGCGTCTCCTGGTCGAGCGCGGCGGCCTCGCCGGCGGCGCTGACGACGACCGCCAGCAAGCCGGCCTGGCCCGGATCGAGCTGGCCGCGGTCGAAGACGAACTGGCCGAAGTGCCGCCGCCCGGGTGCGTCGAGCAGGGCGCAGAAGGGCAGCGGCAGGCGCAGGTCGGGCCCGTATTGGAGGTAGCAGGTGGCGATCGGCTCATGCTCGAACGCGTGCAGTTGCGCGGCCAGGCCGGCGGCCTCGGCAAAAGGCGCGAGCAGGGTCGCGGCCTGCGCCGGCGGGGTCGCCAGGACGACGGCGTCGAACACCCCGCGCCAGGCGCCGCCGAGCGCCTGGCCGCTGGCAGCGAGCTCCCAGCCGGCGGCCGTGCGTGCCAGGGTTTCGGCCTTGGCGCCGGACCGCACGCTGCCGCCGCGCGCCTCCAGATAGCGTCCGGCCGCCTGCGGCAACAGCGCGCCCAGTTCCAGGCGCGGGATCAGCATGTCCGAAGCGGCGCGCTTGGCGCCCAGGCTGTCGCGCAGCACGGCAAGGAAGACGTTGGCCGAGGCGCGCTCGGGCGCCGTGTTCAGCGCGGCCAGGCACAGCGGGTGCCACATCAGGCGCTGCAGACGCGGCGTCTGCTCGAAGCGATCGAGCAGGACGCTGACGCTGACGTCGTCGTCGAGCTGCCAGCCCATCCAGCGCGCGGCGGTCGAGAAGCGCGCCATGGCCATCTTGTCCGCGCGCGCCAGGCCCGTTGCGCGGACCAGGGCCACCATCATGTGCCAGGGCGCGGGCAGGCGCGGCGCGACGAAGTCCATGCCGCCGCTGCCGGCCGGATAACGCATCTGCAGCGGCAGGCGCAGCAGGACCCTGGCCGGATCGACGCCGACGCGCCTGAACAGGGCCAGGGTGTGCTTGTAGGCGCCGAGCAGGATGTGCTGGCCGTTGTCGAGCGTGCGGCCGTGGACCTCGACGCCGCGCGCGCGCCCGCCGAGGGTGCGCGCCTGCTCGAACAGGGTGACGGCCGCGCCGCGGCGCGCGAGCTCCACGGCCGCCGCGCAGCCGGCCCAGCCGCCGCCGACGACGGCGACGTTCCGGCTAGGTGCGGACATAGGTTTTCCACGCCAGCCAGAGCTTGCGCAGGGGCGTGAGGGAAATGCGCTGGTTCAGCACGTGGAAACCGTCGCGCGCGATCTCGTCGAGCAAGGTGCGGTAGATCGCGGCCATCATCAGGCCGGGGCGCTGGGCGCGCCGGTCTTCCTTCGGCAGCAGGGCCAGCGCCTCGTCGTACATCGCCTGGGCGCGTTCGGTCTGGAAGCGCATCAGCGCTTCGAATTTCTCGCTGTGGCGCGCGCTCAGGAGGTCTTGCGCGGTGACGCCGAACTGCTGCAGCTCGTTGACCGGCAGGTAGATGCGGCCCTTGCGCGCGTCTTCGCCGACGTCGCGGATGATGTTGGTGAGCTGGAAGGCCAGCCCCAGTTTTTCGGCATAGGCCAGGGTCTGCGCGTTGGCATGGCCGAAAATGCTGGCCGAGAGGACGCCGACCACGCCGGCCACATGCCAGCAGTATTTGCGCAGGCCCGGATAATCGAGGTAGCGGCTCTGGTCGAGGTCCATTTCCATGCCGTCGATGATCGCCTGCAGGTGCTGCTCCTGGAGGCCATAGACCGCGAGATGGGGTTTCAGTGCCTGGGTCACCGGATGCGTCGGGGTGCCCGTGTACATGGCCGATACCTCGGTGCGCCACCAGGCCAGCTTGATGCGCGCGAGCGAAGCGTCGGTCGCCTCGTCGACGGTATCGTCCACCTCGCGGCAGAAAGCGTACAGGGCCGTGATTGCACGGCGGCGCTCGGCGGGAAGGAACAGGAAGCTGTAGTAGAAGCTGGAACCGCTCTGGACCGTCTTTTGCTGGCAGTATTCGTCAGGAGACATGTAAAAAAGGCAAGGTTGGGCGATGCGAATTCGCTATCTTAGCCGATGCGCGCGGGTGCCGGGCTGGAACCGGCGGTATTTCGCTCACATGCGCAGGGCGCGCCAGGCCATGACGAGGTAGTCGCGCTTGCCCAGCTGCGGGCGGCGCCGGTAGACGTCGTAGCCGGCCGCTTCGATCCGCTCGAGGATGCGCAGGCCGCCCTGGATCACCAGGCGCAGTTCCCAGCCGATGCGTCCGGGCAGGCGGGTGGCCAGCGGCGCGCCGGACAGCATCAGGGCGCGCGCCCGCGCGACCTCGAAGGCCATCAGGGCGCGCCAGGCCGGGGTGTCGGCGTGCGCCGCGATATCGGCTTCGCTCACCCCGAAGCGCAGCAAATCCTCCTGCGGC
This sequence comes from Massilia jejuensis, assembly GCF_042656795.1. Classification (NCBI taxonomy): domain Bacteria; kingdom Pseudomonadati; phylum Pseudomonadota; class Betaproteobacteria; order Burkholderiales; family Oxalobacteraceae; genus Massilia; species Massilia jejuensis. The sequence continues at coordinate 77,038 of NZ_JBHSMS010000047.1, read as the reverse complement.
AGGTAGATCCGGCCCTTGCCGATATCGATGCCGACGTCCTGCCAGAAGTTGATCAGCTGGAGGGCGCTGCAGACGGCGTCGGCGTCGCGCAGCTCGGCGCCGCCGCCGACGCCGTACAGGGCCAGCATCAGGCGGCCGACCGGGTCGGCCGAACGGCGGCAATAGTCGAGCAGGGCGGGGTAGTCCGGGTAGCGCGTGGTGACCACGTCCTGGCGGAATGCCGAGAGCAGGTCGCGCAGGGGATGCAGCGGCAAGCCGTGGGCGGCGACGGCCGCGGCCAGGCGGGCGAACACCGGGTTCGCCGGCGCGCGCCCGGCGACGATGTCGTCGAGCGCGGCTTCGTAGGCGGCGAGGGCGGCCAGGCGTTCGGGCGGGGTGGCGTCGCCTTCGTCGGCGACGTCGTCGGCGCCGCGCGCGAAGGCATAGATGGCTTCGACGGCGGGGACCAGGCGGCGCGGCAGCAGGATCGAGGCGACGGGGAAGTTTTCGTAGTGGTCGACGGCCATGGGATGTGGTCGGGCGGTTCAGGCCGCATTGGTATCTGGTGCGGCATTATAAAGGCCCGGCTGGCGCGTTTGCGGGACAGGCGCCGCCGCGCAAGGCCGCTTCCTGATCCGGGCGGCGCAGGCGCGCGCCGGCAAAATTCACTCCTATGGTGTCAGAAAATCCAGTAAAATACCGGGTTGAAGTTGTAGCCCCTAAACAATGGAGTGCAAGGGCGGCCGGTTTCTCCCACGGGCGCCCTTTGTTTATGTGGCAATATGCAATCCTGCGCGAGGATGGCGAAATTGGTAGACGCACCAGGTTTAGGTCCTGACGCCAGCAATGGTGTGGGGGTTCGAGTCCCCCTCCTCGCACCACGAATAATTATTTTTTTGGACGATTTTTACGATGGCAACTGCAGTCGAAACCCTGGATAAACTCGAGCGTCGCCTGACGATCACTTTTCCCCTGAGCGACGTCCGTTCGGAAGTTGAAAAACGCCTCAAGAAGCAGGCCAAGACCGCCAAGGCGCCTGGTTTCCGTCCTGGCAAGGTGCCTCTGAAAATGGTCGCAGCCCAGTACGGCTACCAGATCGAATCGGACGTGCTCAACGACCGCGTCGGCCGCGCCTTCAACGACGCCGCCAACGAGAACGGCTTGCGTGTGGCCGGTTTCCCGAAGATCGAGCCGAAAGAAGATGCAGCCGAAGGCATGCTGTCGTTCGACGCGACGTTCGAAGTGTTCCCGGAAGTCGTCATCGGCGACTTGTCCAGCGTGGAAGTCGAGACCGTGGCGGCCGACGTGTCGGACGCCGAGATCGACAAGACCATCGACATCCTGCGCAAGCAGCGCGTGCACTACCACACCAAGGGTGAGGCAGGCGAGCACGGCGACGGCGGCGAACCGGTCGCCGCCGATGGCGACCGCGTGACCGTGGACTTCGTCGGCGTGATCGACGGCGTCGAATTCTCGGGCGGCAAGGCCGACGACTACGCCTTCGTGCTCGGCGAAGGCCGCATGCTGCCGGAGTTCGAAGCGGCCACCGTGGGCCTGAAGGTCGGCGAGAGCAAGACCTTCCCTCTGGCCTTCCCGGAGGATTACCACGGTAAGGATGTTGCCGGCAAGACCGCCGAGTTCACCATCACCCTGAAGAAGCTGGAATGGGCGCACATGCCGGCCGTGGACGAAGAGTTCGCCAAGTCGCTGGGCATCGAAGACGGCTCGATCGAGAAGATGCGCGCCGACATCAAGATGAACCTGGAGCGTGAAGTCAGCGCCCGCGTCAAGGCCCGCAACAAGGAAGCCGTGATGGACGCCCTGGTCAAGGTGACCGGGATGGACGTGCCGACCGTCATGATCCAGCAGGATGCCGAGCGCCTGGCCGAGCAGACCCGCCAGGATATGACCCAGCGCGGCATGGACGTCAAGAACATGCCGTTCCCGACCGAACTGTTCGCCGAAAAGGCCGAGCGTCGCGTGCGCCTGGGCCTGATCCTGTCGCAGCTGGTCGCCGACAACAACCTGCAGGCGACGCAAGAGCAGGTCAAGGCCCAGATCGAAGATTTCGCACAAAGCTACGAAGACCCGAAGGAAGTGCTCAAGTACTACTACAGCGACCGCCGCCGCCTGAGTGAAGTCGAAGCCCTTGTATTGGAAGAAAACGTCGTTAACTATGTGCTTGGCAAGGCAAAGGTCAGCACCAAGGCCGTTGCTTTCGACGAATTGATGGGCAGCAACCCACAGGCTTGAGCGAGGGCGTAGGCTCGATGGCTTGAGCCCCGCTGTATAGCTTTTTTCTAAGGAACGAGACAGGTATGAACCGTAATCCGGCATTGGACACCCAAGCACTCGGCCTCGTGCCGATGGTAGTTGAGCAAAGCGGCCGCGGCGAGCGCGCGTACGATATCTACTCGCGCCTGCTCAAGGAGCGCGTGATTTTCCTGGTCGGTCCTGTCAACGACCAGATGGCCAACCTGATCGTTGCCCAGATGCTGTTCCTGGAGAGCGAGAATCCCGACAAGGACATCTCGCTCTACATCAATTCGCCAGGCGGTTCGGTGTCGGCGGGTCTCGCGATCTTCGACACGATGAATTTCATCAAGCCCGATGTGTCGACCCTGTGCACGGGCCTGGCCGCCTCGATGGGCGCTTTCCTGCTCGCCGCCGGCGCCAAGGGCAAGCGTTTCTCGCTGCCGAACTCGCGCGTCATGATCCACCAGCCCTCGGGCGGTTCGCAGGGCATGGCGTCGGACATTGAAATCCAGGCCAAGGAAATCCTGTACCTGCGCGAGCGCCTGGCACGCATCATGGCCGAGAATACCGGCCAGAGCGTGGAACAGATTCACAAGGATACCGATCGCGACCGTTTCATGTCCGCCGAAGAATCCGTCGAGTATGGCATCATCGACAAGGTGTTGACGACCCGCGCTTGAGGCATCACACAGGTGTTGCTTAAAAAACGCCCGGGCGCGAACACGTTCGGGCGTTTGTTTTTTTTTTCGGGTAGCATGGCGGTGTAAGCATGCATTGTTGCATGCCCCATATTACCGTTATATTCTCGCGTTATATTCCTAGTATTCACCAGAGACAAGCCCCCCATGTCTGACAAAAAATCCTCCAGCGGCGAAAAGCTTCTGTACTGCTCGTTCTGCGGCAAGAGCCAGCACGAGGTCAAAAAACTCATCGCAGGCCCCTCGGTCTTCATCTGCGACGAGTGCATCGACCTGTGTAACGACATCATCCGCGACGAGACATCGAACGTCGAGTCGGTGGCGGGCGCCAAGTCCGACCTGCCGACGCCGCACGAGATCGCCGAACTGCTCGACCAGTACGTGATCGGGCAGCAGACTGCCAAGCGCATACTGTCTGTGGCGGTCTACAACCATTACAAGCGTCTCAAGCATCTGGGCAAGAAGGATGACGTCGAACTGGCCAAGAGCAACATCCTGCTCGTCGGTCCGACCGGCTCCGGCAAGACCCTGCTGGCCCAGACGCTGGCGCGCATGCTCAACGTCCCGTTCGTGATCGCCGACGCCACCACCCTGACCGAAGCCGGTTATGTCGGTGAAGACGTCGAGAATATCATCCAGAAACTGCTGCAGAGCTGCAACTACGAAGTCGAGAAGGCCCAGCGCGGCATCGTCTACATCGACGAGATCGACAAGATTTCGCGCAAGTCCGACAACCCGTCGATCACCCGCGACGTGTCGGGCGAGGGCGTCCAGCAGGCATTGCTGAAACTGATCGAAGGCACGATGGCGTCGGTGCCGCCGCAGGGCGGGCGCAAGCATCCGAACCAGGACTTCGTCCAGATCGACACGACCAACATCATGTTCATCTGCGGCGGCGCCTTCGACGGGCTGGCCAAGATCGTCCAGAACCGGTCGGAAAAGGGCGGCATCGGCTTCGCTGCCAGCGTCAAGAGCGCGACCCAGCGTTCCAACAGCGAAATCATGATGGAAGCCGAGCCGGAAGACCTGATCAAATTCGGCCTGATTCCGGAACTTGTTGGCCGCTTGCCTGTCGTAGCTACGCTGAACGAATTGACGGAAGAGGCGCTGATCCAGATCCTGATCGAGCCGAAGAATGCGCTGATCAAGCAGTATTCGAAACTGCTGGAAATGGAAGGCGCGGAACTGGAAATCCGTCCCGCCGCCTTGCATGCGATTGCCAGGAAAGCATTGGCGCGCAAGACCGGCGCACGTGGCCTGCGTTCGATCCTGGAACATGCGCTGCTCGACGTCATGTACGAATTGCCGAATCAGCAAAACGTCGTCAAAGTCGTGGTCGATGAAAATACGATCACGAACGGTGCCAAACCTTTACTGATTTATAGCGAAACTGCAAAAGCGTCTGGGGAAAATTAAAAATATCCGTCAGGAAACCACAAAAGCACTTGTGTGCAGGGAGCTTGGCGGTACAATTTACCTCAATAAAAGCATCCGGCTTCAATCGAAAAGCCACTCGTGACACTCTGTCACGTGGTGGCTTTTTCATTTCAAATCGGGATTTTATTGGAACGTCCAGATTGCATTTCGGTGACTGGCTAGTTTTATTCACAGAAATAAATTCTGGAACGCTCTTGAGTTTTAACCGTGTACGCCCAACATCGACTACACGCTTTTTATAAGGTATGCCATGACAACTCCGAAATTAACCGAGCAAACGACGCTGCCCCTGCTGCCGTTGCGCGACGTGGTCGTATTTCCCCATATGGTAATACCCCTGTTCGTTGGCCGCCCGAAGTCGATCAAGGCCCTTGAAGCCGCGATGGAGCAGGGCAAGAGCATCATGCTCGCCGCCCAGAAGGCTGCCGCCAAGGACGAACCCTCCGCCGCCGACATCTACGAGATCGGTTGCGTCGCGAATATCCTGCAAATGCTGAAACTGCCCGACGGCACCGTCAAGGTGCTGGTCGAAGGCTCGCAGCGTGCCCGCATCGACAACATCAGCGACGGCGCCACCCACTTCGTGGCCGAACTGACCCCGCTGCGCTCGGAAATCGGCGACGATTCCGAAGTCGAGGCGATGCGCCGCGCGATCGTCCAGCAGTTCGACCAGTATGTCAAACTGAACAAGAAAATTCCGCCCGAGATCCTGGCCTCGCTCGCCGGCATCGACGACGCCGGCCGCCTGGCCGACACGGTCGCCGCGCACCTGCCGCTCAAGCTCGAGCAAAAGCAGGTGATCCTCGAGATCTTCAACGTCGCCAAGCGCCTCGAGCACCTGCTCGGCCAGCTGGAAGGCGAGCTGGACATCCTGCAAGTGGAGAAGCGCATCCGCGGCCGCGTCAAGCGCCAGATGGAAAAGTCGCAGCGCGAGTATTACCTGAACGAACAGGTCAAGGCCATCCAGAAGGAACTGGGCGAGGGCGAAGACGGCGCCGACATCGACGAGCTCGAGAAGAAAGTCATCGCCGCCAAGATGCCGAAGGAAGCCCTGGACAAGGCCACCGCCGAGATCAAGAAGCTCAAACTGATGTCGCCGATGTCGGCCGAAGCCACCGTCGTGCGCAACTACATCGACACCCTGGTGTCGCTGCCGTGGAAGAAAAAATCGAAGGTCACGCACGACCTGTCGAACGCCGAACGCGTGCTCGAAGCCGAGCACTACGGCCTCGACAAGATCAAGGAACGCATCCTCGAGTATCTCGCGGTCCAGCAGCGCGTCGACAAGCTCAAGGCCCCGATCCTGTGCTTCGTCGGCCCGCCGGGCGTGGGCAAGACCTCGCTCGGACAGTCGATCGCCCGTGCCACCAACCGCAAGTTCGTGCGCATGGCACTGGGCGGCGTGCGCGACGAAGCGGAGATCCGCGGCCACCGCCGTACCTACATCGGCTCGATGCCGGGCAAGGTGCTGCAATCGCTGGCGAAGGTCGGCGTGCGCAATCCGCTGTTCCTGCTCGACGAGATCGACAAGATGGGCGCCGATTTCCGCGGCGATCCGTCGTCGGCCCTGCTCGAGGTGCTCGATCCGGAACAGAACCACACCTTCTCGGACCACTACCTGGAAGTCGATTTCGACCTGTCGGACGTGATGTTCGTGGCGACCTCGAACTCGTTCAACATTCCGCCGGCCCTGCTCGACCGGATGGAAGTGATCCGCCTGTCGGGGTACACCGAGGACGAAAAGACGAATATCGCGACGCGCTACCTGCTGCCGAAGCAGATCAAGGCCAACGGGTTGCGCGAGGGCGAAATCAAGGTCGAAGAGTCGGCGATCCGCGACATCATCCGCTACTACACCCGCGAAGCCGGCGTGCGTTCGCTCGAGCGTGAAATCTCGAAGATCTGCCGCAAGGTCGTCAAGATGCTGCTGCTGAAGAAGTCGGACAAGGCGGTCGTCGTCAACGGCAAGAACCTCGACAAGTTCCTGGGCGTGCGCCGCTACGATTTCGGCGTGGCCGAGAAGGAAAACCAGGTCGGCCAGGTGGTGGGACTGGCCTGGACCGAAGTCGGCGGCGACCTGCTGACGATCGAAGCGGTGAACGTGCCCGGCAAGGGCGCCATCATCCGCACCGGCACCCTGGGCGACGTGATGAAGGAATCGATCGAAGCGGCCCGTACGGTGGTGCGTTCGCGTGCCCAGCGCTTCGGCATCAAGGCCGAAGCGTTCGAGAAGAACGACATCCACATCCACGTGCCGGAAGGGGCGACGCCGAAGGATGGCCCGTCGGCCGGTATCGGCATGACGACGGCATTGGTGTCGGCCTTCACCGGCATCCCGGTGCGCGCCGACGTGGCGATGACGGGCGAGATCACGCTGCGCGGCGAAGTGCTGCCGATCGGCGGCCTGAAGGAAAAGCTGCTGGCGGCCCATCGCGGCGGCATCAAGACGGTCCTGATCCCCGAGCAGAACGTGAAGGACCTGGCCGAGATTCCGGACAACGTCAAGAACAAGCTCGAGATCGTCCCGGTGCGCTGGATCGAGAAGGTGCTGGAAGTGGCACTGGAACGCCAGCCCGAAGCGCTGGTCGAGGTGCCGGCCGTGGCGGTGGCCCCGTCCCCGAGCGCCGAAGGGCAGGGCGAAGTGGTCAAGCACTAAGCGCGGTCGAATCGGCCGGAAGGCGCCCCTCGCGGGCGCTTTTTATTTTCCTGGGGCGCGCGGCGGCGATTCGCCACAGGCGTACCAGACATCGGCGAATGTTGCTTGACAGAAGCAATCCCCCCTTGTTTAATACGCGCTTGCACTTTTTGCAGGAAGGCGCAGCGCCGCCGCGTCAGAACGACCTAGAGGATACGAGTGAACAAGACTGAACTGATCGAAGAAATCGCGAAATCCGCGGACATTACGAAGGCCTCGGCCACCCGTGCGCTGGACGCGATGATCGAAGCGGTGACGAACACCTTGAAGAAGAACGACAGCGTGACCCTGGTCGGCTTCGGCACCTTCACCGTCGGCGAGCGCGCCGCCCGTACCGGGCGCGATCCGCGCACCAAGGAACCCATCAAGATCAAGGCTGCGAAGGTCCCGAAATTTAAGGCTGGTAAAGCGCTAAAAGATGCTGTAAACTAATGCCTTCTCTGCAGCGACATGCAGAAAAACCATCCTGGAGCGTTCGCCCGAAGGATGGTGCAGCACCCAGTATTCATGTGGAGCGGTAGTTCAGTTGGTTAGAATACCGGCCTGTCACGCCGGGGGTCGCGGGTTCGAGCCCCGTCCGCTCCGCCACTTGAATACAACGAATTTGGAGCGGTAGTTCAGTTGGTTAGAATACCGGCCTGTCACGCCGGGGGTCGCGGGTTCGAGCCCCGTCCGCTCCGCCAAATTCTAGCAAGGAAGGATCCCGTCGGGGCCGACTCGCTAAATCAGCAATACCAGGGGCGCCGGATACCACCGCGCTCCGACAGAGAAGAGGCGAACGCGAGTTCGCCTTTTTTTTTAACTTGTGCTTTGAAGCCATTTCTACAGCGATTGGTGGACCATGTTTGATTTCGTACGTAACAACAAGCGCATCCTGCAGGGCGTCCTGCTGCTGCTGATCATTCCTTCATTCGTGCTCGTCGGTGTCGATAGCTACCAGAACCGCGGTGACAGCGGGACCGGCGTGGCCAGCGTGGACGGGCGCAACATCACCCAGCAGGAATGGGAAGATGCGCAGCGCCGCCAGATCGACCAGGCGCGCCAGCAGATGGGCCCGCAGTTCGACCAGAAACTGTTCGATACCCCCCAGGCCAAGCGCGAAGTGCTGGACAACCTGGTGGCCGAACGCGCCGTCAACGCCGAAATCGCACGCAACCACCTCACCGTCAGCGACCGCGCCGTGTTCAAGGCGATCAACGCCATCGAAACCTTCCGCAAACCCGACGGCAGCTTCGACATGGATGGCTACCGCGCCGCCCTGGCCGCCCAGGGCATGACCCCGGAATCCTTCGACGCCCGCATGCGCCGCGACATGGCGATCCAGCAGCTGGCCGGCTCGATCCAGTCGACCGCATTCGTGCCGCGCTCGGTCGCCAGCCGCGTGTCCGACATCAACGACCAGGAACGCGCGGTGCAGGAACTGGTGTTCCCGCTGGCCCAATACCTGCCGCAGGTGAAAGTCACCGACGAGATGGTCAAGGCCTTCTACGAGAAGAACGCCAACCTGTTCCAGATTCCGGAAACCGTCAAGGCCGAGTACATCGTGCTCGACGCCGCTGCCGTGGAGAGCAAGGTCGCCGTCGGCGATGCCGAAGTGAGCGCCTTCTATGAAGCCAACCGCAAGCGTTTCACGACGCCCGAGCAGCGTACCGCCAGCCACATCCTGATCACCAAGGCGCAGGACGCCAAGCCGGCCGAGGAAGCGGCCGCCAAGGCGAAGGCCGAGGCGGTGCTGGCCGAGGTGCGCAAGAACCCGGCCGATTTCGCGGCCATTGCCAAGGCCCAGTCGCAGGACCCGGGCTCGGCGCCGCAAGGCGGCGACCTCGGCGTCGTCGAGCGCGGCTCGCTGGTGAAGCCGGTGGAAGACGCGATCTATGGCTTGAAGGAAGGCGAAGTCTCCGGCATCGTGCCCTCCGAGTTCGGCTACCACATCATCAAGGTCACCGCCGTCAAGCCGCAGAGCCTGAAGTCGCTCGATCAGGCCAGGGAAGACATCGCGGCCGAACTGAAGAAATCGAAGCTGTCGAAGAAGTATTCGGAGCTGGCCGAACAGTTCAACGACAGCGTCTACGAACAGGCCGACAGCCTCAAGCCTACCGCCGACAAGCTGGGCCTGGCCATCCAGACGGCGGAGAACCTGGGCCGCAAGCCGAACCCGGCCCTGGGCGCGGCGCCGTTCAACAACGAAAAATTCCTGGCTGCGCTGTACGCGGCGGACGCGCTCAAGAACAAGCGCAACACGGAAGCGGTGGAAGTCGCGCCGGCCGTGCTGATCGCGGGCCGCGTGGTCGAGTTCAAGCCCGCGGCCAAGCGGCCGCTGGCCGAGGTCGAAGCGGCGATCCGCCAGCGCGTGACCCAGGAAGAAGCGCTCCGCCTGGCACGCCAGGCCGGCGAAGCCAAGCTGGCCGCCGCCAAGGCATCGGGAGACGCCACCGGGTTCGGCGAAGTGAAGGTCCTGTCGCGCACCAAGGAACCGGCGATCAACCCGCAGGGCGCGCTGGCCGTGTTCAAGGCCGACGTCACCAAGCTGCCGGCCTACGTCGGCGTCGAGCTGCCGGGCCAGGGCTACGCGGTCTACCGGATCGGCAAGGTCTCCCAGCCGGCCCAGGTGGACACGGCGCGCCGTGCCCAGGAAGCCGAACAGATGGGTGGCCTGGCGGGCCAGGCCGAATTGTTCGACTTCGTCGAGGCGATCAAGGCCAAGTCGAAGGTGAAGATCAACGTCGCGGGCGGCGCCGAGCCGGCCAAGGCGGAGTAGAGCGCCGGGGCGTTGGTCCCGGGACGAAAAGAAAAGCCCGGATGCGCAAGCATCCGGGCTTTTTCACGTCATGCGCCCCTTCCGGAAGCAGCCGCGCGGGCCGCCCTTCAGGCCGCGTGCAGCGTTTGCGCCGCGCGCGCGAAATCGCCGGGCGCGATGTCGTCCAGCTCCAGCACCCGCGCCTGCCCGTACTGCACGAAATTGCGGTCGATCGAGCGCAGATAGGCCGGGTCGTAGTGCTCGACCAGGAGCTGCTCGACCAGTTCCGGCATCGCGCCACGGTTGGCCAGCGCATGCCAGGCGTCGATCTTGGCACGCCCGTGCAGCTGCGCCAGGTGGTCGAGCTGGCCGTTCAGGGCTTGCGGGTCGCATGCGAAGTGCTGGTAGTCTTCCATCAGGAGGCGCACCCGGTTCCGGCGCGACAGCGCCAGGGCGATGCAGGGCGCGCCGCGCATGCGCTCCATCACCGCGTCGGGCACGCGCAGGTTGCCGACCTTCTTGCTTTCCGACTCGACGAACAGCGGGCGTTGCGGGTCGAAACGGCGCAGGGTGTCCCAGATCCGGCTCTCGAACATCTTCTGGGTCGGCTGCGGCGCGTGCGGCAGGTGGCCCAGCACCGAGCCGCGATGGGCGGCCAGGCGTTCCAGGTCGAGCACCTGGGCGCCGAGCGCATCGAGCGTTTCGAGCAGGCGGCTCTTGCCGCTGCCGGTGGTGCCGCAGATGACGCGCCACGCCAGCTCGGGCGGGTTGTCGAGCGCGGCGCTGACATGGGCGCGGTACGCCTTGTAGCCGCCATCGAGCTGGATCGCGGGCCAGCCGACCTTGGCCAGGATATGGGCCATCGCGCCGCTGCGGTTGCCGCCGCGCCAGCAGTAGACGAGCGGTTTCCAGTCGCGCGGCTTGTCCGAGAAGCGCGTTTCCAGGTGCTCGGCGATGTTGCGCGCGACCAGGGCGGCGCCGACCTTCTTGGCTTCGAAGGCATTGACCTGCTTGTAGAGCGTGCCGACCCGCTCCCGTTCCTCGTCCTTGAGCACCGGGCAGTTGATCGCGCCCGGCAGGTGGTCGAGGGCGAACTCGCCTTCGCTGCGCACGTCGATGATGGCGTCGAACCCGTCGAGCTCGGGGAGGATGTCGGCAAAACTCAGTACGGCAGGGTATTTCATCGTGTCTTGATCAGCGAGGAGAAAGTCGGCCAGATGTTATTCAGGATAATCGGGTGCGCCTGGGCGCTCGGGTGCAGGCGGTCGGCCTGGAACAGCGCCGGCTTGTCGGCCACGCCCTCGAGCATGAAGGGCACGAGCGGCGCCTTGTATTCCTTGGAAAGCGTATCGAACATGCCGAAGAAGCGCTGGGTATAGGCGCGGCCATAATTCGGCGGCATGCGCATGCCGATCAGCATGACCTTGGCGCGTTTCTGCTGCGACATGGCGATCATCTCGCGCAGGTTGGACGCCGCCGCTTCCACCGGCAAGCCGCGCAGCCCATCGTTGGCGCCCAGTTCGATGACGACGATGTGCGGCTTGTGCGCCGCGAGCAGGGCCGGCAGGCGCGCCCGGCCGCCGCTGGTGGTCTCGCCGCTGATGCTGGCGTTGACGATGGTGGCGTCGATCCTTTCGCGTTTCAGCTTCTGTTCGAGCAGGGCCACCCAGCCCGCGCCGCGCGTCAGGCCGTATTCGGCCGACAGGCTGTCACCCACCACGAGGACGGTTTTTGGTGCAGAATAGGCGCTCGCCGCAGCGAGCCCCAGGCTTCCTGCGACAAATAATTTCTTGAGAAAAGCAAGCATGCGCGATAACCCCGAGGTATTCAACAATGAGTTCACTGCCAAGGCAGGCGGGACCGCCGCCATCGAGGTGGCGGCCTTGTCCAAGCGGGTGGCGGACGCCAGCGGCGAACTCACCATCCTGCACAGCATCGATTTTACCGTGCAACCGGCCGAGACGCTGGCGATCGTCGGCGCCTCCGGTTCGGGCAAGTCGACCCTGCTCGGGCTGCTGGCCGGCCTGGACACGCCCAGCGGCGGCAAGGTGCTGCTCGACGGCACGGACATCTTCGCGCTCGACGAAGACGGCCGCGCCGCCTTCCGCAAGGCCAAGCTCGGTTTCGTGTTCCAGTCCTTCCAGTTGCTGGCCCACCTGGATGCGGTGGAAAACGTGATGCTGCCGCTCGAATTGCGCGGCGACGCCAAGGCACGTGAGAAGGCCGAGGCGATGCTGGGCCGGGTCGGCTTGTCCAGCCGGCTGAAGCATTATCCGAAGTACCTGTCCGGCGGCGAGCAGCAGCGCGTCGCCCTGGCGCGCGCGTTCGTGACCGAACCGCCGCTGCTGTTCGCCGACGAGCCGACCGGCAGCCTCGATGCGGCGACCGGCGAGTCGGTCATTCAACTGATGTTCGAACTCAATCGCGAACGTGGCTCGACGCTGGTGCTGGTCACCCACGATCCGGCGATGGCCGCGCGCTGCGGGCGCACGATCACGATCGCGGCGGGCAAGCTGGTCTAGCGTCCAGGCCGCGCGCATGCGGCCGGCGCGCGTTCAGCCGCGCCCGCTTTTCGCAACCAGGCCGTTCAACACCCTGCGCATCGCCGCCGGCAACTCGCCGGCCGTCATCCCGACCGGCCCGATTCCCTCCTCGACCAGGCGGTCGGCCGCCGCTCCATGCATCCACACGGCCCCGAGCGCGGCCTCCCAGGCCGGCCAGCCCTGGGCCAGCAAGGCGCCGCAGACCCCGGCCAGCACGTCGCCACTGCCGCCGGTCGCCAGGCCCGGGTTTCCGGTCGGGTTGATCGCCACGTCGCCGTCCGGGCGCGCCACCACGCTGCCCGACCCCTTGAGCACCACCACCGCCTGCAGGCGCCGGGCAAGACTGCGCGCCGTGCCCAGCCGGTCGGCCTGCACCTCGTGTGCCGAGATGCCCAGCAGGCGCGCCGCTTCCAGCGGATGCGGCGTCACGACCGTCCCGGCCTGGCGCCGCGCCACGCGCTCCTGCAGATCCAGGCTGGCCGCCAGCAGGTTCAGGCCGTCGGCATCGATCACGACCGGGGTGGCGCCGTCGATGCCGGCGCCGAGCGCGCGCATCGCTTCCATTGCGCCGCCCATGCCGGGCCCGAGCACCAGCACGCGGTCCGCGATCTCGAAGTCGTGGGCGGCGCGAAACATCAGCTCGGGCTGGGTGGCGTCGAGCGCCAGGGCCGGGCCGAGCATGGCCGCGAACACGCGGCCGGCGCCGGCGTACAGCGCGCCGCGCGCGGCCAGCACGGCCGCGCCCGCCATCCCGTGCGCGCCGCCGACGACGGCCACGTCGCCGAATTCGCCCTTGTGCGAATTCTGGCGCCGCGGCGCGAGGCGGGAAGCGAACATGGCCGGCGCGGCGATGCAGGCCCTGGCCGGCTCGAACAGGGACGGATCGAGCCCGAGGCCGGCCACGTCGACGCGCCCGGCATGGTCGCGCCCCTCGGCCGTGTGCAGGCCGGGTTTGTCGCCGATGAAGGTGACGGTGTGGGTGGCGCGCACGGCGACCCCGTTGGGGCCGACGACCGCGCCGCTGTCGGCGTCGAGCCCGCTCGGCACGTCGAGAGCCAGCACCGGGCAGCGCACCGCGTCGATCCCGGTCACCAGCTCGCGGTAGCGCCCCTCCAGCGGACGCGCCAGGCCGATGCCGAACAGGCCGTCGACCACCAGCGCCCAGTCGCGCACGTCGAGGGCGACGTCGGCGAAGTTGGCGCGGCTGGCACGGGCGCGCGCCAGGGCCTGCGCCGCTTCCGGCGACACCTTGCCGCCGCCGGCGAGGTGCAGCACGACGACGTCGACCCCGGCTTCGCTCAGGTTGGCCGCCATTTCCAGCGCGTCGCCGCCGTTGTTGCCGGGCCCGGCCAGTACCAGCACCGGCCGCGCGCGCGCCTCGCCCAGCAAGGCGAGCGCGGCATCGGCCGCCGCCTGGCCGGCGCGGCGCATCAGCGCGCCGGCTTCGAGTTGCGCGGCGGCGGCCGCTTCGGCAGCGCGGATCTGCGCGACGCTGTAAAGACGATTCTCCATGGTGTTCCTAAAAATTTTCCGTTCGTGCATTGTCGCCAATTTCAGGGCATTCGGCGCATACAATACGCGAATACTTGCAGCGACAGGGAGCGCATATGGATTGGCAGTTCTGGATCGACCGCGGCGGCACCTTCACCGACATCGTCGCGCGCCGCCCCGACGGGCAACTCGTGACCCACAAGCTGCTGTCCGAGCATCCCGGGCAGTACCGCGACGCGGCCGTGGCCGGTATCCGGCACCTGCTCGGCGTCGCCGCCGGCGACCCTCTGCCGACCGCGCGGATCGAGGCGGTCAAGATGGGCACGACGGTGGCAACCAATGCGCTGCTCGAACGCAAGGGAGCGCCGACGGCGCTGGCGATCACGCGCGGCTTCCGCGACGCGCTGCGCATCGCCTACCAGAACCGGCCGCGGCTCTTCGAGCGCCACATCGTGCTGCCCGAACTGCTGTACGACCAGGTGGTCGAGATCGACGAGCGCATCGGCGCCCATGGCGAGATCGTGCGCCCGCTCGACGCCGAAGGCGCGCGCGCCGGCCTGCAGCGCGTGTTCGACGGCGGCACGCGCGCGCTGGCCATCGTCCTCATGCACGGCTACCGCAATACGCAGCACGAAGCGCAGCTGGCGCGGCTCGCGCGCGAGATCGGCTTCACGCAAGTCTCGGTCTCGCATGCGGTGAGTCCGATGATGAAGCTGGTCGCGCGCGGCGACACCACGGTGGTCGACGCCTACCTGTCGCCGATCCTGCGGCGCTACGTCGACCAGGTCGCGGGCGAACTGCCAGGCGTGCACCTGCAGTTCATGCAATCGAGCGGCGGCCTGGCCGACGCGCGCGCCTTCCAGGGCAAGGACAGCATCCTCTCGGGGCCGGCCGGCGGCATCGTCGGCATGGTGCGCGCCAGCCGCACGGCCGGTTTCGAGCGCGTCATCGGCTTCGACATGGGCGGCACCTCGACCGACGTCTCGCACTTCGCCGGCGCTCATTGCTCCGACTATGAACGCGTCTTCGAGACCCAGGTGGCCGGGGTGCGCATGCGCGCGCCGATGATGAGCATCCACACGGTCGCCGCCGGCGGCGGCTCGGTCCTGCATTTCGACGGCAGCCGCTATCGCGTCGGCCCCGACAGCGCCGGCGCCGATCCGGGTCCGGCCAGCTACCGCCGCGGCGGACCGCTGACCGTGACCGACGCCAACGTCTGCCTCGGCAAGATCCAGCCCGACCATTTTCCGCGCTTGTTCGGGCCGGGCGGGAACGAGGCGCTCGACCCCGACATCGTGCGCGCGAAATTCGCCGCGCTTGCCGCGCACATCCTCGAGGCCACCGGCGACGCGCGCACGCCCGAGCAGGTAGCCGCGGGTTTCATCGAGATCGCGGTCGGGAACATGGCCAACGCCATCAAGCAGATCTCGGTGCAGCGCGGCCACGACGTGACCGAATACGCGCTCACCAGTTTCGGCGGGGCCGGCGGCCAGCACGCCTGCCTGGTGGCCGACGCGCTGGGCATGAAGACGGTCTTCATCCACAGCCTGGCGGGCGTCCTGTCGGCCTACGGCATGGGACTGGCCGACCAGAGCGCGATGCGCGAGCAGGCGGTCGAGGAACGCTTGCACGAGGCCGGCGGCGCGGCGCTGGCCGCGCGCCTCGACATGCTCGCCGATGCCGCTTCGGCAGACCTGCGCGCCCAGGGCGTGGACCAAGAGCGCATCGCCGTGGTCCGGCGCGTGCACCTGCGCTACGAAGGCACGGATTCGGCGCTGGTGGTGGACTTTGCCGACGCGGGCACGATGCAGGCCGCCTTCGAAGCGGCCTACCGGCGCCGTTTCTCCTTCCTGATGCCGGCGCGCGCGCTGATCGTGGAAGCCGTGTCGGCCGAAGCGCTGGGCCGCTCGGAAGCGCCGCCCGAGACGGTCGCGCCACCCGCGCCCCGCACCGGCCCGCTCGCGCCCGCGGCCAGCGTGCCGGTGTTCGGCGCCGGCCAGTGGCGTGCGACCGGCATCTACCGCCGTGCCGGCATGCGGCCGGGGGACGTCATCGACGGTCCGGCGATCGTCGCCGAGGACAACGCGACGACCGTGGTCGAAGCGGGCTGGCAGGCCGAGGTCACGCCCTACAACCACCTCGTGATGAAACGGGTGGAAGCCTTGCCCGAGCGGCGCGCCATCGGCACGGCGGCCGACCCGGTCATGCTCGAGATCTTCAACAACCTGTTCATGTCGATCGCCGAGCAGATGGGCCTGCGCCTGCAGAACACGGCCCATTCGGTGAACATCAAGGAGCGCCTCGACTTCAGCTGCGCGATCTTCGATGCCGGCGGCAACCTGGTGGCCAACGCGCCGCACATGCCGGTGCACCTCGGTTCGATGGGCGAGAGCATCAAGACGGTCATGCGCGAGAACGCGGGCCGCATGGCGGCGGGCGACGTGTACATGCTCAACGACCCCTACAACGGCGGCACCCACTTGCCCGACGTGACGGTGATCTCGCCCGTGTTCGACGAGGCGGGGCGCGAGATCCTGTTCTACGTCGGCTCGCGCGGCCACCACGCCGACATCGGCGGCACCACGCCGGGCTCGATGCCGCCGGACTCGCGCCACATCGAGCACGAGGGCGTCCTGATCGACAACTTCAAGCTCGTCGACGGCGCCGACGGCCTGCTGCGCGAGCGGGAAGCGCGCGCGCTCCTCACCGGCGCGCGCCACCCGGCGAGGAATCCGGACCAGAACATGGCCGACCTGCGCGCCCAGGTGGCGGCCAACCAGAAGGGCGTCGAGGAACTGCGCCGCATGGTCGCGCACTTCGGCCTCGACGTGGTGCGCGCCTACATGGGCCACGTGCAGGACAATGCCGAGGAAGCCGTGCGGCGCGTGATCACGGCGCTGCAGGACGGCGCCTTCACGGTCGAACTCGACAACGGCGCGCGGATCGCCGTCGCCATCACGGTCGACAAGACAAAGCGCAGCGCGCGCATCGATTTCACCGGCACCTCGCCCCAGCTGCCGAACAACTTCAACGCGCCCTCGGCGGTGTGCATGGCGGCCGTGCTGTACGTGTTCCGCACCCTGGTGGCGGACGAGATTCCGCTCAACGGCGGCTGCCTCAAGCCGCTGGAGGTCGTCATCCCGCCCGGCTCGATGCTCAATCCCCGCCATCCCGCCCCGGTCGTCTCGGGCAATGTCGAGACCTCGACCTGCATCACCAACGCCCTCTACGGCGCGCTGGGCGTGATGGCGGCTTCGCAGGGGACGATGAACAATTTCACCTTCGGGAACGCACAATACCAGTACTACGAGACCATTTCCGGCGGCAGCGGCGCGGGTGAGGGCTTCGACGGCACCGACGTCGTCCAGACCAACATGACCAACTCGCGCCTGACCGATCCGGAGATCCTCGAATTCCGCTTTCCGGTGCGCCTGGAGAGCTATGCGATCCGCCCCGGGTCGGGCGGGGCGGGGCGCTGGCATGGCGGGAACGGCGGCGTGCGCAAGCTGCGCTTCCTGGAACCGATGACGGCCGCGATCCTGTCGAACAACCGGATCCACGCGCCCTTCGGCATGGCCGGCGGCGAGCCGGGCGAGCGCGGCGTCAACACGGTCGTGCGCGCCAACGGGCGCGTCGAGCGGGTCGGGCACATCGGCCAGGTCGAGATGGCCGCCGGCGACCTGTTCGTGATCGAGACGCCGGGCGGGGGAGGGTATGGAACACCGTGACGGGCGCCGCGCGGCGGCCCCGGGCGCAGGAGCGGCCCCGCGCCCGGCCTAGCTCGAGATCCCGTACCTGCGGCGCATGGCCAGGTACTCTTCCTCCAGCGATGCCAGCCGGGGATGGTCGGTATCGATTGCCCGGATCTTCTCCAGCTGCGCGCAACACAGTTCGCCCAGCGGGTGGTCCCACCCCAGCTCGTTGATCTGCCGCAGCACCCCGCCCGCCACGGCGATCATTACCTGAAGATTCGCCGGCGCGATGTGCAAGGCCTCGACCAGGGTCTGCACCGCCCCGCGCACGTCGCCCATGTTGCGCTTCTCGTCGGCCACGCCGAGCAGGATCCGGGCCTGCGCCGTGAGCTGCTGCCGGACGCCGTCGGCCAGGTCGCGCCGGCCGGCCTCGGTAAACAGGGCCAGCGCATCCTGGCTGGTCACGCCGCTGCCGGCATCGTTCACCACCGCCATCATCACGTCCTGCGCGCCCTGGTCGAAGCGGTGCGCGAGGCAGGCACGCACCAGGCCCAGTTTCAGGCCGGTGGACAGGCCGCCGCAGGAACGCAGCGCGGCCACCGCCGCCTGCAGGGCGGCCAGGGCATCGGCGCGGTTACCGGCCGCATCGTGCACGGCGGCATTCGCCACCGCCAGGCAGGCATCGAGTTCGGGCGAGGCGCGCGCCGTCTTTTTCAGCTCGCGCACGACGCTACCGGCGCCGGGCAGGTCGCCGCGCCCGACCAGGGCCTGCACCAGGCGCACATGGTCTTCCGGGTCGCGGAACTCGGAGTGGCGCGCCTTGCTCACGACCTGCCTGAACGATTTTTCGGCCGCCGCTGCGTCGCCCGCCGCCAGCGCCACTTCGCCCAGCTTGCGCAGGCGGCGCACCAGGTGCGGCGAGATGGCGACGGCTTGTTCGAGGATCTGTTGCGCCTGGGCGTGCTTGCCGGCCGCTTCGTGGCAGCGCGCCAGCAGGTCGTAGCCGGCCATCAGGCGCGGATGGGCGGCGACCAGCGCTTGCAGCGTTTCCCGCGCTTCGTCGACGCGGCCGAGCGCGAACCGGGCGCGCGCCAGGCCCAGGCCGGCCCAGCCGAGCGGCTTGAAGGCGAGTACCTTGCGGTAGATTTCCTCGGCCTCGCCATCCTCGCCCAGGTTCGCATGCAGCTCGGCGCGCAGCCGGGCGAAGTCGAGGGCGAAGCGGGGATGCGCGATCTCGGCCGCCACGGCCGAGCGGATCGCTTCGCGCACATTGCCCTGGGCGACCAGTTGCCAGGCCGGCAGGAAGAGGGCGCGCCGTTCGACCGCGCGCGCGATGCGCGCGCCGATGGTGTCGGCGGTGAAGGGCTTGAGCACGTAGTCGGTCGGGGCCAGCTCGGCCGCGCCGATCACCTTGCCGTAGACGGCTTCCGAGGTGAGCATGATGAAAATCGACCAGGGGGCGATCAGGCGGTGGTGGCGCAGGTCTTCCAGCAATTGCTGGCCATCCTGGCCGTCGCCCGCAGCGCCGCCCAGGTCGTATTCGCAGAGGACGATATCGTAGGAGCGGCGCGTCAGCTGGCGGATCGCCGTGCCCGCATTGACGGCGTATTCGACCTTGCCGATGCCCGACAGGTTCAGCATGTTCTGCAGGTTGGCGCGCATGCCGGGATGGGGGTCGATTACCAGGACCGACAGTTGGCTGTTGTCTTGCATCGTCTCTTTCATGGGCGCGCTCGTGCGCCGCTTGCACTCGCTACAATACCCACAAGCGTCCCTGCGGGCAACTACCTCAGCCTCGACGCATGGGCAACATGGTCAACCCTGTATAATAGCGGGCCATCTTCCACCCGCAGCCACGCTGCATCAACCGACTTCCAGCCATGTTGATTCTGCCGGGTTCCAATGCCCTCTCCGTATTCCGTAGCCAACGCCTCCTGAGCCGACTGCAAGCGGCCGCGCCCGCGATCGCGGCGGTCCAGGCGCGCTTTGTCCATTTCGTCGACAGCGCCGCGCCGCTCTCCATCGACGACACGCAGCGTCTCACCGCGCTGCTGACCTACGGCGAGCCGGTGCCCGAAACGCTGTACGAGGGCAGCACCGTCGAGTTCTTCGTCATCCCGCGCCTGGGCACGATCTCGCCCTGGGCCTCGAAGGCGACCGACATCGCGCACAATTGCGGCATGCCCCACGTGCACCGCATCGAGCGCGGCGTGGCCTATACGGTGGTGCTCAAGGGCGGCATCCTCGGCAGCAGCTTCGGCGCGCCCAAGAAACTCGGTGAAGAGGAACTGGCCAGCGTTGCCGCGCTCCTGCACGACCGCATGACCGATACCGTGCTGCGCCACGCCGAAGAGGCTTCGCAGCTGTTCCAGGAACTCGAAGGCAAGCCGCTCGAATCGATTGACGTGTTGAAGGAAGGGCGCGATGCGCTGCTGCGCGCGAACACGGAACTGGGCCTGGCCATGTCGATCGACGAGATCGACTACCTGAACGACGCGTTCACGGCGGCCGGGCGCAACCCGACCGACGTCGAACTGATGATGTTCGCCCAGGCCAACAGCGAACACTGCCGCCACAAGATCTTCAACGCCGACTGGATCATCGACGGCGTCAGGCAGGAAAAATCCCTGTTCGGAATGATCAAGAATACGCACCAGCTGCAGCCGAAGGGCACCGTGGTGGCCTACAGCGACAATTCCTCGATCATGGAGGGCGCGGTCGTGACGCGCTTCTTCCCGGGCACGGACCATGAGTACGCCCCGCTCACGGAACTGACGCACACGCTGATGAAGGTCGAGACCCACAACCACCCGACGGCCATTTCGCCCTTCCCGGGCGCTTCGACCGGCGCCGGCGGCGAGATCCGCGACGAAGGCGCCACCGGGCGCGGCGCCAAGCCGAAGGCCGGCCTGACCGGCTTCACGGTATCGAACCTGCTGCTGCCCGATGCCCAGCGTCCGTGGGAAAACGCGGTCGACGTCACCGCCGCCGGCGCCGGGGCGCAGGCGCCGCACGGTGCTCCCGGCGCTGCTCCGGTCTACGGCAAGCCGGAACGCATCGCTTCGCCCCTGCAGATCATGATCGACGGCCCGCTGGGCGGCGCCGCCTTCAGCAACGAATTCGGCCGGCCGGTACTGGGCGGCTATTTCCGCACCTACGAGCAGAACGCCCAGGCCGCCGGCGGCGTCTACGGCTACCACAAGCCGATCATGATCGCGGGCGGCATCGGCAACATCTCCGACCAGCACACGTTCAAGAACGACATCCCGCCCGGCAGCCTGCTGATCCAGCTGGGCGGCCCGGGCATGCGCATCGGCATGGGCGGCTCGGCCGCATCCTCGATGGCGACCGGCACCAACACCGCCGACCTCGATTTCGACTCGGTCCAGCGCGGCAACCCGGAGATGGAGCGCCGCGCCCAGGAAGTCATCAATGGCTGCTGGCAGCTGGGCGCGAACAATCCGATCATCTCGATCCACGACGTCGGCGCCGGCGGCCTGTCGAACGCCTTCCCGGAAATCGTGAACGACGCCAAGCGCGGCGCAATTTTCGAGCTGCGCAAGATCCAGCTCGAGGAGTCGGGCATGGCGCCGAAGGAAATTTGGTCAAACGAGTCGCAGGAGCGATATGTGTTGGCAATTTCGCAGGAAAACCTTGGTTTATTTGCATCGCTATGCGAGCGCGAACGCAGCCCCTTCGCCGTCATCGGGGTCGCCACCGAGGAGCGCCAGCTCAAGCTGGTCGACGACCTGGCCGGCAACAATCCGGTCGACATGCCGATGGACGTCCTGCTCGGCAAACCGCCGAAAATGACGCGCGACGTCGAGCACGTGCAGCGCACGCTGCCCGCCGTCGATCTGACCGGCATCGACCTGGAAGAGGCGGCGCGCCGCGTGCTGCTGCTGCCGACCGTGGCCGACAAGTCTTTTCTGATCACCATCGGCGACCGCAGCGTCGGCGCCATGACCGTGCGCGACCAGATGGTCGGCCCATGGCAGGTGCCGGTGGCCGATTGCGCCGTCACCGCCATGAGCTACGAAGGCTTCGCGGGCGAGGCGATGGCGATGGGCGAGCGCACGCCGCTGGCCGTGATCGACGCCGCCGCCTCGGGCCGCATGGCCGTGGGCGAGGCGATCACCAACCTTGCCGCCGCGCCGGTGGCCAGCATCGAAGACATCAAGCTCTCGGCCAACTGGATGGCCGCCTGCGGCCAGCCGGGCCAGGACGCGGCCCTGTTCGACACCGTGCGCGCGGTCGGCATGGAACTGTGCCCTGCGCTGGGCATCAGCATCCCGGTCGGCAAGGATTCGCTGTCGATGCGCACTACCTGGAGCGATGCGGGCGAAGCCAAATCGGTGATCTCGCCGGTCTCGCTGATCGTGTCCGCGTTTGCGCCGGTGCCCGACGTGCGCCGCTCGCTGACGCCGCAACTGCGCACCGACCTGGGCGACACCGCCCTGATCCTGATCGACCTCGGCCGCGGCAAGAACCGCATGGGCGCCTCGGCGCTGGCCCAGGTGACCCAGCAGCTGGGCGACGCCGTGCCGGACGTCGATTCGGCCGCGGACCTGAAAGCCTTCTTCGCCGCCATCCAGCGCCTTAACGCCGACGGCAAGCTGCTCGCTTACCACGACCGCTCCGATGGCGGCCTGTTCGCCACGCTGTGCGAAATGGCCTTCGCCGGGCGCGCCGGCGTGTCGGTCAATCTCGATATCCTGACCATGGGCGACGCCCATGCGTCCGACTGGGGCGACGCCAAGAACTGGGCCAGCCAGGTCGGCGAACGCCGCAATGAAATGACGCTGCGCGCGTTGTTCTCGGAAGAACTGGGTGCCGTGGTGCAGGTGCGCGAGGAAGACAAGCGCGAGGTGATGAACGTGCTGCGCGCGCTCGACCTCGGCGCCTGCAGCCACATCATCGGCAAGCTCAACGACCGCGGCGCGATCGAATTCACGCGCGATGCGAAAGTCGTCTACAACCAGAAGCGCAGCAGCCTGCACCGTCTCTGGTCCGAGACCAGCTGGCGCATCGCGCGCCTGCGCGACAATCCGGACTGCGCCGACCAGGAGTACGAGCGCCTGAACGACGAGGCCGACCCGGGCATCAGTCCGACGCTGACGTTCGACCCGAGCGAAAACATCGCCGCGCCCTTCATCGCCAGCGGCGTGCGTCCGCGCGTGGCCATCCTGCGCGAGCAGGGCGTCAACTCGCACATCGAAACCGCCTGGGCGATGCACCAGGCCGGTTTTGCCGCGGTCGACGTCCACATGAGCGACCTGATCGCGGGCCGGGCCCGGCTCGCCGACTTCCAGGGCGTGATCGCGGTAGGCGGCTTCTCCTACGGCGACGTGCTCGGCGCGGGCGAGGGCTGGGCCAAGACGATCCTCTTCAATACCCAGCTGGCCGACCAGTTCGCCGCCTTCTTCGCACGCCAGGACACCTTCGGCCTCGGTGTCTGCAACGGCTGCCAGATGCTGTCGAACCTGAAGTCGATGATCCCGGGCGCGCACGCCTGGCCGAAGTTCACCCGCAACAAGTCGGAACAGTTCGAGGCGCGCTTCGGCAGCGTCGAAGTACTCGACTCGCCGTCGATCTTCTTCGCCGGCATGGCCGGCACCCAGGCGCCGCTGGCGATCGCCCACGGCGAAGGCTATGCCGACTTTTCGCTGACCGGCAACCTGGACCAGGTCGTGCAGTCGCTGCGCTATGTCGACAACCGCGGCCAGGCGACCGAAGTCTATCCGTTCAACCCGAACGGTTCGCCCGGCGGCCTGACCGCGGTGACGACCCCGGACGGCCGCTTCACGGCGATGATGCCGCACGCCGAGCGCGTGTTCCGTACCGCCGTGCATTCGTGGGCGCCGCCGGCGTGGAGCGACGACGCGCCGTGGATGCGCATGTTCCGCAACGCGCGCAAGTGGGTGGGCTGACGTCCCGCCCGGGCTGAACGAACGGCGCCTCATCCGAGGCGTCGTTCATTCGAACGACCGATAGCCGGTACGGCGCGGGCGCGGCGCGTCCACCAGGAAAATGAGTACGAAAAAAGGCGCTTCCGCGGAAGCGCCTGTCGTTCTAAGCCGGTCCGGATTACTGGATCTTGGCTTTCTTCAGCAGCGACTCGCGGTACTCGGCCAGCTTGCGCTGTTGCAGCTGTTCCGCGACCTGCTGCTTGACCTGGTCGAGCGGCGGGATCGTCACCGGACGCGATTCGTCGAGCTTGATGACGTGGTAGCCGTACTGGGTCTTGACCGGGGTGTCGGTGATGGCGCCCACTTTCAGTGCGGTCATGGCCTTGGAGAATTCAGGCACGAAGCGCGACGGGTCGGTCCAGCCGAGGTCGCCGCCGTTGGCAGCCGAACCCGGGTCCTTGCTCTGCTTGGCCAGTTCCTCGAACTTGGCGCCGCCCTTGAGCTTGGTGATGATCGTTTTCGCGTCTTCTTCTTTCTCGACCAGAATGTGGCGTGCCTTGTATTCCTTGTCCGGTGCGCCGGCCTTGGCCTTGTCGTACTCGGCCTTGATGTCGGCGTCCTTGACCGGATTCTTCTTGACGTAGTCGGCCAGCATCGCGTTGATGATGATACTCTGGCGGGCGTTGTCGATGGCGGCCTTCACATCGGCACGGCCGCCGACGTTCTGCTTGTCGGCTTCCTGGATCAGCACTTCGCGGCCGATCAGGTCCTTCTTGATCATTTCGCGCAGCTGCGGCGAGTCCGTCGCACGGCCCTGGGCGACGACTTGCTTGACCATCTGGTCGACCCGCGCCGCCGGAATCGGCTTGCCGTTCACGGTCGCAACGTTCTGGGCGAAGACAGGTGCGGCCACGATGAACGACATGGCGAGCAACAGGCGGGTTGGCTTCAAAATCATTGTTCAGATCCTATAAAAACTCGAAAAGTCGCCCGCTGGCGACGAATAACCGGCGCCAGCGACGGCGCCGGTGGCAAACATCTTACTGTACCTTTGCCTTCTTGACCATTTCCTCTTGGTAAGCCGCCAGCTTGTTCTGGGTAAGGCTTTCCTTGATCTGGGCCTTGATCTCGTCCAGGGCGGGCACCTTCACCGCGCGCACGTCGTCGACCTTGATGACGTGGAAGCCGGCGCCGGTCTTGACCGGCGTGTCGGTCACGCCGCCTTTTTGCAGCTTGGTGAAGCCGGCCGCGAATTCAGGCGGGAAGGCCGACGGGGCGGCCCAGTCGAGGTCGCCGCCATTGGCGGCCGAACCGGTGTCCTTGCTGGTTTTGGCCAGCTCCTCGAACTTGGCGCCGCCCTTGAGCTTGGCGATGACGGCTTTCGCTTCGTCCTCGGTCGTGGTCAGGATGTGGCGCAGGTGGTATTCCTTTTCGCCGGCCTGGGTCTTGGCGTAGCGGTCGTATTCGGCCTTCACGTCGGCGTCGCTCACCGGGTTCTTTTCGATGTAGTCGCGCGCCAGCTGGTTCACGACGATGGCCTGGCGCGCGTTGTCGAGGGCCTGCTTGACCTCCGGCTTCTTGTCGTAGCCCTGCTTGATGGCTTCCTGCATCAGCACTTCGCGTGCGATCAAGTCGCGCTTGATGGCGTCGCGCAGTTGCGGCGAATCCTGCCCCTGGCCCTGGGCGACGACCTGCTTGACGACGGCGTCGACGCGCGAAGTCGGAATGGCCTTGCCGTTCACGACGGCCAGGTTCTGTGCGAATGCGGGCGCTGCCAAAGTGGCGCTTGCGGCGATCAAGGCTAACAGCAGCCGTGCTGGCTTCAAAGTCATTGTTAATTCCTGTGGAGGGAGTTGCTTGGACAAGATTGGATATGTTTTTTGGCGTAGCAGTTCTACAGATTGTGCGATAGAAGTCTTAAGCGATCCTGAACCGGCCTCAGTCCGTTTCGGAAGGCGTCAGGGCCGTGATTGCCAAGGCATGGATCTCGGCCCGCATCATATCGGCCACGGCATCATACACCAGCCGATGACGCATGACGAGTCTCAGCCCCTGGAAGCGTTCCGAGACGATTTTCACGCTGTAATGCCCGCCGCCCGAGGCCGCGCCGGCATGGCCCGCATGCAGGTGCGAGTCGTCGCTCAGTTCGAGCACGGTCGGTTCGAGCGCGCCCTGCAGGGCCGTGCGGATGCGGCCGAGGCGGTCGCCGGCGGAGTTGGTCGCGGGGTTCATTGCGGGATTCACTGTATTCATGCTTCCTCCTGTGGAATGTGCTTCATGAGCAGCATCGACTGGGCAATGGTGAACAGGAAGAAAATGGCGGTCATGCCGAAGACCTTGAAATTGACCCAGGCGGCCGTGTCGTCGCGAAAGACCACGAAGGCCATGACCAGGTTCAGGGCGCCGAGCAGGAACAGGAACACCATCCAGGTGTAGCCGACCCGCGGCCAGACCGCGTCCGGGAGCGGGAGCGCCTCTTCCATGGCCTTGCGCATCAGGTTCTTGCCGAAAAAGAGCTGGCTGACCAGGAGCGCTGCGGCGAACACCCAGTACAGGATCGTCGGCTTCCACTTGATGAAGGTTTCGTCGTGCAGGTAGATGGTGGCGCCGCCGAAGACGACGATCACGAACAGCGAGAGCCACAGCATGCCGTCCACCTTGCGCCTGCGCAGCAGCAGGTAGCCCACTTGCAGGAAGGTGGCGACGATGGCGACGACGGTGGCCAGCATGGTCGGCGCCTGCGCCGCCAGGATTTTGCCGCCTGACACCAAGCCGCCGAGGTATTGCTCGGTCAGCGCGAGCGCCGCCGCTTCGTTGCCGCTCCCGATTTTATAAACGAGGAAGAACAGGATCAGCGGGAAAAAGTCGAACAGGAATTTCATGAGACGCCAGGTAAATTAAACTTCTTCGAACCGCAAGGCGGCGGAGTTGATGCAATAACGCAGCCCGGTGGGGGGCGGGCCATCCGGGAACACGTGGCCGAGGTGGGCGTCGCAGACGGCGCAGATGATCTCGGTGCGCAGCATGCCGTGGGTGCGGTCGGTCTTCTCGATCACCTTGTCCGGATCGAGCGCGCGGAAATAGCTCGGCCAGCCGCAGCCGGACTCGAACTTGGCGTCGGACTCGAACAGGGGCGTATCGCAGCAGACGCAATGGTAGATGCCGTGGGCGTGGTGGTCCCAGTACTTGCCGGTAAAGGCGCGTTCGGTGGCGGCGTGGCGCGTGACCTGGTACTCCATCGGGTCCAGCTGGGCGCGCCACTCGGCGTCGGTTTTCCTTACTTTGTCGGTCATGATGGTCTTTCTACGGTAATCAGGAAGAACAGCTCACTTCGAGGTGGGCCGCCCAGTCGGGCGGCAGCGCGGCATACGGTTCCTTGCCCGGCTGCTCGTCGAAGGGCTGCTCGAGCACGGCCAGCAAATCGCGCACGCCGGCATAGTCGCCGTTCTGCGCCTGTTCGATCGCCTGCTGGGCCAGATAGTTTCGCAGGACGTACTTGGGGTTGACGCGGTTCATGGCGGCGCGGCGCCCGGCGTCTTCGCTCGCTTCGCCGCGCAGGCGTGCACGGTAAGTCAGGGCCCAGGCGTCGAAGGCGGCGCGGTCGATGAACAGGTCGCGCAGGGGCGCGTCGCTCTCCGGTGCGTCGACCCGCAAGTCGCCCAGGCGCCGGAACAGCAGCGTGAAGTCGACGTGGCCGGCCTGCATGATCGAGAACAGGCCGTCGAACAGGGCGCGGTCGTCCGGCTGGCTGGAACGCAAGCCCAGCTTCGCACGCAGCAGCTCGTCCAGCCGGGCCTCGAAGGCCGGCATGTAGACGTCCAGCGCTTCCTGCGCGTCGTCCACGGTACCGATCAGGGGCAGCAGGGCATTGCCCAGCGCATAGCAGTTCCAGTGGCCGATCGCGACCTGGTTCGCATACGAATAGCGCCCGCCCTGGTCGGTGTGGTTGCAGATGTGGTTGACGTCGAAGGCTTCCATGAAGCCGAAGGGACCGTAGTCGAGCGTCAGGCCGAGGATCGACATATTGTCGGTGTTCATCACGCCATGCATGAAGCCGACCGATTGCCAGCCGGCGATCATGCGCGCGGTGCGCCGGGTCACTTCGGCCAGCAATTCCTTGTAGGGATTGGCCGTGCCGCGCAGCGTGCCGTAAAAAGTGTCGATGACGTAGTCGGCCAGCTGGCGCAACTGTTCCGGCTTGTCGCGGTAATGCCAGTGTTCGAAGGAGCCGAAGCGCACGAAAGAGGGGGCCATGCGGGTCACGACCGCGGCCGTCTCGATGTTCTCGCGCATGACGCGCTGGTTCGAGCCGGTGACGACGAGCGCGCGCGTGGTCGGAATGCCGAGCGCGGCCATGGCCTCGGAGCAGAGGAATTCGCGGATCGAGGAACGCAGCACGGCGCGCCCGTCGCCCATGCGCGAATACGGGGTCTTGCCGGCGCCCTTGAGCTGCAGCTCCATGCGGCCTTCCGGACCGTCGAGGTCGCCGATCAGGATCGCGCGCCCGTCGCCGAGCTGGCCGGCCCAGACGCCGAACTGGTGGCCGGAGTACACCGCCGCCAGCGGTTCCGAACCCGGCAACAAGCGGTTGCCGGTGAAGGCGGCGACGAAGTCTTCCTGCGCCAGCATGGCGGCGTCGAGGCCGACCAGGCTTGCCG
This sequence comes from Massilia jejuensis, assembly GCF_042656795.1. Lineage (NCBI taxonomy): Bacteria > Pseudomonadati > Pseudomonadota > Betaproteobacteria > Burkholderiales > Oxalobacteraceae > Massilia > Massilia jejuensis. The sequence goes on along the minus strand of NZ_JBHSMS010000047.1, from coordinate 48,943 downwards.
CACGGCTGCTGGCCGCGACGAAATAGGGCGCAGGCAAGGGCGTGGGCATCAGCCGCGTATAGAAGTCGGGCGGCAGGGCGGCAAAGCCGTTCTTGAGTTGGAGGTCGTCGGGCGTAATGGCAGCTCCAGGGTGAAAAGAAGGTAACAGCGCGATTCTACCGTACCCGGCCCATTCTATTCAGGCGCGCCGCGCGCGCCAGCGCGCTTACATCCGCTTACGCCCGGCGCGTGCTGCAGCGCAGCATCGAAACGCCTTGACGGGCCGCGCACCGCCGATCGACACTCGTTCGGAGTTAATACTTCGTCCACAGGAGACCATGCACATGTCATATCCGAAGAGCCCGCTCATGGGCCAGATGATGAACCAGCCGTTGCTCATTTCGAGCATCATCGAGTTTGCCGCCCGCCATTTCGGTACCAACGAAATCGTGTCGCGCCGCGTCGAAGGCGACCTGCACCGCTATACCTACCGCGAGTGCGAAGTGCGTGCGCGCCGCATGGCCAAGGTGCTCGAAGGCCTGGGCGTTCAAATCGGCGACCGCGTCGCCACCCTGGCCTGGAACGGCTACCGCCACCTGGAACTGTATTACGCCGTCTCCGGCTCGGGCGCGGTGATGCACACCGTAAACCCGCGCCTGCACCCGGAGCAGATCGCCTACATCGTCAATCACGCCGAAGACCAGTACCTGTTCTTCGACCTGACCTTCCTGCCGCTGGTGGAAGCCGTCGCGGCCCACTGCAAGACGGTGAAGGGCTTCGTGCTGATGAGCGACCGCGCCCACATGCCGCAGGAAACGAAGATCGCCAACCTGCTGTGCTACGAAGACCTCATGGCGTCGTCCAGCGACGACTACGCCTGGCCGCTGTTCGACGAGAACGCCGCCGCCACCCTGTGCTACACCTCGGGCACGACCGGCAACCCGAAGGGCGCCCTGTACTCGCACCGCTCGACCATCCTGCACGCCTACGCCTCGAGCACGCCGAGCGCGCTGAACGTGTCCTCGGCCGATACGGTCTTGCCGGTGGTGCCGATGTTCCATGTGAATGCCTGGGGCTTGCCGTATTCGGTGCCGCTGTCGGGCGCCAAGATGGTGTTCCCGGGCGCGGCGCTCGACGGCAAGTCGCTCTACGAGCTGTTCGAGTCCGAAGGCGTGACCTTCTCGGCCGGCGTGCCGACGGTCTGGCTCGGCCTGATCAACCATGCGGTCCAGAACAACCTGAAGTTCTCGACCTTCCGCCGCACCGTCATCGGCGGCTCGGCGTGCCCGCCGGCGATGATGGATACCCTGATCGACAAGCTCGACGTGCAGGTGATCCACGCCTGGGGCATGACCGAAATGTCGCCCCTGGGCACGGCCAGCACGCTGCAGGCCAAGCACCGCGACCTGCCGCAGGAAGAACAGCGCAAGATCCTGCAGAAACAGGGCCATGCCATCTACGGCGTCGACATGAAGATCGTCGACGACGAGGACAAGGAACTGCCCTGGGATGGCAGCACCTACGGCCACCTGTACGTGAAGGGGCCGTGGATCATCTCGCGTTACTTCAAGGACGAGGGCGGCGAGGTGCTCAAGGACGGCTGGTTCCCGACCGGCGACGTGGCGACCATCGACGCCGACGGCTACATGCAGATCACCGACCGCAGCAAGGACGTCATCAAGTCCGGCGGCGAATGGATCGGCAGCATCGACCTGGAAAACATCGCCATGGCCCACCCGGCCGTGCTGCAGGCGGCCTGCATCGGCGTGGCGCACCCGAAATGGGACGAGCGCCCGATGCTGGTGGTCGTCAAGCGCCCGGGTCAGGAACTCTCGCGCGAGGAACTGCTGTCCTTCTTCGAAGGCAAGATCGCGAAATGGTGGTTGCCGGACGACGTGGTCTTCACCGAAGCGCTGCCGATGGGGGCGACCGGCAAGATCCAGAAAAACCGGCTGCGCGACCAGTACCGGGAGCACAAGCTGCCGACGGCGTGAGCGTGCAGGCCCGGCGGCGCCCGGCGTCAGCGCTCGGGGTCCGGCAGCAGGTGGCGAAAGGTCGGCTCGATATTGCGCGCGTGCAGGTGGCGGACGATGTCCTCGAGCGTCGCCTCGCTCAGCAGCAAGGCGCGGGACGCCTCGGCCGGGCGCGCGCCCGGCGCCGCTTCGACAGCGCTCGCCACGGCCGCCGGCTGCAAGGCCGCCAGCGCACGGGCGAACAGGGCCGGGCCGACGCAGCCGACCTCTTCCAGGAAAGCGGCCTGGGCAAGTGGCGGCGGCGCCATCTCGAGCCAGGGTTCCTCGGCGAACGAGGCGCCCATGCCGGGATGGATGAAGGCGGCCCAGCGGCCGCTACCGGGGTCCAGGCAAGGCGGGAGGGCGGTCGCCTCGTCGGGCGCATCGGCCGCCAGCTCGGGGAAATACGACCGGCGCAGCAGGCGGGCGAAGGCCTGTGCCTGGGCGGCCGGCACCGGCGCCTCGAGCGCAATCCACAGGGTGTAGCCGCGCCCGCCCGAGACGCTGACGGCCGGGGCAGGGAAGCCATGTTCCGTCTGCAAGGCCTTGGCCGCCGCGCACAGGCGCGTCCAGTGCCCCGCCTCGCCACTGTCGCCGCCCTTGTCGAAGGCGACCGCGATGGCGCGGGTTTGGCCGTCCGGCGTCGTCAGGTCGAGCGTCTGCGGCGCCTGGCCGAGCGCGCGCCGGGCCAGCAGCTCGGGCGAGAGCGTTCCAGCCGGAACGAACAGCCGCATCAATTCAGCAATCAGTTTATCCATCTCTTACTCCCGGGCCCTGGGCCGCGTTCACCTGCGCCATCTTTACCTGCTCATCGAACCCGGCATTCTGACACATGCAGCGGGTGCCGATCTTTCGCATCAAGGAATAACACGACCGTACTTTTTGACGTTATAGTGGACCGTGCTGGTTCAACCAATTAAAAAGGAAGAGACATGAGTGCAGACTACGTCGTGCATGGCAGCGTTGCCGTCATCACCCTGAACAATCCGCCGGTCAACGGCCTCGGCATGGCCACCCGCAGCGCCGCCGTGGACGCGCTGCGGCGCGCCGCGCAGGACGAGGCCGTCAAGGCGATCGTCATCACCGGCGCCGGCAAGGTCTTTTCTGGCGGGGCCGACATCCGCGAATTCAATTCGCCCAAGGCCCTGACCGAACCGACGCTGCACACCCTCATCGCCACCGCCGAAAACTCGGAAAAGCCGGTCGTGGCGGCGATCCATGGCGTCTGCATGGGCGGCGGCCTCGAGCTCTCGCTCGGCTGCCATTACCGCGTGGCCACGCCGGGCGCCCAGGTCGGCCTGCCGGAAGTCAAGATCGGCCTGGTGCCGGGCGCGGGCGGTACCCAGCGCCTGCCGCGCGTGGTCGGCCTCGAGCAGGGCCTGAACATGATCGTCTCGGGCAATCCGGTGCTGTCGGAAAAGCTGGCCGACACCGGGCTGTTCGACCGGGTGTTTGCCGAAGGCGCCGACCTGGTCGCCTCCGCCGTCGAGTTTGCCAACGGCATCGCCGGCGTCCGCCCGCTGCCCAAGGTACGCAACCTGAAGGTCGACTACCCGAACCACGAAGCCTTCCTGCAGTTCTCGCGCAATAGCGTGAAAGCCATGGCCGGCGCCTTCCCGGCGCCGCTCGAATGCGTCGAATGCGTGGCGGCAAGCGTGACGATGAAGTTCGAGGATGGCTTGAAGTTCGAGCGCGACCGCTTCCTGGCGCTGGCCCAGACCGACGAATCGAAAGCCCTGCGCCACGCTTTCTTCGCCGAGCGCGCGGCCAGCAAGGTGCCCGATGTCCCGGCCGACACCCCGACCCGCACGATCGAGAAAGCGGCCGTGATCGGCGCCGGCACCATGGGCGGCGGCATCGCGATGAATTTCGCCAACGCCGGCATTCCGGTAATGATCCTCGAAACGAAGCAGGACGCCTTGGACAAGGGCCTGGCGACGATCCGCAAGAACTACGAGAACACCGTCAAGAAGGGGAAGCTGACGCCGGAAAAGGCGGCCCAGCGCATCGGCCTCATCACCGGCACCCTGTCCTATGACGAGATCGCCCAGGCCGATATCGTGATCGAAGCCGTTTTCGAAGACCTGGGCGTGAAGGAAACCGTGTTCCGCCGGCTCGACGCCGTCATGAAGCCGGGCGCGATCCTGGCCTCGAACACCTCGACCCTCGACCTCGACAAGATCGCCGCCTTCACGGCGCGTCCGCAGGACGTGATCGGCCTGCACTTCTTCAGCCCGGCCAACGTGATGAAGCTGCTGGAAATCGTGCGCGGCAAGGAAACCGCGAAGGATGTGCTGGCGACTAGCCTGGCGCTGTCGAAGAAGATCAAGAAGACCGGCGTCGTCTCCGGCGTGTGCGACGGCTTCATCGGCAACCGCATGCTGGAACAATACCTGCGCCAGGCTTTCTTCCTGCTCGACGAAGGGGTGCTGCCCGAGCAGATCGACAAGGCGATCGAGAAATTCGGCTTCGCCATGGGTCCGTTCCGCATGAGCGACCTGGCCGGCAACGACATCGGCTGGTATATCCGCAAGCGCCGCTACATCGAGACGCCGGACCTCGCCTATTCGAAGGTGCCGGACCTGCTGTGCGAACAGGGCCGCTTCGGCCAGAAGACCGGCGCCGGCTGGTACGACTACAAGGCGGGCGACCGCACCGCCTACCCGTCGTCGGTGGTGAACGACCTGATCCTGTCGCAGCTGCAGGCCGGCGGCCGCGAGCGCCGTGCCGTGCCGGACCAGGAAATCGTCCAGCGCCTGGTGTTTGCGCTGGTCAACGAAGGCGCGCGCATCCTGGAAGAGGGCATCGCCTTGCGCGCCTCGGACATCGACATGGTCTACCTCACCGGCTACGGCTTCCCGCTCCATCGCGGCGGTCCGATGCTGTATGCCGACACGGTCGGTTTGCCGAACGTGCTCGAAGCGATGCGCGGCTTTGCGCGCGGGCCGCACGGGGAGGCGTGGACGCCGGCGCCGCTGCTCGAACGCCTGGCCGCCGAGGGCAAGGGCTTCAACGGCTGACAGGCCGGCATGCCGCGAGCCCGGACGCCGCCGCCCGCGGCGGCGTTTTCGAAGCCGCATGCGCCGCCGGCAGGGAGCGCCCCGCCTTACGCGCCGCCGCCGAGGCGGCGCGAATTGGCGTCGCTTCTGAAGACGATGGGCTGGGTCGTTCCCTGCGCCTGTGCGCGTTGCGCCTGGGTCACGATGGTCTCCAGCTGCGCATGGTGCGGCGACTTGGTGCACACCGGATCGGCATTTTCCGCATCGCCCGTCATGGCATAGGCCTGGCAGCGGCAGCCGCCGAAATCCTTGTCCTTCTCGGGACAGGTGCGGCAGGGCGATTTCATCCAGGCGTCGCCGCGGTAGCGGTTGAAGGCGCCGCTGGCATACCAGATTTCCTCGACGCTGAAATCGCGCACGCTGGGAAAGGCGATGCCCGGCAGCGAGCGCGCCGCATGGCAGGGCAGGGCCGTGCCGTCGGGCGCGATGCCGAGGAAGACCGAACCCCAGCCGTTCATGCACGCCTTCGGGCGCTCCTCGAAATAATCCGGCACGACGAACAGGATGCGCACCCGGTTGCCGATCCGGGCGCGGTAGGCGTTGACCACGGCTTCGGCGCGCACGAGCTGCTCGCGGGTCGGCATCAGTTGCGCGCGGTTGGCAAGGCCCCAGCCGTAATACTGCGTGTTGGCCAGTTCCAGGTAGTCGACCCCCATCTCGAGCGCCATCTCGATGATGCGCTCGACGTGGTCGAGGTTATAGCGGTGCAGGACGACGTTGAGCACCATCGGGTAGTCGTACTGCTTGATCAGCCGGGCCACCCGCGCTTTCAGGTCGAAGGTCTTCGTGTTCGAGAGGAAATCGTTCATCTCGCGCGTCGAATCCTGGAAAGACAGCTGGATGTGGTCCAGCCCCAGTTCCTTCATGCGCGCCAGGCGCGCTTCGGTCAGGCCGACGCCGGAGGTGATCAGGTTGGTATAGAAGCCCAGCCGCCGGCCTTCGCCGACCAGTTCCTCCAGGTCTTCGCGCACCAGGGGCTCGCCGCCGGAAAACCCGAGCTGGGCCGCGCCCAGGGCGCGCGCCTGGCGCATCACGCCGATCCACTCGGCGGTGGACAGCTCGGCGCCCTGGCGCGCGTAGTCGATCGGGTTGTAGCAGAAGGCGCAATGCAGGGGGCAGCGGTAGGTCAGCTCGGCCAGCAGCCAGAGCGGCGCTGGAATGCGCGATGCAGGCGCGGGTGCGTTCATCGGCGCGCTCAGGCAAGCCAGCCGCGTTCGTTCGCGGCGCAGAGGAAGTCGTCGACATCGGCCTGCAAGCCGCTGGCGCCGAAGGCCTGTTCGAGCTCGGCGACGATCGCCGCCACGTCATGCTTGCCGTCGCAGCGTTTCAGGATCTCGGCGGCGCTCGCATTGAGCTTGACCATTCCCTCGGGATACAGCAGGACGTAATTGTTCTGCGCTTCTTCCCATTGCATGCGGAACACGCGGGACAGCGCGGGCTTGTCGGGCAGGGGATGCATGGTGTGCTCCGTATTCAAGGATAGGCTCGGTCGATGGCGTCCAGCATCGCCCATAGTACATCGAGTTTGAATTGCAGGATGTCGAGCGCGCGCTCCTGCTGGGCACGCGTCGTGAAGTGATCGAGCGTCACCTGCAGGCCGTGTTCGACGTCGCGCTCGGCCAGCGAGATCCGGCTGCGGAAGTACTGCAAGCCCTCCGGGTCGATCCAGCCGTAATGGGCCGGCCAGTTGGCCAGGCGGTCCTTGTGGATCTGGGGCGCGAACATTTCTGTCAGCGAAGAGCAGACCGCTTCCTGCCAGGGCGCCCGGCGTGCGAAATTGACGTAGGCATCGACCGCGAAGCGCACGCCGGGCACGACCAGGCGCTGCGACCAGAGGGCGGCCGGGTCGATCCCGGCGGCGGCGCCCAGGCGCACCCAGGCTTCGATGCCGCCTTCATTGCCGTCCCAGCCGTCGTGGTCGAGGATGCGGCGCACCCATTTGCGGCGCGTTTCGCGGTCGGGGCAGTTGGCGATGATGGCGCCGTCTTTCTGCGGTATGTTGACCTGGTAATAGAAGCGGTTCGCGACCCAGCCGCGGACCTGCTCCGCGCTCAGCTGCCCGCTGTTCATCCTGACGTTGAACGGGTGATGGATGTGGTAGCCGGCGCCGCGCGCGCGCAGCTGGGCTTCGAACTCGGTGCGGCTCCAGGGTGGGGACGTCACAGGCGGATCTCCATGCCGTCGAAGGCGAGCTCGATGCCGTGACGGCGCAGGATGGCGCGCTGCTCGGAATCGTCGTCCAGGATCGGGTTGGTGTTGTTGATGTGGATGAGGATCTTGCGGCGCGGCTTGGCCGGCGCATCCGGGTGCGCATCGAGGCTGTCCAGGACGGCGATCATGCCGCCGGCGCCCGATTGCGGCAAATGGCCCATGTCGGCCGCGCGTTTGGTGGAGAGTTCCTGCTCGATCATTTCATCTTCGCTCCAGAAGGTGCCGTCGACGAGCAGGCAGTCGGCGCCGCGCATGGCCGCCTCCACATGGGGCTCGACCACGCCGAGCCCGGGTGCGTAGAATACCGACTTGCCGTGCTCCAGGTCTTCGATCAGGAGGCCGATGTTGTCGCCCACGCCGGGCCGTTCCCGGTGCGGCGAATAGGGCGGCGCCTTGCTCTCCAGCGACAGCGGCGTGAAACGGATACCGTTCAGGCCCGGCACGCTTACCGGCATCATGGCCGGGCCTTCCTGGGCCACTTCCAGCGCCCGCCAGCGCACGCCGCAGTAGTGCGACAGGACCGGCGCCAGCGGCAAGCTGGTGTTGAGGTCGTCCCAGACCGAAGCAGTGCAGTAGAGCGGCAGGGGTTTGCCTTCGCGCAGCATCAACAAGCCGGTGACATGGTCGATCTGGGCATCCATCAGCATGACGGCGACGATGCCGGAATCGCGCCGGGCTCGGGCAGGCTGCAAGACGGGCGTGGCGCGAATCTGCGCGAGGATGTCGGGCGAGGCATTGATCAGCACCCAGTGGAGGCCGTCGCTCGAGACTGCGATCGACGATTGGGTGCGTGCGCTGGCATTGATCGTTCCGGTGCGCAGACCCGCGCAATTGCGGCAGTTGCAATTCCACTGGGGGAAACCGCCGCCTGCGGCAGAGCCCAAGACGATGATCTTCATGTGTTGTCCGATTATTCGCGCACCGCGCGCCGGGGGCAGCTCGCCCTCGGACGCGGTGCAATGTTACATCGTCAATGCGATCGCACTGACAAGCGCATTGACAACCGCATCGATAACCTAACTCGGTAGAGAAGGAGTCGTTGCCGGCGCGCCCGGCAAGCCGGCGCACCAATGCTCCCGCCTGCCCTGCATCGCCATCCACTTCCTCCTTCCTGCCGAAAGGGGTGTTTAACGGTTGGCGATATACAGCGTGATTTCAAATCCAAAACGCATGTCGCTGAATGCCGGTTTGCTCCAAGTCATGATCGATCTCCTCAAGGGTAAGAATGTAATGGGCGGGCAAATTGCATGGACGGACCCGCTCGGGCGAATCCTGGTTCCCTGCACTGCAAGAGCATTAGCAATTTCTGTGCCGACAAGGCGAGCTGCTCCGATGGGCCGCCGGCCTCTGAGTCGGCTGGTATCCGGCGCCTCTGGAGGCTGCACGGGGGTGTTCAAGGACGGAACAGTGTGTCGAAAGTGAACAGTTCCGGTCGACAAGTCGAGTGGACCCGGGCCGGATGCGGAGCCGGCCATGCGGCCGGTTTTGCCGCCGTTCCAGGCCTCACAATGGATCGCCAGAATGGCAGCCGCGGATGGCGGTTCCGGACAGCGGCATTTGCATATTGCCGAGCCAGGGTGAGAATGCAGGCAAGCGCTCCACGTCGCCTGCAACCCGCAATGCCTTGCTGATTGCCAATGCCTGCCTGCTCGGCCTGCTGTCGACGACTGGCGCCTTGCCGCCTTATCCAATCTTGGCGCCATTGTTCGGCGGCAATCAGGTGAGCGCGCTGACCTCGTTCGGCGGGCTGGCGCCGACACTGCTGCTTGGCATCGCCTTGATGGTCAATCCACTCGGGCTATTCATCGGCAGCGCCGTGCTCGGCGCCGTGTCGGACCGCTTCGGGCGCCGCCGCATCCTGCTCGCGCCCCGCTACGAGGTGCGCCAGATCGCCTTCGTGAACACGGGAACGTGGGCGCTGATGAGCTTTGCAGCCCTGTTCGCGGGCCGGGCGGCGCTGGCCATCCTGCCCGTCGGCTTCGGCCCCCCGGACCTGGGCCTGGTCGCCATCGTCCTGTTCGGCTTGCCGCATGCCTTCTATAACGCCACCGTGCAGCGCTGGGCCGTGGCGCGGTTCGCCGGCTACGGCCAGGGCGCCGTGCCGGGCCTGCTGTCGACGACTTTCTTCCTGGGCTGGAAGATAAGAACCGGTCGCGGCAGGGAAGGCGTTCCTGCCGATGCGTCCGACGAGCGGGGACTGGATTGCCCGTCCCCGGGTGGCGCGCCACGCGGCCGCCTCGGCCTTGCTCCCGCTTGCCCTGCATCCACGCCAGCTTTCTCTTTTCTGGATAAAAAAATGCCGCTGGACTCAGCGGCATTTTCGTTTCCAGCAAGTCCGACGATCAGTCGTTTGCGTAGATGTGGTTGTCCTTGGTCTCGCGCACGAACAAGCCACCGATGACGACGGTAATGAGCGCGATGATGATCGGATACCAGAGGCCGTAGTAGATGTTGCCGTTGGCGGCCACCAGGGCGAAGGAGATCGTTGGCAGCAGGCCGCCGAACCAGCCGTTACCGATGTGGTAAGGCAGGGACATCGCGCTGTAGCGGATACGGGTCGGGAACATCTCGACCAGCATGGCCGCGATCGGACCGTAGACCATGGTCACGTAGACCACCAGGATGAACAGCAGCAAGACCAGCATTGGCTTGTTGATGCGGGCCGGGTCGGCTTTCTCCGGATAACCCGCCGTCTTCAGGGTGGAGACGACTTCGGTCTTGAGCGCCGCTTCTTTCGCCTTGCTGTCCGCATCGAAGTTCAGGTTGTCAGGCGTCATGACCGCGTTGAACGACTGGATGACCTGGCCGCCCACCTTGATCTGGGCTACCGAGCCGGCCGGACCGTCGACGATGTCGTAGTTGACCGAGGCATTGGTCAGCATGCGCGCGGCGATGTCGCAGGACGACGGGAATTTGGCCGTGCCGGTCGGATCGACCTGGAAATGGCAGGTGGCCGGGTCGGCGACGACGGTGACCGGCGAGGTGGCGATGGCCTGGGCCAGCGCCGGGTTGCCGTAGTGGGTGATGGCCTTGAAGATCGGGAAATAAGTCGCCGCGGCGATCAGGCAACCGCCGAGGATGATCCACTTGCGGCCGATCTTGTCCGACAGCGCGCCGAAGAACAGGAAGAAAGGCGTGGCCAGCAGCAGCGAGATGGCGATCAGGATGTTGGCGGTGGCGCCGTCGATCTTGAGCGTCTGGGTCAGGAAGAACAGGGCATAGAACTGGCCGGTGTACCAGACCACGGCCTGGCCCATCGTCAGGCCGACCAGGGCCAGGATGACGATCTTGGCATTCTTCCAGTTCATGAAGGCTTCGCGCAGCGGCGCCTTGGACGTCTTGCCTTCGGCTTTCATCTTGGCGAAGGCCGGCGATTCGTTCATCGACAGGCGAATCCAGACCGACACGCCCAGCAGCACCACCGACAGCAGGAACGGAATGCGCCAGCCCCAGGCGGTGAATTCGGCTTCGCCGACGATGGTGCGGGTGGCCAGGATGATCAGCAGCGACAGGAACAGGCCCATGGTCGCGGTGGTCTGGATCCAGGCGGTGAAGAAGCCGCGCTTGCCTTCCGGCGCATGCTCGGCCACATAGGTGGCCGCACCGCCGTATTCGCCGCCCAGCGCCAGGCCTTGCAGGATGCGCAGGGTGACGAGGATGATCGGCGCCGCGATGCCGATCGTGGCATAGCCCGGCAGCAGGCCGACGATGAAGGTCGAGGCGCCCATCAGGAGGATGGTGACCAGGAAGGTGTACTTGCGGCCGATCATGTCGCCGAGGCGGCCGAACACGAGCGCGCCGAACGGACGGACGATGAAGCCGGCCGCGAAGGTGAGCAGGGCGAAGATGAACGAGGTGGTGGGATCGCCAAGGAAGAACTGCTTGCCGATGATGGCGGCAAGCGAACCGTAGAGGTAGAAGTCATACCATTCGAAAACGGTGCCAAGCGAGGAAGCGAAGATGACCTTGCGCTCTTCCTTGGTCATCCCCTGGGAGGAAGGCACTGCCTTGCCGCCCGCGGTCATGCCGGGTGTAATAGCCATTTTTTTGTCTCCGTGTATTAATTTGATTTCATCGGATAGCCCTGAAGCCGCTCGCAGTGTGATCCGTTAAACTTACGTCATGCTTGCTTCAAACTTACTCGAAACTTACGGATATTTGATGTGCCCGCTTGTCGGAAAACGGGGCCGGCACCTTTTGCCTGGTTGGACCGTGCCGGCGCATGAAAAGATCCTGAACAGCGCCTTGCGCCAGGCCAGAAAATTTGCGAACGGTCGTACTTAAGCGTGCTATTCTCGTCGGGACCACCACCAACGACGTCCACCAAGGAGACCAGCATGCAAGACGCAGTGATCGTATCGACCGCCCGTACGGGCCTTGCCAAGTCGTGGAAGGGCGCCTTCAACATGACGCACGGCGCCACCCTCGGCGGCCACGCGCTGGCGGCCGCCATTGCGCGCGCCGGGATCGAGGCGGGCGAGGTCGAGGACGTGGTCATGGGCTGCGCCAATCCGGAAGGCGCGACGGGCGCCAACATCGCGCGCCAGATCGCCCTGCGCGCCGGCTGCCCGACCACGGTGCCGGGCATGACGGTCAACCGTTTCTGTTCCTCGGGACTGCAGACGATCGCGCTGGCCGCCCAGCGCATCGTCGCCGGCGAGTCCGAGATCCTGGCCGCCGGCGGCGTCGAGTCGATCTCCTGCGTGCAGCAGGAAATGAACACGCACATGCTGGCCGATCCCTGGCTGCGCGCGCACAAGCCGGAAATCTACTGGCCGATGTTGCAGACGGCCGAGACCGTCGCCAGGCGCTACGGCATTCCGAAGGAACGCCAGGACGCCTACGGCGTGCAGAGCCAGCAGCGCGCCGCCGCCGCCCAGGCCGCCGGCCGCTTTGACGCGGAAATCGCGCCGATGACAACCGTCATGGGCGTGGCCGACAAGGCCTCGGGGCGCCTGCTCACGCGCGAAGTGACCATTGCCGCCGACGAAGGCATCCGCGCCGACACCACCATCGAAGCAGTGTCGAAGATCCGCACCGCGCTGCCGGGCGGCGTGATCACCGCCGGCAACGCCAGCCAGTTCTCCGACGGCGCCTCGGTCTCGATCCTGATGAGCCGCTCGATGGCCGCTTCGAAGGGGCTGCAGCCGCTGGGCGTGTTCCGCGGTTTCGCCGTGGCCGGCTGCGAACCGGACGAAATGGGCATCGGCCCGGTGTTCGCGGTGCCCAAGCTGCTGCAGAAGGCAGGCTTGACGGTGGCCGACATCGACCTGTGGGAACTGAACGAAGCCTTCGCCGTGCAGGTGCTGTATTGCGCCGACAAGCTCGGCATCCCGATGGATCGCCTGAACGTGAATGGCGGCGCGATTGCCGTCGGCCACCCGTATGGCGTCTCCGGTGCGCGCCTGGTCGGGCACGCGCTGATCGAAGGCCGGCGCCGTGGCGCCAGGTTGGTCGTCGTGACCATGTGTATCGGCGGCGGGCAGGGCGCGGCCGGCCTGTTCGAAGTGCTGTAATCGCAGTCGTGTGATTCGCAAAACCATTTCTTTTAACTGTTGAAAGTCGATTTAGATATGATCAAGCACATCGTCATGTGGAAGCTCAAGGACGAGGCCGAAGGCAAGGACCGTCTCGCCAACGCCCGCGAAATGAAACGCCGGCTCGACGCCTGCGCCGGCATCGTGCCCGGCATGCTGGCATTCGAGGTCACGCTGGCCCAGCCGGGCCTGGAAGCGACCTACGACGTCGTCCTCTATTCGGAATTCGAGGACAAGGCCGCGCTCGATGCCTATGCCGTGCACCCGACGCACAAGGCGGTGGTGCCCTTCATCGGCGCCGTGCGCGAGGCGCGCCAGTGCATGGACTACGAAGTCTGATACCCCAACCACAACAATACGGAGACAGCATGCGCACAACCCAGGAACTTTTTTCGTTGCAAGGCAAGACCGCGCTGGTGACCGGCGGCTCGCGCGGCCTCGGGCTGCAGATGGCCGAGGCGCTGGGCGAGCAGGGCGCGCGCATCGTGATTTCGGCGCGCAAGCAGGATGAACTCGACGAAGCCGTCGCGCACCTGGGCGCGCGCGGCATCGACGCCTCGGCGATCGCGGTCGACCTGCAAGGCGAGGCCGCGGTCCAGTCTTTCGTCGAGGAAGCGCTGCGCCGCCTCGGCCGGATCGACATCCTCGTCAACAATGCCGGCGCCAGCTGGGGCGCCCCGGCCGAAGAGCACCCGCTGGAAGCCTGGGACAAGGTCATGAACCTGAACGTGCGCAGCATTTTCCTGGTCTCGCAAGCGGTCGGCAAGCTGTCGATGATTCCTCGCGGTTACGGCAAGATCATCAATATCTCCTCGATCGCGGGCCTGGCTGGCAATGCGCCGGGCACGATGAGCACGATCGCCTACAACACATCGAAAGGGGCGCTGGTCAATTTCACGCGCACCCTGGCCGGCGAGTGGGGCCGCCACGGCATCACCGTCAACTCGATTGCGCCGGGCTTTTTCCCGTCTAAAATGACCAAGGGCGTGCTGGCGTCGATCGGCGTCGACAAGCTCGCGCAAGGGGCGCCGCTGGGCCGCCTGGGCGACGACGAAGACCTCAAGGGCGCCGTGGTCCTGTTCGCCTCCGACGCGAGCAAGCACATCACGGGCCAGATCCTGGCCATCGACGGCGGCGTGTCCGCGGTGTGAGGAGGGTGGGATGAACAATTTCAAGGGCAGGGTCGCCGTCATCACCGGCGCCGGCAGCGGACTCGGGCGGGAATTCGCCGGCATCGCGGCCGGCCTCGGGATGAAGCTGGTGCTGGCCGATGTCCAGGCCGACGCGCTCGAGCGCGCCACCGACGAATTGCTGGGCCAGGGCGCCGAAGTGCTGGCCATGGTCTGCGACGTCAGCAAGGGCGCCCACGTGCAGGAGCTGGCCGACGCCGCGATTGCGCGTTTCCACGGCATCCACCTGGTATTCAACAACGCCGGCGTCGGTTCCGGCGGCCTGGTCTGGGAAAACACCGAGGCCGACTGGGAATGGGTGCTGGGCGTGAACCTGTGGGGAGTGATCCACGGCGTGCGCGTGTTCATGCACGCGATGCTCGAATGCGCGCGGCGCGATCCGGCGTACGAGGGCCATATCGTCAATACCGCCTCGATGGCGGGCTTGCTCAATGCCCCGGCGATGGGCGTGTACAACGTCTCCAAGCATGCCGTGGTGTCGCTCACGGAAACGCTCTACCACGACCTGCGGCTCGTCGACGCCCCGATCGGCACCTCGGTGCTGTGCCCGTATTTCGTGCCCACCGGGATCAGCCAGTCGCATCGCAACCGGCCGGAAGCGCTCAGGCCGGAATCGGGGCCGACCGCCAGCCAGCTGGCGTCCCAGGCCCTCACCACCAAGGCGGTCGAGTCGGGCAAGGTGTCGGCCGCCGACGTGGCGCGCCTCACGTTCGAGGCGATCCGCAACAAGCAGTTCTACATTTATTCGCACCCGCAGGCGCTGGGCGGCGTGCAGGAGCGGATGGACGCGATCGTGCAGGGCAGGAACCCGCCCGATCCGTATGCGGCGACGCCGCACGTGCGCGAGATGCTGCGCTCGCGCCTGTAGGCCGGTTGGGGCGGCGAACCGGACGCGGAGCCTGAGGGCTCCGCTTTTTTTTCGGCTCGGCCGGCGGCCCGCTTGCCGGTTCAGTTGCCGCCCGAGAGTTCGGCGGTCGTCGCCGTCGGGTGATTGTCGGGCAGCTCGTCGAGCGAGCCGGTGCGGGGTGGGGCCTGGCAGCCGAGCAGGATGGCGGCCAGCGATGCCGAGAACAGCAGTCGTGACATGCGCATGGTGGTCCTCCGCGCGTGGTTGGGGCGAACGATGACGCTAGCGCTGTGGCATGGGGCGGATTTGATCCCGCTCAAACGAAACCGGGGGCATGCACCGACAGCGTCCGCTCAGGGTTGGACGATTCGCTCGTGCAATTCCGCCGGCGCGTGCTCGTACAGCTTCACCACGGTCGAAGTGCGCGTCCCGTATCCCGGCGTCTCGATGCACACCGCCGACAGCACCCGCTCCAGGTCGAGCGACACGCCTGTCTCCGGCAAGCGCATGTCGGGGGCGCGGGTCGTGTCGGCCAGCATTTCGAAATAGGCATCCTCGGGCGCGCCCTGGCACAGCAGACTGGCGAACTGGGCCTTGGTACGCGTCACCTTCGGCCAGGGCGCGTCCAGCAGTCCGTTCGACACGCCATAGATGCGCCCGGCCTCCAGGGCCTGCCCGTTGCGCGGATCGTCGCCGGCCCGGTTCGAATACCAGTGCAGGCTCTCGCGGTCGCCCAGCACCAGGTTGAACCCGTTGTAGACGTCGCCGCGCTCGCCGATCAGCGCGAGGTAGTCGCTTGCGCTCAGCGCCCCCTTCAGGAAGTCGGCCACCAGCTCGCCGCGCGAGGGTGCGTTGGCCCGACCTTCGCCGGGGGCGCGGATGTTGGTCAGCGCGGCGAATCTCGGCCCGTTCGGCCCTTCGCGCGTGATGCCCATCCAGCTGCCGCCGTGCTCGAGGTCGCGGCCGGCGATCAGGTTGGGATGCTCGGGCCAGGGGGCGGCCGGCGCGGTCGGGCGGTCGTAGTACTCGTCGCGGTTGGCTACGGCGATGACGGGCACGCCGGGAATGACGCGCCAGGCAAAAACAATCAGGCACATGGTGGAAACTCCACGAACACTTCGACACGGCGCGGGCCTTCCACCAGGCCCTCGAATCCGGCGCTGCCCGCCGCCGCCGCCAGCGCGTCGGCGAAGCGCTCGGGGACAGCGGGATAGACTTCCATCCAGGTCTGCACGCCGTCGCCGCCGCCGGGACGGCGCAGGAGGCGCGCGGCGCCCGCCTCGATCACGCGCGACTGGAGCGCGCGGACCAGGGGCGCGAGACGTGCGGCGTTCTCGTCGCGCACCTTGTAATACACGTAGAGGTCGACCATGCTAGAGCTCGAGCGCGTCCAGGGGATAGGGCAGCGCCAGGAAACGCAGCGGCGCGCCGCTCGCCGACCCCAGGCGCACCTCTTCCTCGAGCGCGGCCAGCTTCATTTCGACCAGCATGTCGGCGCCGCCCAGGCCGTTGGGCGCGGCGTTCACCACCATGCCGCAGGGCTGCTCGGGATCGGCGGGCGAGTACACTTCGTCGCCGGCGCGCGCGGCCGCATCCCCGACCCTGGCCAGCGCCGTGCGGCGCTTGAGCTTGCCGAGATACTGGCTGCGGGCGACGATTTCCTGGCCCGGGTAGCAGCCCTTCTTGAAATTGACGCCGCCGAGCAATTCGAGGTTGATCATTTGCGGCACGAACTGTTCCTGGGTGGGCGCCGTCACCTGCGGCACGCCGGCGTGGATCGCCGCCAGTTGCCAGGCCGCGTTGCCGCCCGGCGCCAGGCCCTGCGCCAGCGCCGGCAACAAGGCGCGCGCGTCTTCCACCGCGCCGAGCCACAGGTAGCGCGGCGCGCCGAAGGCGTCCGACAGCCGGATCACCGTGCCGCGTTCGCCAGCAGTGGTCGCCATCGGGGCGGCCGGCAAGTCCAGTCCCTGGGCACGCAGGGCAGCTTCGCCGGCCGCGCCGCCGACGCCGATGACCGCCGCCACGGCGTCTTCCTCGCTCGCGTCGCGCAGCCTGGCCTTTGAACGCATCACGAACATCGACAGGCGCTTTTGCAGCGGCGCCTGGATCGCGCGCGGCAGTTGCAGCCAGACCGTGCCCGCCGCGTCGCGCCACATCAGGAACGTCGCCTGCAGGCGGCCCTTGGGCGTGCAGAAGCCGGCCAGGCGCGCCTCGCCCGCGCCGAGGTGCTCGACGTCGTTCGTCAACTGGCTGTGCAGGAAGCGGGCGGCGTCTTCGCCGGCGACGGCGATCAGGCCCAGGTCGGTGACCGGCGCGACGAAGCCGGCGGCCAGCTCGTCGACCGTCAATACGCGGCCGACCTCCCCGGCATGCGCGGCTTCATCGAGGGGGAAGCGGGCGTCCAGCGACGCCAGATAGTCTGTCCAGTTGCTCATAAATGCAATATGCTTTGCGGTTTAGGCTTTATCATTACGGCCTCATTATAGAGTTGTCGAGCAAATCGCGCCGGAGACGGCGAAACGCGGCTCCGTCAGACAGAAAACAGAATGGCATTCATAAAAAAAACACTCGTTACCGCCGTGCTCGTGTCCCTCGCGGCCGCCGGCGGCTTCACCTGGTGGTCGAAGCATGCGCTGGCCACCGGGCAAGCGCCTATCGAATTCACGATCACCCCGGGCAGCGGGGTCGGCGCCGCCGCCCAGCAGATGGTCAAGGCGGGCGTGCCCGTCAATCCGCTGCTGTTCCAGGTGCTGGCCCGGGTGACCGGCCAGAGCGCGCGCATCAAGGCCGGCAGCTACGAACTCGAACCGGGCACCACGCCGCGTGCCCTGCTGCGCCAGCTGGTGCGCGGCGAGTTCGCGCAGGAAGCCGTCACCATCATCGAAGGCTGGACCTTCCGCCAGATGCGCGAAGCGATCGCCGCGTCGAAGAGCCTGCGCCACGAGACGGCCAAGCTGAGCGATGCCGAACTGATGGCCAAGGTCTCGACCGAGTACAAGCAGCCCGAAGGCATGTTTTTCCCGGACACCTACCTGTTTGCCAAGGGCGCCAGCGACTTGCAGATCTATAAGCAGGCGCACCAGATGCTGCTGACCCGCCTGGATGCAGCCTGGGAAAAGCGCGCCGCCAACCTGCCGTACAAGTCGAAATACGAGGCGCTGATCATGGCCTCGATCGTCGAAAAGGAAACCGGCCAGAAGAGCGAACGGGCGATGATCGCCGGCGTGTTCGTCAATCGCCTGCGCACCGGCATGATGCTCCAGACCGACCCCAGCGTCATCTACGGCATGGGCGCGCGCTACGAGGGCAAGATCGCCAAGAAGGACTTGACGACCGACACCCCGTACAACACGTATACCCGCTACGGCCTGCCGCCGACCCCGATCGCGCTGCCGGGCGTGCAGTCGCTCAGCGCCGCGCTGGCCCCGGCCACGACCCCGGCCCTGTACTTCGTGTCGCGTAACGACGGCACCAGCCAGTTCTCGGACAACTTGAACGACCACAACCGTGCGGTGAACCAGTACCAGCGCGGTGCGAGCACGCCATGACGACGCGCGGGAAATTCATTTCCTTCGAAGGCATCGACGGCGCCGGCAAGTCGACCCATATCGGCTTCGTCAAGGATTTCCTCGAATCGCGTGCCAAGACCGTGGTTTCCTCGCGCGAACCGGGCGGCACGCCGCTGGGGGAAAAACTGCGCGACTTGCTACTGCACGAAAAGATGCACCTGGAAACGGAAGCCCTGCTGATGTTCGCCAGCCGCCGCGAGCACATGGCGCAAGTGATCGAACCGGCCCTGAACGCCGGCTCCTGGGTCTTGTCGGACCGCTTCACCGACGCCAGCTTCGCCTACCAGAGCGGCGGGCGCGGCATGGACCGCGGCAAGATGGAAGCCCTGGAAGCCTGGGTGCATCCGCACCTGCAACCCGACCTGACCCTGCTCTTCGATGTGCCGCTGGCGGTGGCGCGCGAACGCCTCGATGCCACGCGCACGCTCGACAAGTTCGAGCAGGAACAGGACGAATTCTTCGCCCGCTGCCGCGCCGAATACCTGCGCCGCGCCGCGCAGTTTCCGGCGCGCTTCGCCGTCATCGATTCGACCCGCAGCATCGATGAGACGCAAGCGAGGATCGGCGCGGTGCTGGAGACTTTGCTGTGAAGATCTATCCCTGGCAGGAAGCTGCCTGGACCCAGCTCCAGGCCATGCGCGCGCGCCTGCCGCACGCCATCCTGTTCCACGGCCCGGCCGGCATCGGCAAGGCCGACTTCATCGAGGCGTTCGCCCAGTCGCTGCTGTGCGAGAACGTGCAGGGCGGCGGCCAGGCCTGCGGCGCCTGCGCCTCCTGCGGCTGGTTCGTCCAGCACAACCATCCCGACTACCGCCGCGTGCGTCCCGAAGCGATGGAAGACGAGGCGGGCGCGGAAGGCGAGGAAAGCGGCGAGGGCGACCGGAAAGCGAAGCCGGCCAAGGCGCCCTCGAAAGACATCAAGATCGAACAGATCCGCAACCTGGCCGACTTCATGAACATGTCGACCCATCGCCGGGGTCTGCGCGTGGTGGCCCTGTATCCGGCCGAAGCGCTCAACATGCCGGCCTCGAACGCGCTGCTCAAAACGCTGGAAGAGCCGCCGCCGGGCACCGTTTTCCTGCTTGCCTCGAACGGGCTCGACCGGCTGCTGCCGACCATCCTGTCGCGTTGCCGCAAGTTCGCCTTGCCGATGCCCGAGCACGCGGCGGCGCTGGCCTGGCTCGAGGCCCAGGGCGTGCACGAGGCCGACGCCTGGTTGCGCGAGGAGGGCGGCGCGCCCCTTGCCGCGCTGGCGCGCTCCGCCGGCGGCAACCGCGAAGCGCTCGACATCCTGCTCGGCTTCCTGGCGCGGCCGGATGTGGAGGGCGCCCTGCGCCAGGCGGACAAGCTGAGCAAGACGCCGCTGGCGACGCTGGTATCCTGGCAGCAGCGCTGGCTGTACGACCTGCTGGCCTGCAAGCTGGCCGGCACCGGGCGCTATTACCCGCGCCACGAGAAGGAACTTGCAGCCTTGGCCGCCAACGTGCACACTGCGAATTTATTACGTGCAATCAAGTCCGCGAACGAGCGGCGGGCAGTGGCCGACCATCCGCTCTCGCCCAAGCTGTTCATCGAGGACATGCTGTTGGACTATGCGGCTTGCTGCGCCTGAGCCGCAGCGCGCTTGAAAGGCTTGAACATGACCGGCAATACCACCGATCCGAATGCCTCGCTCCTGCCGCGGCCGTCGGTCCTGTCGCTTGCGATCAAGGAAAAGGCGGCCTTGTACGCGGCCTACATGCCTTTCCTGAAGAACGGCGGCATGTTCGTGCCGACCAACAAGACCTACAAGATCGGCGACGAGGTCTATTTGATCCTGTCGCTGATGGAGGACCCGAACAAATACCCGATCGCCGGCAAGGTCGCCTGGCTCACGCCGGCGGGCGCCAACAACAGCAAGGCGCAAGGCATCGGCGTGCATTTTCCGGCCGACGAGACCGGCCAGCGGGCCAAGGCCCGCATCGAAGAAATCCTCGGCGCGGCGCTGCGTTCGTCGCGCGCCACCCATACCCTGTAACCTTTTTTCGTACTTTCCTTCCATTCGCTCCATGCCGTCCTACGTCCACCGTCTTGCCCGCCGCGACGACCTGCCCGTCATCGTCGACATCTACAACTCGACCGTCGCCTCGCGCGAAGTCACCGCCGACACCGAACCGGTGAGCGTCGCCTCGCGCGAGGCCTGGTTCGACGAGCACACGCCCGAGCGGCGCCCCTTGTGGACCATCCACGACGCGGCCGATACCGCGCAGGAGCCGGCCGTCATCGGCTGGATGTCGTATTCGAATTTCTATGGGCGTCCGGCCTATTCCGGGACGGCCGAGCTGTCGATCTATATTGCCGAAGCATGGCGCGGCAAGGGGCTGGGCAAGTATTGCCTGGAGCAGGCGATCGCGTTCGCGCCGCAGATCCAGGTGCATACCTTGCTCGGATTTATTTTCGGACACAACGTGCCGAGCCTGGCCCTGTTCCGGAAGTTCGGTTTCGATACCTGGGCCAATTTCCCGCGCGTGGCGAACCTCGACGGAATCGAGCGCGACCTGATCATCCTGGGCAAACGCGTCGCCTAGGTGTGTCGGCTCCCCGTACAATACGGCATGTACATCGATTCCCATTGCCACATCAATTTCCCGGAGCTGGCAAGCCGGATGCCCGAGGTCCTGGCCAAGATGGCCGAGAACCGCGTGACCCACGCGCTGTGCGTCTCGGTCGACTTGCCGGACTTCCCCGGGGTGCTCGCCCTGGCTGAGCAATATCCCCATGTCTACGCTTCGGTCGGCGTCCATCCCGACTACGAGGACACGCCGGAACCGACGGTCGCCCAGCTGGTCGAACTTGCGCGCCATCCGAAGGTCATCGCGATCGGCGAGACCGGGCTCGATTACTACCGCCTCGAAGGCGACCTCGAATGGCAGCGCGCGCGTTTTCGCACGCACATCCGGGCTTCGCGCGAGACGCGCAAGCCGCTGATCATCCATACCCGGTCCGCCAGCGCCGACACGATCCGGATCATGCAAGAAGAGGGCGCGGGCACCGGCGACGGCGGCGTGGCCGGCGTGATGCACTGTTTCACCGAGTCGCTCGAGGTGGCCGAGGCCGCGATCGCGATGGGTTTCTATATTTCGTTCTCGGGCATCGTCACGTTCAAGAGCGCGAAAGCGCTGCAGGACGTCGCGCGCGCGGTGCCGATCGAGCGCATCCTGGTCGAAACCGATTCGCCCTACCTGGCGCCGGTGCCTTACCGCGGCAGGATGAACGAGCCCGGCTATGTGGCCCACGTGGCCGAGTACATCGCCACGCTGAAATCGCTGCCGCTGCGCGAAGTGGCCGACCGCACGACCCGGAATTTCTTCGACCTGTTCCAGCATGCGAAAGCCTGACATGCATCGACCACGCCGACTCGCCCTGCGCGGCCTCGTCCTTGCACTCGGCCTGGCTGGCGGCGCCGCCGCCGCGGCGCCACAGCCGCCGAACGAAGGCGAGCTGACGCGTTTCTTCCGCGCGGTGCAGATGAACGATGCCCGGACCGTCCAGGCCATGCTGGGCACGGTCGTCAACGCCAACCAGCGCAATCCGATCGGCGGCGAGCCGGGACTGGTGCAAGCCCTGCGCGAGGAGGCGATGGACGTAGTCCGGGTGTTCCTGGCCCATCCGGGCACGGAGCTCGAAACCCGGGCGGCAAACGGCAATACGGCCCTGATGATGGCCGCCTTCAAGCGCAACCGCCGCGCCGTGGAGTCCCTGCTGGCCAAGGGCGCCGCCGTCAACCAGCCGGGCTGGACGGCATTGCACTATGCCGCGGCCAGTGGCGACGAAGACATCGTGCGCCTGCTGCTGGCGCGGGGGGCGCAGGTCGATGCCGTCTCGCCCCGGTCCAGCGGCGCCTATACGCCGATGATGATGGCCGCCAGGGAAGGGCACGACGGCACTGCGCTGATCCTGATCGCCCATGGCGCCGACCGCCTGCGCAAGAACAGCGAAGGCCTGACCGCGGTCGAGCTGGCCGAGCGCGCCGGCAAGCCGCGCGTGGCGCGCGCGCTCGAAGGCGGCGGGCGCTGAGCGCACCGGCAGGGCCGGCGCCGCACAGGCGCCGGTCCTGCCGGAGTCGCTCGAACTGGCGGGTATTCCCGCCTGTCCTCCTGCAATCGACCACCTTCCCCGCATCGCATACTCTCGGCACCGAAACCAACATTGCGACACAGCAACAGTGCCGCCTATCAAGGATCATCCATGCTGAACGAACGCGAAATCGAAAGCTGCTACCTCGGGCAATTCATCCCTGTCCACTATCATCACAACATGCTGATGGACCAGAACCGCATGAATGCCTTCCAGGCGGCGATCGCGCACGTGGTGCGTCCCGGCATGAAAGTGCTGGAACTCGGCGGCGGTACCGGGGTGCTGTCTTATTTCGCGGCCCAGCAGGCGGACAAGGTCTATTGCGTCGAGTTCAATCCCGATCTCGTGCGCGAGGCGCGGCGTTTCCTGGCGATGAACCCGAACGGCCACAAGGTCGACGTCATCCATGCCGACGCCTTCGACTATCTGCCGCCCGAGCCGGTCGACATCGTCATCTGCGAAATGATCCACGTTGCCATGCTGCGCGAAAAACAGGTGGCCGTGATCGAGGCGTTCAAGCAGCGCTACCTGGCGCGTTTCGGCGCTCCGCTGCCGATCTTCATGCCGGAAGCCGTCGTCATGGCCGTCCAGCCGCTCCAGCAGGAGTACAGCTTCCACGGCTTCCACGCTCCCATCGTCCAGTTCCAGGACACGAGCGTGGCCTATCCCGGCACGGTCGAACTGGCAGCGCCGGCCGTCTACAGCGTGCTCGACTTCGCCGAGCCGGGGGACGGCCTGATCGCCTGGAGCGGCAGTTTCACGGTCGCGCAGGATGGCCGGCTCAACGCGCTGCGTTTCGTCACCAAGAACGTGCTGTCGATCGTGGTGGAACGCGGCACCACGATCGACTGGCTGAACCACTACATGACGCTGCCGCTGGCCAGGCCGCTGGACGTGGTCGCCGGCGACGTCGTCCATGTCGCCTTCCAGTACCGCGCGGGCGCGTCGATCCCGAGCCTGCAGGCCGCGCTGCGCGCCACGCTCGCCCTCGACGAGGCTTGCACGGCGCAAGCGGCAAGCGCGCGCACGCTCGAACCGGCTTGAGCGTCCGCCCGGCTGGTCCTGTATCGGCTGGTCCTGCCGATCCTGTTGCCGCTACGCTTGCTGGGCATCGGCGTCGACGCCGTTCCGAGCCTTCCGCGCGCGGCCGTGATGCTGGCGGCGCGTGCTTGGCGGGCACATAAGGCGATGGGCGAAGTGCCCGGCAGAGTGTGGGGCAATTTGTGGGGCAATTAACAGACACCCCCATCGCCATCGCCTACTGTGGAGCGGTGCGCTTCCATCCGGAAGCGCGCTTTCACTGTAAGGAAACAATTATGCGCCTGGACATTTACCGCAGATCCGAAAGCGACGGCAAGTTCTCCTACTTGGCCGTGCCGGAATCCCGCAACATCCCCGAAGAAGCCACGAACACGGATTGGGAAGTGGAGGCCCGCGCCTTCGAGATCGACGACAATGCCGATCAGCTGCCTGACTTTCAGATCGATAACCTGAGTGGCCAGATCGCCGAAAAAGGCTATGCCATGACGGCGCTGCAGTGATGGCACTCCGGTAAATTCGCTGGACATCGCCGCCGCGGCGTCGATGCGGCGTCGATGCGGCCTCGGCCGCGGACGTTCGCGGTTGCGGACGCGCCGACCGGGCAAGCCAAGGCGCCCAAACGACAGCAATGCCGATTTCACCGGGCCGCCGACGGGCGCCTGGTGGATGTGCTATTCTTGCGCCCTGTTCAAGTTGACACTGGCCGCGCAGGCCGGATGCGGGGGCGCGATGAAGTGGGCGGTGGTCGGTTTTTATTTCCTCGCGGTGCTTCATATTCACTTTCGCGGCAAGGTCCGCCTGCCGTTTGCGCGCCAGTTGTTCGACCATTCGTCGTTCATGGCGCCGATCAATTTTTTCATGCACTTGTTCTCGCGTGTGCCCAGCACGCCCTACATTCCTGTCCGTGAATTTGCCGAACTCGCGCCGCTGCAGGCGAACTGGCAGCTGATTCGCGCCGAGGCGGAAAACCTGATCGCACTCAACAAGATCAAGGCGGCCGAGCAGAACGACGACGCCGGCTTCAATTCCTTCTTCAAGACCGGCTGGAAGCGTTTCTACCTGAAGTGGTACGACGCCAGCCATCCCTCGGCGGCGCGCCTGTGCCCGCGCACCCATGCGCTGCTGCAGTCGATTCCCACGGTGAAAGCGGCGATGTTCGCCGAACTGCCGCCTGGCGCCAAGCTCAATCCGCACCGCGATCCCTTCGCCGGCTCCATGCGCTACCACCTGGGCCTGGCCACGCCCAACGACGACCGCTGCTTCATCGAAGTCGACGGCGAGCGCCACAGCTGGCGCGACGGGCAGGGCGTCGTATTCGACGAAACCTATATCCACTGGGCGGTCAACGGCAGCGACAGCGACCGCATCATCCTGTTTTGCGACATCGAACGGCCGATGCGCTACCGCTGGATGTCCGCGATCAACCGCTGGCTTGGCCGCACCATGATGACGGCCGCCAGTTCGCCCAACGAAACGGGCGACCAGACCGGGCTGGTGAGCAAGCTGTTCCGGATCTCGCACTTCATGGGCCAGTACCGGCGCCGCTACAAGGCATGGAACGGCACCGCCTACAAGCTGACCAAGCTCGCGCTGATCGTGGCCCTGGCAGGCTTCATCTACTGGCTGTAAGCGGCGTCGGACTGCGTTCAGCGGTAGACGAGCACCGGAATCGAGCTGTGCAGCAGCACTTTCTGCGTCTCGCTGCCCAACAACATTCCACGCAGGCCGCGGCGGCCGTGCGAAGCCATGACGATGAGGTCGCAGCCGTGATCGCGCGCGGTGCGCAGGATGGCGTCGTGCGGATCGTCCGACCGGACCAGGTGCAGCGTGTACTCGACGCCGGCGGCGCGGGCCGCATCGGCGATGGCCGCCAGATAATGGTTCCCACGCGCTTCGCTGGCGGTGAGGTATTCGCCCTCGGTGCTCTCGAGCATCTCGGTGTTGGCCGTGAAGGCCTTGAAATCGGGCAGGGCGGTGAGGCCGACCACCTGGGCGCCGATTTCCTTGGCAAAACTGGCGCCCGCCAGCACGGCGCGCGCCGACAACTCCGACCCATCGGTCGGTAACAGAATGCGCTTGAACATGGTTGCTCCTTGAACCCGTCGCGCGACCAGCGTCGGCGCGTGATCATCCGCGTGCGGTCCACTTTAGTCTGCGATTTGGCGCAAGGTGTGCTTTGATCAATATCAAATGCGCGGCAGTCAGGGCGAACGCCCGTCCGTATTTGGACGGCATGTGTGTCTCCGTGCTATCCGCTATTGCGCAAGCCTGCAGCGACACCGTTGATCGACATGTGCAGGCCGCTGCGCGTCGACTCGTCGTTGGCGCCGTCGCGATAGCGCCGCAGCAGTTCGACCTGCAGGTGGTTGAGCGGATCGATGTAAGGCAAGCGGTTGCGCAGCGAACGCTGCATCGGTACATTGGCCCCCAGCAGTTCGTCCTGGCCGGTAATCTGCCTGAGCGCGGCGACCGTGCGCGCGTGCTCGGCACTGATGGCGCCGAAGATCCCGGTGCGCAGCGCCTCGTCGCTGACCAGTTCCGCGTAGCGGCTGGCGATCGCGATATCGCTCTTGGCCAGGACCATGTCCATATTGGACAGCAGGGTCGTGAAGAACGGCCACTCCCGGTACATCGTGCGCAGCAGCGCCAGCCGTTCGGCAGGCGCCTCTCGAACGAAACACTCGACCGCCGTGCCGAAGCCGTACCAGCCCGGCAGCATCAGCCGGCACTGTGCCCAGCTCAGCACCCACGGGATAGCGCGCAGGTCGTCGATCGACCTGGACTTCTTGCGCGAGGCGGGACGGCTGCCGATGTTCAGCGCGGCGATTTCGGAAATCACCGTCGACTCCCAGAAATACGTCTCGAATCCAGCCGTTTCATAGACCAGGGAGCGGTAGGCACGCAGCGCTTCGGCGGACAGCGATTCCATTGCGTCGACCTGGTCCGCGCATGGCTCCGGCACGTCGTGCGACAGCAGCGTGGCCTCCATCGTGGCAGCGACCAGCACTTCGAGGTTGCGGCGTCCGACTTCCGGGTTGGCATACTTGGCCGTGATGACTTCACCCTGTTCGGTCAGGCGGATGCGGCCCTGTACCGCACCGGCCGGCTGCGCCAGAATCGCCTCGTAGCTTGGGCCGCCGCCGCGTCCCACCGAGCCACCGCGCCCATGGAACAGTTGCAGCTTGACGCCGTGCCGTCCGAACACCTCGACCAGCTCGAGCTCGGCCTTGTGCAGTTCCCAGCCGGATGTCACATAGCCGCCATCCTTGTTGCTGTCGGAGTAACCGAGCATCACTTCCTGCACCATGCCGCGCGACTGCAGCAAGGCCAGGTAGGGTGGAAGGCCGAAGGCGCGCGACATGATGGCGGGGCCCGCGCGCAGGTCGTCGATGGTCTCGAACAGCGGAATGATGTTGAGGTCGGCCGCAACCGGCGCCGGACGCAACAGGCCGGATTCCTTCATCAGCAACGCCACTTCCAGCAGGTCGGACACGCTGGCCGCCTTCGAAATGATGTAATTCGAGACCGACTCGCGCCCATACCTTGCGTGCGCGCTTTTCACTTCGCGCAGGATGGCGAGTTCGGATTCAGTTTCCGCGCAGTAGTGTTCGAACATGGAGAGCAGCGGCCGCCGTCCCTTGAGCTCCTCCAGCAGCAGCGTGCTGCGCTGGTCTTCATCCATGCCCAGGTAATCGAGGCCGGGCCGGGCACGCGCCAGCAGCTCGGCCACCACGCGTTCATGGACGTCGGCGTTCTGGCGCAGGTCGACCGGCGCCAGGCTGAAGCCGAACAGCTTGACCGCACGACGAAGCTGGCGCAGGCGGCCGCGTGCCAGCTGCCTGGCGCCATGCGCCAGCAGCGACTGGTGGACCGCGTCCAGGTCGGCCAGCAGCTCGGCGGAACTTGCATAGGCGCCAGCGCCCGCCTGGAGCAGGTCGGAGCGCAGCCAGTCGCGGGTGGCTGCCAAGCGGCTGCGTATGCCGTACAGGGCGCGGCGGTAGGGCTCGTCCAGACGGTGCGCGGAATCGTCGGCCGCGCGCGCGGCAATCGCACGCAGTGCGTCCGAGCAGCCGCACAGGGATTGCGACAGGGATAACTGCGAAGCGAGCTTGCGCAGCTCGTCCAGGTAGAAATCGAGCACCTGGGCAGCCTGGGTCTTCAAGGTCGCGCGCAGGATGTCCGCCGTGACGAACGGGTTGCCGTCCCGGTCGCCGCCAATCCAGCTGCCCACTTTCATGAAGGGCGGCAGCTCGACGTCGGTCCAGGCGCTGTCTTTCTCGGCAAGTGCATCCTCGAGCGCGCCATAGAGGCGAGGCAGGCTGCTGAAAATCGTGCTGTCGAAGAACGACAGGCCGTTCTCGACCTCGTCCATGACGGACAGCTTTGCCGGGCGCAGCAGGCGGGTTTGCCACAAGGTGAAAATGCCGCGCCCGAGCGCTTCATCGTTGTCGCGTTCTTCCTCGGGCGACAGCTGCATGCGGTCACGGTCGCCGATCAGGCGCGCAATCGCCATCTGGCAGTTCAGGATGCTTTTGCGCTGCACTTCGGTCGGATGGGCCGTGAAGACAGGGCTGACGCAGGCATGCTCGAAGAAGGCCGGCAACTGCGCGCTGCGCCCTGCTTCGAACACGCAGTCGACCGCACGGGCGATGCTGCCCTTCTTGGGCGCCGAGCCGGCAGCGACGTGGGCGTGGGTGCGGCGGATATGGTGCTGGTCCTCGGCGATGTTCGCCAGCAGGGAGAAATAGCTGAACGCCCGGATCAGGTGCGTGGCCTCGTCCGAGGACATCCCATCGAGTTTGGCGTGCAGCTCGTCATGGGTCGCCTGGTCCTGGTCGCGCCGAAAACCGATCGACAGCTTGCGGATCGATTCGATACTTTCGAAGACCTGGTCGCCGTGCCGTGCGCGGATGGTATCTCCCAGCAGGCGGCCGAGCTGGCGGATGTCGCGTCCCAACAGCTCTTCCTTGAAATGGTGGGCTTCTTCATGAATCATTCGAGGTCTCCAATGTGTAAAGCCATGAGTCGGTCGAGGCGCGCCATGGCGCACGAGCCGCCGGCGCTGGTGGCGGGCCAGGCATGCTTCGATGCGGATCGAGCTGCCTGGAAGTGCGGACTATCCCGGTGCCGAGCCGCCGATGACCTGGCGCCCTCTGTTCGCCCAGGTACGGCGGTGAGCGGGCTGATGCATACCCAGCCGCCGTTCACCGGGCGGCCTCCGGTGCGCGGGGATTCGCCAGATAGGTACGGATCGCAGCGACAGGCGCCGCCTGGTCCTGGCAGGCCGGTACCCCGGTCAGATCCATGCGGCCGTGACCCGGACGCCAACACCAAGCGCGCATCGGCTGACCCAGCTTACAAACTTTTTGCCGCGCTAACAACCTTTTTGTGTAATTTAATTACATATTTTGGTTGGAATCACACTGCTGTATCAGCACGCCGCCCGGCATTAGGTAGGATAATTACCTAATTCAGTCGAATGAGCATCGTGTGCTGCCGTCTGGCCTGGTCGAGCGGCCAGATCCGTGCTCGAGGAAGAGGGCGGGGAACCGGATGAAGGAATGGTTGTCCGGCTGCCTGAGCCGCGAACCTGGCCCTCGCAGTCGGCGCACAGTAACGGCCTTTGTCAGGAACGTCTCGCGCTCAAAGTGAATAAAGATCGCGGCGTGCGAATCAACATGGCATTACGCCAACGGCAACCACGCACTATCTGCTGGTGCGCAGCGGCAGCATGTCGGGGCCGATCGAAGCATTGAGCCGGTTCTAAAACCCGCCGTGCGAACGCTCCCGTGTCTCCATCGAGCGTGCGGATCTGCAGACGAGTAGCGACGACAACTGGCGACTGGTGGCGACCTTGTGGAAATCCGCTCAGTCGACGTGCGTCGAGTCAATAGCCACACCAGCCGGACGTCGCCATCGCAGTCGACAAGGCCGAGGCCAAGGCCGGCTCGGCGGGTGAACAGCTTGTGCATGCCGAGACTCTGCAACTAGACCAACGTCTTCGCGCGCAGTGGCGCACCGGGCCAGAACGACGTGTCCCGACTTCGGGGAGCGCGAGCAACTACAGCCGCGATCCGGGAACCTGTAGGCACGGCTGATGCGTCGCCGATGCAAAGCCCGGAAGCGGTTGGGCGTAAATGCGTAAGACGGGAGCGAGCAGCGGCATCTCATAGTTTTGCTTCTGAAGACCTAATGGCTTTACTTCCGAGATCTGGTGCGCTGGAGAGGTGCGACGAGATTTAACGGGTACAGCGACCGCATCGAAAAGACGCATAATCTATATTATGTCAAATGCCACCCGTAGCCCGATCTCGGTTGCCGCCTCCCCGCGTCGTCAGTGTGCAGGAGTCGACCGACAGCATATCCCGCTGATAGCGACAGAATGCCGTGCGTTCTTGCGCACCTTGAAACGAACGCGACTTGCTCACACTATCCTGTTACGGTTCCAAGTGCGCCTTCAGAATATTCACACCGTTTTGTCGCTCCCCAAGCCCCGTTTTGGGCTCGCAGCGATCCATTTTCAACATGTTCACAGAATTCCGTCGTGCCTCTCTAAGTTCCCGAGGCTACAGACGGACAAGATACTCACATCATTTTGTCGCCAACAGAGCGATCACACTATCCTTCCAGTGCGGACGGCACATCGTCGCCGGCGGCAACGGGATTCTGAGGCCTGTACGGTGCTCGCCCGGCTTGCCTGCAAGTAAGGTCTTGAACGGAACAAAATCCTCTCGGTGCTACGGCAGCTTATTCCTTCCGCTACAGGAAACGGCCACAGGTGCTGCAGCGAGCTTTCGATCGCACACTGATGGCATGGACCGACATGCTTTCAATCGCGGGACGAATGATGTACGAGAGCCCAGCGGTAGTTCGAGGGCTGTAGAAGTCAAGCTTAGTGCCGTTACCCGCGTAAGAATCGTACGCAGGGCCTAATGAATTCGAATTATTAGCGTCTGGCGCCGATGCCAGTCTAAATGCGCTGCTGACCTTTGTGTTGTCGGATAAGCCAGTGAGCTTGCGCATGCGCTCAATGGCCGTTGTGCGGCTTGTGACGCGACTGCTATGGACAGGGAGGTTTCAAGGAGTGATACCAATATCGAATAAAACGAACTCGACATTAGCAAATATATTGTCGAGTTAAAGCAAGGGGCGCGAAGTAACCCGATGAATCGTCGACTTCTCACCTTTCACGCCCCGCATCGTCAGCTGTCAATCAAGCGGTTTCCGTGTTCCATCACAGGCGTTGAGGCATCGACCAGCTATCCAAAATTCCAAAGGAGGCGGAAAAGTTGACCTATTTATCCGTCGCTTCCGCTGACTCCTTTGCCCCCTGCCGTGTGCTGACGCTGCGCTGAGTGGATGGCTCTCGACGCGTCGTAGTTTTGGTTAGGCGCCTCTCCAACTCGTCCCCTAGCAGGTTTGCTCGTGCACTATCGGTAGCCGCTTGACGGATAGCTGCTTTTAGCTGCTTCCGCCCTGACCGTAACGCTGCCCTCTTACGGCCGCGCTCATTAGTCAGGGTCTTAACGGAATTCTGGAGGGCGCCGACCTGTTCCAAGAGCTGCCCGATTGTCGCCTGTGTTACGTTTTGCTCGATGCGTGCCCGCTCATTGGCCTCAGCATGTTCTGCCCGTTCCGCTTCGGCCTTCTCCTGAAGCTTCACCGCGGTTGTTCGCGCCCTGTCGATTTCGAGGACCGCGCGTCTGTCCATGTCGGCGAGCCGATCCTCAGCCAAACGAGTACGATCCGCCAACCTCCCCCGCTCGGCGGCGTGTTCGGCGCTCGATTGCTCCGTGCGCTCCTGCATGGCGTCATGCTCGTGGCGAGCATCTTCCAGCCGCTGCTCCTGTCCCTCTCTGCAACGCGTTCGCCCTGCGCACTCGCTCAGCCGGCCTTTGCGCTGTCGACTACGGCAGCGGCTTCTGCCTGGAGTGTAGCCAGGGTGTACAGGCTGGTTTATGCAACAAAGCATGGCCACCGGCTGCAAGAAGACCGACGACAATCCGAACAATTAAACTACCTGCTGAATTGTTGAGCAAGGCGCGCAGGTTGGCTATTGCCAAACCAGCGACGTATTGCGTGGGTGTTTTCACGCAGCTACATCGCGCGCCGCGGAGAATTGCTGTCGCAGCGCGCGATGCAGGATTTTTCCGGTAGCAGTACGCGGCATCTCTGCGTCAGTGATAAAGGAAACCGATCTCGGCGTCTTGTAGCCTGCAAGGCTGGTCCGGCACCATGCCTGCACTTCAGCCTCTGTCGCTTGCTGGCCGTCATGAAGAACGATTACGGCATGCACCCTTTCTCCCCATTTCTCATCTGGAAGACCGATGACCGCTACATCCTTTACTTTACTAAGACCGCCAATCACCGACTCCACTTCCGACGGATACACGTTTTCTCCGCCGCTGATAATCATGTTGTTCTTACGATCGACTAACCAGATATAGCCGTCTTCGTCCCGGCGTCCCATATCGCCGACGGAACACCATTCCCCTCGAAATGCTTGCGCCGTTTTCTCCGGATTCTTCCAGTATCCACTAAAGACGTAGGGAGTTCGCGAAAACAGTTCCCCCACCTGGCCATCCGGCACGTCCATGCCATTCTCATCAACTATCCGGATCAAGCCGCTTGCAACCCACTCCCTTCCGACAGACCCCAGTTTTTCCAGCTGTTCGTCCGGCCGCAATAGCGTGACCCATCCTGCTTCGGTTGACCCGTATAACTCGTAGAGCTTGCCATTGGAGAAATAGTCGAGAATTGCCCGTTTCGTTTCCTTGCGCACAGGTGCTGAAGAGACAAGAAGCTTGCCGACGTTGCTCATATCGTAACGGCTCTTGACCTCGACGGGGAGCGCAAGAACCATGATGTAATGGGTCGGTACAAGTGAAGTAAAGGTGACTTTTTCCTTCGCGAGAACCGCTAGCAACTCCTCAGGATCGAAGCTCTTCTTGTCGTCAATGATGCAGGTGCCACCGATATGAATGAACGTCATCGCAAAATAGATCGAATTGGCATGACACATCGGCATTACGAGCAAGGCCGTATCGTCCCGGGTAAAGCCCATCTCGAGTGCTGTTGCAAGGGCGATTAGCGCATTGCCGGTATGATTACGAATCACCCCTTTCGGCCGCCCGGTTGTACCTGATGTGTATAACAGGGCGCAGGTTTCTTCAGAATGCACTTCAGGAAGAGTGAATTCAGACGCTTGCGGGCGCATAAGGTTTTCATACCCAATCCAGCCACTGTCGGGTTCGGAGTCAAGTACCACATAATGCCTGTTGGATGCCGAAGCTTCCTTGCGAATGGAGCCCACGATGTCATTGAACTCCGGTCCCGATATCAGTGCATCCGCCTCGCAGTTATCCAGAATGTAAGAAATTTCAGGAGCAGTCAGGCGGAAATTGATCGGCACGGCGATCATGCCGGCGCGTGCGAGTGCCACATAAATTTCCATCCATTCGATGCGGTTGTAAGCCAAGATGCCAACCCGGTCGCCTTTTTGAAGGCCAATTCCCATCAATCCCTGTGCCAGGTTGGTGGCGCGTTCATGCCACTGCGCATACGTAAGGGTCCGCCGCGAATCCTTGGCGCCGAGTTTAGCTGGATAGAGAGATGCTTGCGTCGCAACCGCATCGGAGATGGTAAGCAGGTGATCCATAGGTCAGGTCTCCAGAATTTTTTTCAGGAAAAGTCATGTATGAAGCTGGTGAATTATAGAACACTGAATTCAGAATGCGGTAGAATTATTGGGTCAGCCGCTTAAATTCGTCCATGCGTTGCCAGTCGCCATGACGCTTGGCCATCGTTTGTTTCCCATCAGGAGGTAACATGACCGTTAAGACAATTTCCGACAAGTCCGCCGCTGCGCTCATTGCCAGATTCCTCAAACAGCGTGGCGTCAAGCGGGTCTATAGCCTGTGCGGCGGCCATATCATGCCGATTTGGATGCGTCTCGACGCTGAAGGGATCCAGATCGTCGATGTACGCGATGAACGGGCCGCTGTATATATGGCCCATGCGGAGGCCCAGCTGACAGGAAATTTCGGTGTTGCCCTGGTGACGGCGGGCCCTGGCGTAACGAATGCCATGACGGGCATCGCGAACGCCCATGTCGCACGCGTCCCCTTGCTGGTATTGTCAGGTACACCGCCCTCCCCTCAAGAAAACCGGGGAGCGCTGCAAGACATGGTGCATACGGATCTCGTTCGCTCAATCACACGCTACGCCAGAACGGTCCGTCAGCCGGAGCTGGTTTTACAGGAATTGGACGAGGCAGTATCACGGGCCAGAGGCGAGGCAGGCGACCCCGGCCCGGTCTATCTCGACTTTCCTGTGGACACGCTACGAAGTGAGGTCCCGTCCGCCGTCCAGCTGCCAGAACATTTCTTACCGAGGGCCCTGCCACGGCTACTACCTGATCCGATCGCTGTTCAGGCAGCAGTCGATCTCCTGTGGTCGGCTAAACGCCCATTGTTCATCTCGGGACGTGGCGCGCAAGCTGCTGGGGAATCGCTTTGCCATTTGCTGACCTGCCTGAATGCCGCCTATCTCGATACAGGCGAAAGCCGCGGACTGGTGCCGGAACAGCACACGTCTGTCGTGGCCGCCATGCGCAGCAAAGCAATGGAACAGGCCGATCTGATTGTGACAGTAGGCCGCCGCCTGGACTTCCAGCTTGCCTACGGCTCGCCCGCGATCTTTGGAGAAGCGCGTTTCCTTCGTATTGCCGACTGCGCCAGCGAACTGCGCGACAACCGTCGAGGCGAGGTAGAGTTACTGGCTTCTCCAGAGATGGCGCTGCAAGCAATCCTTCATGCTGCCGGTGACCGGAAGCCAGCCACTGACAAGCAGTGGGTTGAAGGGCTGAGAGTAAAGCATTCTGAGCGATCAAATAAACTGGTGGAATCCATGCGTACAGTACAGCCCGGCTCAGACGGCTTAATGCATCCCAACCGGCTCTTGTCAGCGATTCGGGATACAATGCCAGATGATGCTATTGTAGTTGCCGACGGTGGAGATTTCTTGAGCTTCGCGCGCGTGGGTCTACCGGCAACAACTTATCTCGATCCCGGCTCGCTTGGTTGCATCGGCGTGGGCACACCTTTCGGCATTGCCGCAAGCCTTGCCTGTCCCGAAAGGACAGTGATTGTCGCAACCGGCGATGGAGCGTTCGGATTCAACGCCATGGAACTTGACTCGGCAGTGCGCCACAAGGCTCCCCTCCTGGTTGTCGTCGCTAATAATGGTTCCTGGGCGATTGAAGTACGTGACCAGCAAGAGACACATGGAAAAGTGACTGGAACGCGCCTTCGATTTTCCGATTATGCGGCCATGGCCCGCTCACTGGGCATGCATGCCGAGCGCGTCGAAAAAGCGGAAGATTTACCCGCGGCAATAGAGCGGGCAATGGCCAATCGACCTGCTCTGCTCGATGTTTTGGTGACACCGGAAGCAGTGTCGTCAGATGCCAGATCCGGTCTTGCCTGGGTTCCCGACCTTCAAGCGCTTTCGGCCTGGGACGATGCCGAACTCGCGTGGCGGCAGGAAGCGAGCGAGACTTTGTAATAATTGAACGTTTTGTATGAGGTCGCGCGCCATGAAAGAACTGGAAACGAACGAAATCGAGACTTACCCGAATTTGGTTGAGCAGGTCCATAAGGCGGTTCTTACTGCTATTTCAGAAGGTCGGCTTCGTCCCGGTGCACGCATCATCCAGGAAGGGGTAGCTCGAGTGCTCGGGGTATCCAGGCAACCAGTGCAGCAAGCCCTGCTCCTTCTGAAGAATCAGGGCGTTCTGCTCGATGCCCCGGGCCGCGGCCTTCAGGTTGCGCCTCTCGATCTTGGCTATGTGCGCAATATGTATGACATGCGCGCCGTAGTCGAGGGTCTGGCGAGTAGAAGAGCTGCGTCGCTCAATGCGACCAGGGCCAAGAAGGAAGGGCCAGCCTACATTCAAGCCGGCATGGATGCCGTTGCCGAACAGTCATACCGGAAGATGATTGTTGCCGACATGGCCCTCCATCAATTCATCTACGACCTTGCAGAAAACCCCCTGATTCCAGTTGCAATGGATGCCCACTGGATTACCGCACAGCGAGTCATGGGTCAGGTCTTGAATAAGGAGGAAAAGCCACGCAATATCTGGACCCAACACGCGGATATTCTGGAAGCGATTGGAAGCGGTAACGAAGAGCAGGCGGAAAAACTGGCTCGGCTGCATATCTCTGCCGCAGCTGACTTCATGATTAACTGCCTGGAGGAGAGTCAATTTTCGGCTAGCCTCAAGCAAGATCAGGACGCTCATGTGTTAATGGCTGTGGAAAGCGATACGCGCGATTCAAAGCGTAAAAAGCTCGCTCAGATCGATCTGGCGGCCCATTGATGATCGGCAGTTACGCCAACATTCGCTCGAGAATGACTTTGTTGCGCAGACAATGCCGGCGCGCGAATCCAAACCCCGGCGCTTCATGGCCTGGCCGCCCTACAGGCGGCCCGAGTCGCATAAAGCAACTGTGACAATGGCGGCAGGTACCTGCCGCGCAACCACCCAGCCGGAAGGCGGGCAATCACGCATTCGCCCGGCAGCTTGATCAGCATTTGCTGATTTCGCAGCGTCACCCTGTGCTACCAGTCCAGGTTTTCCAGAATCTTCGGCCGGGCCGCAGCGCGTCACCTGACATGAGCATTCGATGCTTCTGCACCCAGCCTTGCCTCATTCCATCGTCTTACCCCTGCAACGTGCGACGTGCGACGTGCGACGTGCGACATGATATTTTGCCGATGTTTACGGGCATCGGCAGTGTACGCAGTCGCAGGCGTTCGTACGTCTGCACTTTGCCAACACAGCCTTTACAGGCGTTCGATTACCGCCGCGATACCTTGGCCACCGCCGATGCACATGGTAATCAAGCCGTAACGCTTTCCGACCCGTTGAAGTTCATACAAGCACTTAACGGTAAGAATCGCGCCACTCGCCCCAAGCGGATGACCGAGCGCAATCGCACCGCCATTGACGTTGGTACGTCCAGGGGCAAGGTCAAGGCCTTGACACACACTCAGCGACTGCGCCGCAAATGCCTCGTTCGACTCGATGACGTCCATATCGTCCAGACTGAGCCCAGCTTTCTTCAACGCAATTTTGACTGCGGGGATCGGCCCGGTTCCCATCAAAGACGGCTCTACGCCTGCGACAGCGTACGATACCAAGCGCGCAAGGGGCTGTACACCTTCACGCACCGCAGCGTCTGCGCTCATCAGGACGCAGGCTGCGGCGCCGTCGTTGATACCTGATGCGTTCCCTGCCGTGACCGTTCCGCCATCTTTCTTGAATGCCGGCCGAAGCTTCGCCATGGATTCAAGCGTCAGTCCTTCCTTTGGATATTCGTCGGTATCGAAGAAAATGGTTTCCCCGCGCCGCTGCAGCTCGATCGGCACGATCTGCTGCCTGAAATAACCGGCGGCAATCGCTGTCAAGGCACGACGCTGGCTTTCCAATGCAAACGCGTCCTGCGCCTGCCTGCTTATACCGAATTTCTCCGCAACGTTTTCCGCTGTCACGCCCATATGACCTGCGCCGAACGGATCGGAAAGCGCGCCCGTCATCATGTCGATCATTGGCGTATCGCCCATGCGTGCGCCCCAGCGCGCCGCGAGTACGGAATATGGAGCACGGCTCATCGTTTCCACGCCACCACCCACGGCTACCTCGGTGTCGCCAAGCTGGATTGCATTGGCCGCCGACACAATTGCTTGCAGGCCAGATCCACATAGCCGGTTTAGCGTTAAAGCGCTTGAATCCTTCGACATGCCGCTGTTGATGCCGGCCACTCGCGACAGGTACATGTCGCGCGCTTCGCAATGGATGACGTTGCCAAGGACAATTTGTCCAGCTTGCATGGGATCGACGTTTGCTCGCAGGAAAGCGGCCTTGACCACTTGCCCGCCAAGGTCGCATGCCGAGATATCCTTCAGTCCACCGCCAAATGAACCAACAGCGCTGCGCGCTGCGCCCACGATGACGACATCTTTAATCATTGCCATGATTTCCCTCCTTGATAAAATTTTACAGATATGCGCATGCCGAATTCGAACCGCAATCAATCCCGAATCCGCCTTCCTGCACACGTTGCAATACGTGATGAAGTGATGAGGCTCCGGGATTACTGCCGTTGCCGGGTGGTTTGGACGAACTGACCGGCCAGGCCAGATGTTCTAGCTGTTATCAGGATCACAGGGCTGTTAATTCGCCTAGATCGAATCGCCGAAAAACAGGGCTAAAACAAATGACAGGGTAAAAAACGACAAGGTCGTGGAAATAAGAACTATATAAGCGATCCTTTCCGTCCTCGCCCCGAAGCGTTCCGCCAGAATTGAAACATTGCTGGCGCTCGGCAGCGCAGCCACGAATACCAATACACTTAACGACAACCAGTCCAAGGGCAATCCGGCCTTCATCGCAAGACTTCCAATCCCGAAAACCAGCAGCGGATGGAGTACCAGCTTGTACGAGACAATTAGCATAGTGTCACTGGCCATATGTTGTTTTCCCGGACTGCCGGCCGCCGTCATGTGGGATCGCGCCAATACGGTACCGATGGCAAACAGCCCCATAGGCGAACCAGTGTCCGCCAGCATTTCAATGACGTGCATGATCGGGCCATGCACTCTCAAGTTCATGTACGATGCAGCGCCGCCCAGGAGAATAGCCCATGGCAAAGGATTTATGATTACGCCTTTTAACGCGTCTTTAACAGTTCGATACATCCCCGCCCCGCTCCCATTTGACAAGCGCGACAACGCAATACACAGTGAGGACGTAATAATCATATCGATTGAAAGCGATATGATCAGAGGGCCGGCGACCTTTGGTCCAGCAATGCTCACAAGCAGGGGCATACCCATAAAACCCGTATTTGGGAAAGAGGCAACAAGCGCCCCGAACGCCGCGTCATTCCATCCAGTATCGCCCTTTCGTGTTGTTAATATTGCTATTACAACAATCAGAAGGGCTGCTGTGCAGTAGGTGGCAAAGACCGAATAATTAAGTAATTTTTCGATCGGCGTACCCGCCCCGAACCGGAATAACATGCAGGGAAGAGCAAAGTACAATACAAAAACGTTCAAGCCCGGGATGGCTTCGAGAGGCAGGAGCTTGAATCTTGTCGCTCCATATCCGCAAAGAATAATCGCAAAAAACGGGAAAGTAGCCAGGAAAATCTTCGTCATGAGGTAGCTACCCTCACGAATGATATCAAATTATGTAAATACAACCCCATGTGGCTGCCTTATGTATGCATCATCAATTTTTATCGATGACCGATCTGCATGCAAAGCTGAAAAGTGTGAGCGGTAATGGCCTGTTATTCCCTTGCAAGGAGCTGGCTTTCCATTGCCTGACTCATTACCAAGTCATACGTCAGTCGACATTGATTATTCAATAATGCGTCAAGAACGCTCGACGACCCTGTTATGACTCTCGTCAGGCATCACCGGAATCGAGTATCTTCGGGTTGCTTTCCATAAGCCTCTGCCGCCCTGCATGCCTCAAATGGGACAGTATTTTTTCCCGTTGCGGTTGCCCCGGATCGCCAGCGCCCTCTCTGATGATCCGCGCGAAATCCTGGTTAGCGGCTAACAGTGTCTTGCATTTTTCCGGTAGAAATTCCTGGAGCTCAGCCAGCTCCTCCGACTCATACCGGCGAACTGATTTGAATTGCCTTGACGCAATTGCCATTGCATTCAAAATCATCAGCGCCGCATGCTTATGGTCGGCGCCAATCGTCGGCAGTAGATGAACGCGAAATAAATCTTGGGCACATTCAAGCAATGCGTCCCCTTGTGGAAGCTGCTGCATCAGTCTTTCTCCGTCAGGTTTAATATTTCCCATTCGAGCTCGGGGACGATATGCCCCGTTAGAGCGAGCAAAAGAGAGTTTTCCTCGCCGCTCATCTGGCGATCGGCCTGCTGGAGCGCTATGACCGCCCATTTTACATGCGCCATCACTTCCCAATATTTGATCGATATTCTGTCAATTAGCTTCTTCGATTCATTTTCGTATCCACTATAGAAATCCGCACGGTCGCCGATGCCGCCCGCTTCAGCAGCTACGTTCCCAAAACGCCAGCATTTCGCGCAAAACCAGCCGATATCCTCCATCGGATCGCTCCAGCCGGCAAATTCCCAGTCAAGAATCCCGGTCAAGCCATTCTCGTTGACCATGTAATTGCCGGTACGGTAATCGCCATGACAAAGCGTGGTGGTAGTTTGCACGGGGGCGTGGCGCTCCAGCCAGCGCAATCCCCATTCGAGGGCGGGATAAGCCGTAGGGCATGAGTCAAGGAAAGCGCGGTACTGCTTTACTCGACGTTCTGCAGGCGTCTCGTCAGTGAGTGGGAGAAAATCAAGTTCTGGGTGCGGAGGACGAATCGAATGTATTCTTGCGAGCTCTTTCCCCAGACGTTCAGCCAATCCTTTGCGGTGGCTCGTATAAGCAGCGTTCCTAGCCAGGAGGTGGCCGGCCGCCGTTCCATCGATACACCGCATGATGAAGAACTGGCGCCCGATGACCGTTCGGTCATCACATAACCACAGAGGCTGGGGAACTGTTACACCGGCATTGAAGACAAGCTTTAGAAGAGCAAATTCTTCAGCGCGATTATGGCTGATCGCAACGCCTGCAGTAGTAGAATCGCAACGCAGCACGAGGGACATAATACCGTCAAATGGCCCCCCAACAAACTGCGTTTCGATGAGCCAGTTTTCCTGGACAGCACCACCCGACAACAGCTTTGCGCTGCAAATATTTACACTGGACGCGTTTGCTGCTGTTGCAACAAATCGCTCAACTGCAATGCGTAGTGCTTCTTCCATAGATTTCACCAGACTAGAGGGTACTGACGAGATGGCCGCGATCAACGGCAACGCAAGTGCCCGTCATGGCACGGCCTGCGTCCGATGCAAGTAACAGGAGCGGGCCGTCAAGGTCAGACAATTCGCAGAAACGACGGCTAGGGATGCGCATCCGGAGCTTCTCTCCGGCCTGGCTTGTAAGAAATTCCCGGTTCAGTCCTGTTATTACGTAACCTGGTAACAGTGCGTTGACCCTGATGGAGTAACGGGCAAGCTCAAGTGCCATTGCCTTGGTTGCCTGCACTAGGCCTGCTTTCGAAATTGCATACGGTGCGACTCCGCCAGCAACGCGTTCGCCAAGAACCGACGCAATGTTTATGATGGAACCTGACTTCCCAAGGGCAACCATACGTCGCGCCGTCTCGGTTGAAATAAGCCACGAACCTTTGAGGTTCGGATCGATCACGCTGTCCCAGTCTTCTTCTGTCTGCTCCAACAGAGGCTTTGTAACGGTATTCCCGGCGCAATTCACGAGAATGTCAGGCACTCCCGCTAATGAAATTGCCTGGTCCAGAGCCCTGCTGATCGAGGCGGCGTCCGTGACATCCATTTCAACACAATGAGCCTGGCCTTGTTTTGCCCGGATCGACTCAACCAGATCCTGCAATTTATCCAGGCGACGTGCGGCGACAACGACCACGGCTCCTGCGCCAGCTAATAATTCGGCGAAGTGTCGCCCGAGACCACTCGAGGCACCTGTGACAAGTGCGATCCGTCCGTCGAGGCCGAAAAGGTTTTGCAAGGCTGCGTGGTTCATTGGCGCTCCGAGTGGCTGTTTGGCTTTGCTTTTTTACCCGCGACAATCTGCCTGCCCAGGCTGAATCGGTGAACTTCGCTCGGACCATCGTAAATACGAAAAGCCCGCATATCCGCGAAAATCCGGGCGACGATCGTTTCGTGGGTGACGCCCTGTCCACCAAGGATCTGGACACTGCGGTCGACAACTCTCCACTCGGCTTCGGAGCACACCACCTTAGCGCGGCTGGATTCGAAATTGCATCGCTCGCCCTGGTCAAGGAGCCATGCCGTATGCAGGATATGGAGGCGAGCAGTGTGGAGATCCATCTCGTTGTCAGCGAGCATGAAACTTACCCCTTCATGATCACCGAGCACACGGCCAAAGGCTTCACGTCGACGCGCATATTCGAGCGCTATATCGTGCGCCCGGCGAGCCTGCCCAAGCCATCGCATGCAATGAGTTAACCGCGCAGGTGCCAGTCGGACCTGTGCATAGCGCATGCCCTTGCCAACTTCACCCAACACATCATTAGCGGGCACACGCAAATTTTTTATGCGCAAAACCCCATGACCGCCGGTAAAGCATGTATCCAGCGCACCCATCGTCCGTGTCAATTCGATTTCGGGGCGGTCCATATCGGACAGGAACATGGTTGCGGTGCCATCCTCCATCTTTGCCATGATAATGGCGAAGCCGGCGCCTTTCGCCCCGGTAATGAACCATTTTTCGCCATTAATAATAAAGTCATCCCCGTCCTGCACCGCTGTCGTTTGCAGCATTGAAGGATCTGCACCGGCGCCGGGCGAGGGTTCAGTCATGGCGAAGCAGGAGCGGATTGTCCCCCCGATTAACGGCTTCACCCACCGATCTATTTGCTCCGGCGTAGCGATTGCCTCCAGGAGATGAATATTACCTTCGTCAGGAGCATGGATGTTGAATGCCACGGGACCCAACGGCGAGTAGCCAGCCTCTTCAAAAACGATGGCTTTGGCGACATGGCTAAGCCCAAGTCCTCCGTGCTCGACAGACGCATGCGGGGTCAGTAAGCCTGCCTTTCGTGCTTTGTCGACGAGATCGTCGCGCAAGCTTTCATCCGGACCATGTGGCGTCTGCCGAGGATCATTTTCATAGGGAATGATTTCTTCCGTTATAAAGCGACGAACACGCTGCTGTAGCTCCAGCAAAGACGGAGGAATTGAAAAATCCATGTTGCTGCCCTTTATTCTACGGATAAGAGGCACGACTGTAGGACGTCGAGGCCTGCAGATGACGGTATTTTGTTCCGACTACTGATGAGGAAAATGCAAGGTCGGGCTTCTGATTGCTGATCTGAAGGAAAGCAATTCGTTGCGGGTTTCCTGCAAGGAGTCTTGCTCAACCGTTGACAACGAACTGCTTCCCTTGGCTTTCAGACCAACGTTTCACCCAGATCCAATATGGCAGCGACTTCGCGGATAGGCCTGCGGGAAGCGTCTATCCGCCAGGTAAGTCACCAGCTATAAACAAACCGCACGTTGAGGTTGTTGGATTCGGGCCGGGACTCTCCGTCGAGGCCTTTCTGGTAATGCACGGCGATACTCGAATTTTTGAAGGTATGGAACATGACACCGAGCGCAGCAACCGTTTCATAGTTCTTTGGAAGGCCCGACCTGGCTTCCTGACGTTCATAGTCGAGACCAACATACGGTTCAATCAGATCGGTCGCACGATATCCCAGGCGATTATTCATGTGCCAGATTTTCCCGGGACGCAGCCCCTCCACCGGTGCACCGGGCAGGTTCATGCCAAGATTGCCGGTATAGTTTATTTTATCAAACTGCGCATCGAAGATGATTGCACCGATCACATTCCACCGGTCTCCTCCTCCGACATCCTTGTCGCCAACGGGTACTTGCAGGAACAGGTCCATGCCCAGGGTCATGTTGTCTCTAGGCTTATACCAGGCCGCAAAGCCCGTCAGAGGATCGCCAATCCCGCCCAGTGATGTTCGTGTAATCTTGTCCCGAACTCCAACTTTAGGGACAATGATTTCCCAAGCCAGACCGATGTTCCGATTCGAAGCGGGAGTCCAGAAATGGACGTATTTGCTCAACGCCACCAATACATCAGTATCGCTTCCACTTATTTTTTTTCCGTTAGCATCCCATACGCGCTCGGTTTTTTGGAGAGTCGCGTATTCGACGAAGACATTGAATGGATCAAAGCCCACCGGTAGAGTGTACTCATGCGGCGCAATGAATCCACGTGACACTTGTGCTTGCGCGGAGGTGCCGATTACAGAGAGGGCGACGATGGCGATAGCGTGACTGATTGTCTTGGTGTACCGCTTGAGTCCGAGTGCCGATTTTTTCATTTTTATCCCGTATCGTGAACAAGGTATTGCAGATTATTAAAAGAGGAAACCGAAGAAGACTGGAGGATCGATAGCGCTAGCTTACTGCAGACCAGGTATCCTCCAGGCCGCTGTGATATCGACTGCTAGCCGTTGGTCTGCATATAGACGACGTGCGTTTCCATGAACTCCAACAGACCATGTTTCCCGTCGGCGCCGCCGATGCCAGACTTACGACGTCCCGCGTGGAACCCCTGCATTGCCTCGAAATGTTCACGATTAACGTAGGTTTCACCGAAACTCAATTCTCTGGTTGCTTTCATCGCCGCGTTCAGGTCACGTGTAAATACCGATGAAGTCAGCCCGAATTCTGAATTGTTTGCAAGAGCGATCGCCTCATCGAGACTGTCGACCACCTGCAAAGGCAATACCGGACCGAAGATCTCCTGCTTCATGATATCCATCTTGTCGGTGCAACCGATCAAGACCGTCGGTTCATAGTGGAATCCGGAACGATCTGAAATCTTGCCGCCAGTTAGAATCTCGGCACCATGGCTCTTCGCATCGGAGACCAGATTTGCAACCTTGGTCAACCCTGCCTTGTTGATCAGCGGACCCATATGAAGGTCTTTCTCTTTCAGTGGGTCTCCATAGCGGGTTGCGGCCATCAATTCAGTGACTTTGCTCGCGAGCGCATCCGCAATGCCGCGTTGGACATACACCCGCTCAGCGGCATTACATACCTGTCCGCTGTTGAGGACGCGAGAGTCATGCAGCGCCTTTGCTGTAAGATCAAGGTCTGCGTCATTGAGAACGATCGCTGGAGCTTTTCCCCCGAGTTCAAGGTTGACACGCGTCAGGTTACGCGCGGCGGTCTCCATGATGCGGATCCCTGCCTGTACACTTCCCGTAAATGTTACGAAGCCAACGTCTTTATGAGAAGTCAGATGCGCCCCGGTATCGCGGCCGCCGTTGACCAGGTTAAAAACGCCTGCTGGCAAGTTGCATTCTTTTACGATCTCTGCGAATAGCACTGCGTTAAGGGGCGTTTCTTCGCTCGATTTGATAACGAT
Organism: Massilia jejuensis; assembly: GCF_042656795.1. Classification (NCBI taxonomy): domain Bacteria; kingdom Pseudomonadati; phylum Pseudomonadota; class Betaproteobacteria; order Burkholderiales; family Oxalobacteraceae; genus Massilia; species Massilia jejuensis. The sequence goes on along the minus strand of NZ_JBHSMS010000047.1, from coordinate 4,330 downwards.
TGTGTTTCCGGTAATCAGGGCCGGCGCCATCTTGCGAGCGATAAGGAAAAATGGGAAATTCCACGGCAGAATTCCGGCCACAACCCCGATTGGCTTCCGATACAGATATATCGTTTCACCTGGCCGGTCGCTCTGGATGATTTCACCCTCGATGCGTCTGGCCCACTCGGCCATGTAATCGATGTAGTTGGCGGTGAAGTCGACTTCAACCCTGGCGAGCTCGAGTACCTTACCCTGTTCGGAGGCGATCATTGTGGCCAGTCGCTCCTTGTTATCCCTTAACTTGCTCGAGATTAACCTGAGGTAAGTGGCGCGCTCGATCGCGGGAAGTTTTTCCCACCCAGGTTGAGCACGCTTTGCTGCCTCGACCGCCCTATGCACGTCTGCTTCCGTGGACTCTGGTACTGCGCCTACGATTTCCAGGTTCGCCGGATTGACGACCTCAATCGTGGCGGTTCCAGTAGATTTGACAAATTCGTTACCGATAAAATTATGCTGAACTTCTTCCATTTTCATTTCCTTGATAAGGTTAATTGCAACGGCGTTCTCACATATAGCCTTGGCCGCAGCCATGCGCCCGACGAGCCGCGCTTGGAATTCGCATGTGCTTGCGCCCATGGCGTTATTTGTCAAGCGCGCCGCTCTTTTACCGCTTCACGGTTTCACTTCTTCAGTCTGTAGACCATCAACGTACCGCCTTGCGGAATTTTGAGCGGCGCAGTGTCATTCAGCCCGTTCAAGGCATTCTGCACGCGTTCAGCATCGACACCCCAGCCCGATTGAACTGCAATGTACTGCGTTCCGTCGACTTCGAAAGAAGTCGGAACGCCAGTGCTTGCCGAGGCCATTGCTGTTTCCCACAGAACTTTGCCATTAGTTGCATTCAAGGCGCGGAACTTACGGTCGGTGGTTCCGGCGGCGAACACGAGATTCCCGCCAGTGGTCAACAACGGTCCCCAGTTAATTCCAGGGTATTTATGGGTCCAGACTTGTTTTCCGGTCTTCAAATCCCAAGCTTGTATTTCGCCAATCGTGCCCGGTTTTTTTCCGTCTTTATAGCGCAAGCTGCCCAGCACTGATTCGATCGGGTAACCGATAAACAGTTCGCCTTTTTTATACTTGACATCTTCGGCCTCTCCCAGTTCGGCGCACAAATTATTGTTCGCGGGAATGTAGAACAGCTGGGTTTTTGGATTCCAGGCTTCAGGTGGCCAGTCCTTTCCACCCCACAGCGAAGGGCAGAACCCGACTGGCTTGCCCATTCCGGGACGCTTGGAATAATCGTAGGAAGGCCTTCCGGTCTTCGGGTCGATCGACGTGAATACATTGTTATGAACGAATGGCCACGCACCGACGAAACCCAGCTTGTTGGGGGTACGTTCGAGTATCCACAGGTAGCCATTACGCCCAGCATGGACTGCGGCGGAAATCTTCTTTCCCTTCACCTCGGTATCGATAAGAAGAGGGGCGGAGACCTCGTCCCAGTCCCAGGCGTCATTTGGCGTGTACTGGTGGTAGGCTTTCAGTGCACCAGTGCTGACATCGAGCGCAATTGTGGAGCTTGTGTAGAGATTGTCACCCTTTCGGCCCTCGGTTGGCCAGGGTGCCGGATTTCCCGTGCCCCAATACGCCAGGTTGCTTGCGGGGTCATATGTCCCGGTAATCCAGATCGAGCCACCGCCGTTCTTATGAGTGTCTCCGGGCCATGTATCGCCGCCCTTCTCACCTGGCGCTGCAGTAGTAAATGTGCGCCACAATTCCTTGCCGCTTTGTGCATCGAAAGCGGCCACAAAACCGCGGACACCTGTTTCACCTCCGGATGAGCCGACCATAATCTTGCCATTTGCTGCAAGCGGGGCAAGTGTCATATAGCTCAAGGCCTTCGCGTCACCGACCTTTTGTATCCATGCGACCTTGCCGCTTTTCGCGTCAAGCGCAACGAGGTGGCTATCCATTGTTGCTAGATAAACCTTGTCTCCATATAAGGCGACCCCGCGGTTTGTCGGATGCAGCTGCATCATGTCGGCAGGCAGGTCCTTTTTATAGCGCCACAATTCCAGACCAGTCTTGGCGTCGATGGCGATCAGTTGAGAGCCCGGCGTGGTGATGAACATATAGCCGCCATTGACGATTGGAGGTGCCTGATGCCCTTCGACCTGACCTGTGGCGAAAGCCCATGCCAGCTCCAGGTTGCCGACATTTTTCTCGTTGATCTGCGCCAGTGGGCTGTAGCCCCATCCTGCGTAATTCCCGCGATATTGAAGCCAGTTGGCTGGTTCCGGATTTTTAAGGCGGTCATCGGTGACCGCCTTGTAATCGGATGCAGCGCAGTTCTGTGTTGCTCCCGTCGTAGCCACAATAGCGAAAGCAAAACAGCTAAGCAGATGCTTCATACTTGTCTCCTCTTATGTTATTTTGAACTTCGGCAAGCCCGGTGCTTGTTTCTGACTTAAAAAATCACACTACTCCTGGCGGGGCGCTGAAGGGGCCTGCCACCGCCAGCTTTCCATTCACGACTTTCAATGGCACCGTCGGCAGGGCGCGGGGTGCGGGACCTGATACGACAGCGCCGGATTCGAGGGGCTGAAACATCGAAGCATGACAAAAACACGCCAAAACCTTTGTTTTTGACATCCAGGTTTTAACTTCGCAGGATTGGTGAGTGCAGATTGCAGAGAATCCCAATACACCGTTTGCCGCTAATGATTTTGTTTTTTCATCAAAACTGCTTTCCTCGAGACGCAGGAGAAGCACTTTGTTCAGGCGTGAGCCTGAGCGGATGGTCTTGGTCTTGGGATCGTACGGAAACGCCAGCACTGGCTTTCCGGGTTTTAAATCGGCTGGTGTCAACGGTGCTGCGCCGTCTTCGGCGTCGTCAGCAACAAGCAAGTCATCGAGTTTCAGTTCGACTTTTCCGCCAGTGCTTGCCGGCTCTGCAGAAAAAGCGGAACCGCAAAGGCCCAGTGTGGCCCCAGCCGCGGCAATCTTGATTACTTTGCGGCGCTGCTCATTTTCAAGCGTCGTGTCTGGACCGCCGTTCAACTTCATTTCATCACACATTTTGTCTCCATCCTTTTGTGCGCCGATCTGGTTGCCTTTTCAGGGACGTCGAAACCCCTGATTTTGAAAAATCAGCTTGGTAAAGATCAATAATATGAAGAAACCCCGTTCAGAGTATTTGTTTTTCGGGATGCTTTCTTCGGCACTCAACCTACTGCTGCAAATTTATCACACTGAATTCAGAATGCAACTGAAATTTTGCGGCTGAGTGAGGCTTGAGTGTCAGATTGGCAACACAGCATGTTGAGGAGGCGAAAGCAGGTGACGGCGGCCGCCAGTGCAGCAGCACGGCGTGGATCGCCCAGGCTGCCCTCCCCGGAAATGGCTGCGTAACTTGCCAAAGCCGGGAACTAAGTACTCGGCGGGAAATAAATGTGAATTTTGGCAAACAGAAGCGGATGCGGTGCAAGGCGGCTACTGTGCCGCAGTGCGAGCTCTGCAAGCGCCGCAAGCGAACAGGAAAAGCGGACGCCAAGGGTGAACGTGTAGACGAGGTAGACGACGTGGCCGCAAGGGCCGAGGCGCATGATCTATGGGAAGCATTGTCGCTGCTGGTCATGACCCCGTGAAACTGACAGCACTGATATACCAGGCGCTAGCCGAAGGGGATGCGTCGAAGGCAGTCATTGCCCAATATGCGGCGCATCTCATAGCCACTGGCAATAACGGACAAGGTGAAAATCTGCTTAGCAGGCTGCCGCCTTATCTACAGCGAGCAGCTATCCACCTCAATGGCAAGAAAGAAAAGGTAGCTGGAGCACGACAGTTCCGGTAATTACTGAACAGGACCCGACAACGCTAGCGACGCTCGCACCGGATCTCAGCGTCGACGATCCAGAGCGGCGAGCAGTTCTTTTCGCGGGCCGCTCACGCGACATTAACGCTGCTCCAGGCAGCGGTAAAATGTCGCGATGCAGAGTACGGACTTCCCGGGAAAGTTTGACGATCATTCGCATGGAGTCGAGGAAATACATCAGCTCCCCCCGCCCCCATCGGACGCCCTACTTTTCCGGGAAATACGTAATTACCGGACATTCGTTCGACCGCTCCGTCAAATCGATTCCCTGAGCTGCTCCAGGATCGCCGGGTTTTCCAGCGTCGACACGTCCTGGGTGATGGTTTCGCCCTTGGCCAGCACGCGCAGCAGGCGGCGCATGATCTTGCCCGAGCGCGTCTTCGGCAGGTTGTCGCCGAAACGGATCTCTTTCGGCTTGGCGATCGGACCGATCTCCTTGCCGACCCAGTTGCGCAGCTCGGCGGCCAGCTTCTT
>NZ_JBHSMS010000046.1:0-5143 GCF_042656795.1 Massilia jejuensis | reverse complement strand
ATCCCGAGGGCCCGGAAACGCTGGCAGCGGACAAGCGGCATCAGAACGTCCCTGATAACCTCGAAGCTATTCCGCCCCTCGTAGGGACGCGCAAGCCGACAGGATGGAGACCCGGCCAACAAATCGCGAAGAAACGCGAATCGCCAGCGCAAGTCGCACGCTGGCGGGGCTGGAGCGAAGTGCTGTTCACTGGCTCTTATGGGAAGCTCCTGAAAACGGCTGAAAGCCACCTTAACAATATGGTCGCAGGCAATTCGGCAAACCCGATGTGGAAGCCGTACTTCGCCGATCCACGCACTTTCGGCGGTGTGGACGCAGGGGAGCCGCTGACCGAGCAGGATCTGAAAAAGATCGCCGCGTGCTGGTATCCGGTCCATGCCATGGGATACAACTTTTTGAAAAGCAACGGCAAAACCGCGAAGGTGATCGCCGAGCGCATCCGGGGGCTTGCCAAGGGTTACCAGAAGCGGGGCTTCAAATGCGACGAGGTGATCGTCGTGACGCATAGCATGGGCGGCCTGCTGGCGCGCGCGCTCATTCATCCAAAATATGGGAACCTGCTGAACGACCCCGCCGTCAAGGTACTTGGCATCTATCACAACGTGATGCCGACCATGGGTGCCGCTGCCTCCTATAAACGCATGCGTTTCGGTTTCCTAGATGATTCGTTCCTGTTTCCCGAAACCAAGGCGAGCATTCTTGGTCTCAATGGGGAACATGCTACTGCCATCCTAGCCAACGCGCCCGCCGCACTGGAACTGTTTCCCGGTTCCGCTTACGGCAAATCGTGGCTAAAGGTCGTGGACGGGTCCGGGCGCGAGATGTGGAGCTGGCCCGGCGCCAGAGCGAGCACTTTGGAAAGCATTTACCTGCAACCCGCCGATTCATGGTGGCGGCTCATCAATCCGGACTGGGTTAACCCCGGGCGCGTAGAAAAAAAGGATGGTGGGGGCATTGATGCGGTTATCAGTCGTCTGAAAGATGCCAGTAAATTTATCGAAGACATCAAGACCACCTTCCATCCGACCAGTTGCTACGGCAGCTTCTGTGCGTCGCCGGAACGTCTCAGCTATGGCGAGGTCGTATTCAAAGTGACCGATCCTGAAGTGTGGGACTCCCGCAACATCCTGCTTACGCCGGTCGAAAGTTGGAAGCTGGTGAGCGACGACGCCCAAGGCACATTGAAAGTCCAGGCAGACAGCCGGGTGCTGACGCTCGCCCTGCAACCGCCAGCCGCGCCTGGCGACGAAACCGTCCCCGCCGCGCGCTCCGCCAAGCTGATCACAGGCACGCTGTTCGTGCACGGCGAAACAAAAGGCAAGAGTTACGAACACCAGAACAGCTATGCCGACCAGGATGTGCTGGCGTCCCTGCTGTATTCGGTCGTTCAAATCGCTAAGACGGCGAAATGGGAGACATCGTGAAAAGCATTCTGTCCCCGAAGCGCGCCGCAATGCTCGCGGTATTACTCATCGCGTTGCTGTCGTTAGCTGGAAATTCTCGTAATTATGCCTATAAGGAGGCCGCCGTGCCCGAACCAGTCAAGCTAAGTCCGCGCCTGCGCGCGCTGTTCGAGAACACAAAGATCTTTTGCTTCGGCCGCTATGCGATCGAAGTGCCTCAGGAAGCCCAGCTCATTATGGGGGAACTCTCGTTTCCATCAAGAATCAGAGTAATTCCAGGTGGAATCGAAAAAGGAAAGCACAAGGCAAAAGAAAAAGTGGCGAAACTGAAGTGGGAAGATGCTACTGCCGAAATCACTTACAACGAAGCAGGGCCAATCGAGGATAGCTGGCAGACGCGCTATTTCGAGAACGAATTCGCAAAGGAGGACAATTCACTGTTCTTCGACACATATATCAGTAAAGGCGAGATCACCTTCATGCTCGGAGACGCCATCGAAAAAGGCGAATCCGAAAGCGCGGTAATCGCCAGACAACGCGCGCGGGCCAAGAGCTTGCGGCTGCGCGCTGCGGACGAAGTACCGACCGAACCAGGCTTTTGCATCAAGCACGCCTTCATGGCTAGTGATCGGTACGATCATCAAGAGATGGCGAGTGCTGGAATTTACTTGCCCAGTTTCCCGGATATCACGTTCTCGATCAGCTCGAACAAGGACGCCTATGCCGACTATAAAAAGGAGAGATTCGAAGAAATGAAACGCGACGCATTGCCCTTGCTCGCCCGCATCAAGAGCGCCCAGAAGATGCAAGGCGTTCTTTACCCCCAGCGTGACGTGCTACGCGAAGGAAAGCGGGACGTGCAGCACTGGCATGGCGAAGAATCCCTCATCCGCAGGCCCGACGGCACCCATGACTTTGAGTGGGCCTTCGTCGGTACGCCGAGAGACGTAGCAAATCCGTCCTCATTTCACGCCGCCATGTTCACCAAGGTCGAGACCAATATGGTCGGGGCCGCCAAAGCAGCGTCGGTCAGCAACGACGAGGCCGTTGCGCTGTGGGACAAACTCCTTTCCGGCTTGAAGTTCCGGGTCAAGGTACCTGGCGCACCCGAGGGGTCCTACTTCTTCTCCGCTGGCAACCCAAGTAAGTCTGGTGCTGAGTAACGCGACAGCAGTATCTCAATCTAGGAGTGATGATGAAACATCAGGGCCGCGGCGTGATTCGATTGAACGATAAAACCGATCACGGCGGGCAGGTCATCAGCGCGACGTCGGGCACCACCGTGATGGGCGTCGTCGCAGCACTACAGGATGACATGACGGTCTGCCCGAAATGCAAAGGTAACTTTGCGATTAAGCCGGATGGTGCCGGTGCGAAACACGAAGGTAAGCCGTATGCTTATGACGGTGACACAACGGCATGCGGCGCACGGTTGATAACCTCGATTGGGTGGTGAGGAGAACCACCCTGCCTTGGTAAAGGCCCTGTTAATGCAAATCAGGCCGGGTGGCTTGAGTGCTCAGTTCGTTCTAATAGTTTGTCTCAGCTGCGGCCGGCGGATGGGCATGGCGGTACCGCTGGTCGAATGCTCTCACGGCTTGGGAAGTAGCGGCCGAGCTCCGCTTGGGCAAAAGCACTCGTCTGACGCAGCCCTCATTTGCCCTGCGAGCTCGCGGACTTCTCGCTCAGGCGCCTTGACGCGTTCTTCTTCTTTGGCGTTAGCCGGTGGTAGACGCTGGAAGGTGGCGCGCTCTGGCTGGCTGGTGTACCCAGCGGCGCAGTGTCTCTGAAGTCCAGCCAATTTTGGGCTCGATCGATGTGAGCGCTGCCGACTGTGAATCTTTACTGGCTGCCGCTTCCCTCACCATCCGCACAGCACACTCAATAATTTAAGGAAATGCTTGGGTTGCTTCTTCACAGCTCCGTTCCCCCAGGCAATGGACTCTCTACAAAATTCGAAGCAGTTCACATGATGCCGTCGATGATTGCCTTACTTAACCCATTCACGAAGAGGAAAAATCTGAATGAGACCAGCGCGCATCCTAAAAGTCCAAGCCCCAATTGCATTGGTCCTGTTATCACCTTGGACTGATAGATTCGCCAAGAGCGCCAAGCGGCTACTGCAAGCATCGTTGCAGCACCGGACAAACCAAGGGCCCGGCTATCCCAATAGAAATGCACTTTAATATCGGTTAGCACCCCTACAAAATCGGATGGGCTTTGCAAAAGCGCAAGTAAAATAGCAAGAGTAAATAACAACCCTGCAACGAATGCATCAACCGAGCATAAAAACACGGTTCGTCCCGAAATGCCGTCCTCGTTCATTCACTCCTCCACCGCCCAGTAATTCCGGGCACAGTCGTTAGGGTAGAACGCGTTCACCTTCGCTGTGCCGTCCACGAGATATGAAGTAACCCGGTTTTGTAGAGACTCCATTGTTTGGGAGCATGGAGCCATGAAGAGACAACGCAAGTATTGCCCGAAGGCATCGAGCGCGCTGTGCGCATGATCAGTGAAGCCGGCAGCCAGCACGATTCATAGTGGGGCACGATCACATCGATCGCGGCAAAGATCGGCTGCACGCCAGTCAAAGGACTGCATCAATCGATGTAGGCCGAGGCAGGCGCAGTTTCAGGAAGCGACGATACGGAACGCTGCCGGTGCCGGCGCTAAGACGATCCCAGCCTGCTCGAGTATCCACGCCTCAATCTTCATATGCCAGACTCGCAGCAAATCAAGCGGCCGGCGGATGTAGTTCTGCTCACGCACGCCTTGCGGCGCATGCCCCTGAATTTGTGCGGCGATACCATTCGGCGTTTCGACCCACTCGCTCAAGGTGGCAAACGACCGTCGCAAGCCGTGCAAGGTAAGCTTCGACAAACTGGCCACCGCAACAGCCTCGTTATGAGCAATTCGTGGCTCTGCGATATGTCCGGATGCTGACGTCGGACTGGAGAACACATATGCGTTCCTACGCGGCAGATTGGTTAGAAGCTCAGCAACGAAGGGAGTCAACGGAACCATTCGGAAATCCTCAACCTTGTCCGACAGCTTGATGCTGCCCCACTGGAAGTTCACATCGGCCCACTTCAATGCAGCAAGCTCCTCCCGCCGGGCGCCGGTGACCAGCAAAACCTGAAGGTAGGCTGCAATGACCGGATTTCCGATCTTACGCACTGCGTTGAACCACGACTGCAACATCTCGCGCTGAAGAACGTCGTGGCGCCGCTTCTCTTTACCCAGGCTTTCGCGGGTCCGCGCGCTCTTGGTGGGATTGGTGGGAACCAGGATCGAATACGTTTTATGCGAGGCACACCAGTTCATAAACGCCTTGAGCAGCCTCCAGGCCAGTCGTGCGCTCGAGGGGTGGATCTTTGCCTCTTCCCTCGCCCAGACCTCTACCCGCTCATTCGTCAGGTCGACGAGCCGCAACTTGGACAAAGACCAGAGTGGACCAGCCTTCGTCAGCGCTGGACTGCGCTTCCGAGGGTGGCCGCCTTCCTGAATAATCTTGCGATGCGCGGCAATATGATGATCCGACCAGCCCGCTTCTCGCGTGGCGATGCGGTCGGAGATGTATGAATCGCCACGGCTATTGTAGACACTCCTGAGCCATAATATAGGGCACAAAGAGAAGGTATGAGCGGCAAGCGGTACACAGAGGAATTCAAGATAGCAGCAGTCAAGCAGGTAGCCCAGCGTGGGCACCCAGCGAGCGAGGTAGCGCAGCGGCTCGGGGT